>CAZNPC010000151.1:0-3625 GCA_964574765.1 uncultured Nitrospirales bacterium | reverse complement strand
CGTGTCAGACACGGGCACAGTTATCAACGTTGTTGCTCCTGAAAACTGTGCGTACGAATTTTGAAAGCAAAAAGTTCTCTTCATTGGTACAGCGAGCTGATGAGAAGCCGCCAATGGAATTAGGGCCATGTTTTTTCAGAAGCTCCCTGAATTTGGTTGCACAGAGTTCAAGGGCCTCGTCCCATGATGCTTCAACAAATTTCTTCCCCTTTCTGATAAGCGGGGTCGTTATCCTGTCAGGGCTGTGAATGAAGTCATACCCGTATCGTCCCTTTATACACAAATTGCCATGATTGACAGGAGCATCGTATGCTGATGTTACTTTTACTACCTTGTCGTCCTTTATGTTTAAATCAAAATTACACCCTGTTCCGCAGTAGCTGCAGGTCGTCCTCACCTTCTTTATTTCATAGGAACGTCCCTTTCCCCTGCCCTTCTTGTCCGTAAGAGCGCCCACGGGACAGGCAGACACACACTGGCCGCAGAATTCGCAGTTCTCGATAGTGCGGGGCTTGCTGAATGATGTATCAGGAACAGTATTAAAACCCCTGCCCGCAAGTTCAATAGTCCCTGCCATTACAACCTCATTGCAAATACGCGTACACCTTCCACATAAAATGCATTTATTGGGTTCGAATGTTATAAACGGGTTGTCTTCACGGATAGGAAGGTTCCACCTCTCTCCCGCAAATTTGGCACCAGTTGCTCCGTACTCGTAGGAAAGGTCCTGCAGCGTGCAGTCACCGGTCGACTCGCACCTCATACAGTCATTCGGGTGGTTAGAGAGGAGGAGTTCTACTATATTTGTCCTTATCCTCCTGATATCATCATTCTCAGTGACAACCTCCATCTTGTCGGTGACAGGGGTTGTACATGCCGGAAAAGACCTTTTAACTCCCTTGACCTCTACTATACATAACCTGCATCCGCCGTATGGCTTGAGCCTGTCGTCATGACAAAGTGTCGGAATCCTTACTCCAGCCCTTTTAGCGGCCTCGAGGATCGTCTCTCCTTCATTACAAAAAACCTGGATTCCGTTAATTGTTATTTTTAATTGTTCCGGCAATGTAACCTCCCCAAAAACAGGATTCAAGTGGTCCAGGGGTCAAGGATTCAAGTGATGGAATTTATTTTTTCACTTGAACCCTCGAATCCTTGAATCCTCGGACCCTTTTTATAAAATTGCGTCAAACGGGCATGCATCATAGCATGCACCACACTTTATGCATTTGTCTTTATCAAGAAATGCAGGGTGTTTCTTCTCCCATTGAATTGCTTCAGACGGGCATGCCCTGAAGCACTTGCCGCACATCTTGCAGAGTTCAACGCTGACTGTATATTGACGAAGAGCCTTGCATACGCCGGCAGGGCATTTACCCTCTATAATGTGCGCTTCATATTCATCCTTAAAAAACCTGATCGTTGAGAGAACAGGATTTGGAGCTGACATACCGAGTCCACATAGGGAAGCCTTCCTGATGGTTTCTCCAAGTTCAAGAAGGCGATCTATATCATCTTTCCTCCCATTCCCCATAGTGATCCTGGTCAATATCTCAAGCATCCTCTTTGTACCAATTCTGCATGGCACACATTTACCACAGGACTCATTCTGGGTGAAAGAGAGGAAAAATTTCGACATATCAACCATGCAGGTGGTATCGTCCATCACCACCATACCGCCTGATCCCATCATTGAGCCTGCCTTTTTCAATGAATCAAAGTCCACAGGCATGTCGATATGAGAAGCCGGAATACAGCCGCCGGAAGGCCCTCCGGTTTGAACGGCCTTCAGCTTCTTCTTCTTCTCTACTCCGCCGCCTATATCAAAAACAATTTTTTTCAGGGATATTCCAAGCGGCACCTCGATCAAGCCGGTATTTTTAACATTTCCTGTCAGAGAGAATACTTTGGTCCCCGTATTCCCGGGGGTGCCGAATGATGCGAACCATTTGCCGCCGTTAAGCATTATCAAGGGAATATTTGCAAGGGTTTCAACATTATTGAGAGCAGTAGGTTTCTCCCATAGTCCTTTATTGACAGAGCGGGGAGGAGTCGGCCTCGGCATTCCTCTTTTGCCCTCAATGGAGAACATCAGTGCAGTGCTCTCACCGCAAACAAAAGCCCCTGCGCCGAGCTTTATTTTCAGGTCGAAATCATGTTTTTTCCCGAAAATGTTTTTGCCCAGAAACTTCTTTTTTCTTGCCTGTTTAAGTGCGATCCTGAGTCTCTCGACAGCGAGCGGGTATTCCGCACGTATATAAATATATCCTGTAGCTGCGCCTATTGCATAGCCTCCGATAATCATCCCTTCAATGACAGAATGCGGATTACCCTCAATAATGGAACAATCCATAAATGCGCCCGGGTCTCCTTCGTCAGCATTACAGATGATGTATCTTGTCTTCTCCTTATTCTTGCGGCAAGACTCCCACTTCAGCCCTGTGGAGAAACCTGCACCGCCCCTTCCCCTGAGGCCTGAATCCTTGACCGTATCTATTACTTTTTCAGGCTTTGACGACAGCGCCTTTCTGGCGCCTTCATAACCGCCGATATCAATATATGCCTCAATGTCCTCCGGATCTATCTGGCCGCACTGCTTCAGGAGTATCTTTGTCTGCTTATTATGGAAGGCATGGTATTCAGGCCCTACAAGCCACTCCTTAACCGGTTCTCCGCCTATGATATGTTCACTCACAATGCGACTGACATTGTCCGGGGTAAGGAGTTGGTATGTCTCTGATTTACCGTTGATGATAACATCTGCAAGAACCTCTTTTGAGCAAAACCCCCGGCAACCTGTTTTGTTGACGCACTTCCTGGCAATTGATGCCTTTATCCCCTGGACCTTTAGCTGCCTGCCGAATTCATCCATGACCTCCTGACTGCCGGCCGCAAAACCACCCGTTCCTACACAGACCCTGATAGTCAGGTCGGGATTAACCGGTTTAGTGCCCGTTTTGTTGCTCGCTGCCTTCTTCGCTTTAACCATTTCCGACCTCCTCTATTATTCTGGCAGCCTTGTCAGAGGTCATTTTGCCATACACCTTTTTGTTTGCTATAAAGACGGGAGCGATACTGCATGCTCCTACACATGCAACGCTCTCAATAGTAAACTTGCCATCTTTACTCGTAGTCTCACCATCCGGGATTTTCAGAGTTTTCCTTACCTTTTCAATGATTGTACCCGAGCCCTTGACATGACAGGCCGTGCCACAGCAGGTCGTGACAATATTTTTACCGCGGGGTTTCAGATAAAACTGCGCGTAAAAAGTTACCACACCATAGAAGTTACTTGCAGGGATATTCAATTCCTTTGAAAACCAATTAACAACATCTTCGCGGATATATCCAAAACTCTCCTGCATATCCTGCAGCAGTGATATTACGTTACCATCGTTTCTGTGATATTTATCAAGTATCTTCCTGCACTCTTTTTCCATTTATTGATACCACCTTTTTCAGGAAATAATACGGATTAAAATCAAACTGACCAAGTGCAATAGACCATGCTATGCATGGACGCATATTTTAGCGAATTAAATTAGATTTAATCAAATGGATATAAATAAATAGTGAAGCTCCCCGCCTACAAGGCGGGGCATCAAAATAATATTTTTATTAATGA
>CAZNPC010000150.1:0-3638 GCA_964574765.1 uncultured Nitrospirales bacterium | reverse complement strand
CCCACCGCTTTGCTTCGCAAATCGAAGCAGTGGGGGTCAAACACGAATTATTTTTCAACCCTCGTAGTCATTCACAGACCTAAAATAATCAATGGGACTCTAAAAAATAACGACTCTATATTGATTTTAGAACAAGTAAATAGTGTGTTTACGATTACTGAACAAGCAACTCTTGATTTGTACAGATAATTAGACAGTTTGAATGTTATAATATTGCAGGTTTTTTCATCGTAATCAGTTGAGGGGATGATATGAACAAGCAAACCGCAATGATCCGTGAAGAAGCTTTAAAAAACTTAAAACAGCACGGAATTAAAGGTATCCATATCTATCTGATCGATATAATACCCCTCATTGAAATGATCTGGTCAGACGGCAAAGCACAGGCAAGCGAAGTTGATATTCTTAAAGATTATCTTCATAAACATGTAGACCACGTAAACAAACTGGCAGACCATGAAGTCCTGACCTTTGATATTGCTCATGATTTTGTTTTGTATTATCTAAAGAACAGGCCTGATCCTGAGCTTTTAAAAACCCTTCGTTTACTGGTTGCGCCTGTCCGTCTTTCTTCATCAGATACTGAAGCAAATAATGCGTTGCGTGAGTCTCTCCTTGTAAAATGTCTTGATATTGCTTCCAGTGCTGTTGTTGAGTATCCATATGATTTTTGCGGCCGTTTCAACCTTGATGAAAAGAAGTGTTTCTTTGAGATTCTGGAATCTTTGTAGAGACTATAATTATTTTAATAACAATAAAAGTTTTATCTATCAAGTGAATATCATAACTCGCATCATTTTACTGTATATTTTGTTCCGCTTATCCATTTCACTAACTATCTCAAAGGAGGATGAAGTATGTCAGAAAAAGATTCTATTGAAGTGTTGATGTCGGAGAAGAGGACTTTTCCTCCATCAGCAGAATTCAGCGATAAGGCACATATCGGCAGTATCGAAGAATATGAAAAACTATATAAAAGATCAATTGATGATCCCGATGGATTCTGGGCAGAAATGGCGGAAGAAAATCTTACCTGGTTCAAGAAATGGAAGAAAGTAACAGATAGTGATTTCAACAAACCTCAGATCAAATGGTTTACAGGAGGCAAGCTAAATGTTTCCTACAACTGCCTGGACAGGCATCTAAAAACTCACAGAAAGAACAAGGCTGCATTAATATGGGAAGGGGAAAACGGTGAGAATAAAATCTTCACCTACCAGGAACTGTACCGTCTTGTGTGCAGGTTCGCAAACCTGCTAAAGAAACTTGGTGTTAAGAAAGGCGACAGGGTTGTTTTCTATCTGCCCATGATTCCTGAACTGGCTGTCGGCATGCTGGCATGCAGCAGGATAGGTGCAATTCACAGTGTGGTGTTTGGCGGGTTCAGCGCCTCTGCGCTTAAAGGCAGGATAAATGACAGCGAAGGCAAGATACTGGTTACTGCTGATGGCTCGTTCAGAGCCGGGAAGGTAATTCCGATCAAAAAGAACGCTGACAATGCTATGGAAGAAACACCAAGCATAAAGCAATGCCTGGTATTCAAAAGGACCGGCATCAGCGTAAACATGAAAGAGGGCAGAGATCTGTTTGCTGAAGAAGAACTGAAAAAAGAAGATATTTCGTCATCATGTGAGCCTGTAGAAATGGACGCTGAAGACCCGCTTTTTATCCTGTATACGAGCGGCAGCACCGGGAAACCCAAGGGCCTGCTTCATACAACTGCAGGATATCTTCTTTATACTTCAGTCACGTTCAAATATATCTTTGATTATCATGAGGAGGATACCTTCTGGTGTACGGCAGACATAGGGTGGATAACCGGACATTCTTATATTGTATATGGCCCGCTAAGTAACGGAGCAACAAGTATTATGTTTGAGGGGGTACCTACTTACCCACAACCTGACAGATATTGGGAAATAGTGGAAAAATACGGGGTGAGCATCTTTTATACTGCTCCTACTGTAGTGAGGGCCCTGGCAAAAGAGGGGGATGAGTGGACAAAAAAGAGGGACATAAGCAGTCTCAGACTTTTAGGCTCTGTAGGTGAACCCATAAATCCCGGGGCATGGCTCTGGTACCATAAGAACATAGGTTTGGCAAAATGCCCCATTGTAGATACATGGTGGCAGACTGAGACAGGGGGGATACTTATCTCGTCGCTGCCGGGAGCAGTGGCTATGAAGCCGGGAGCTGCCGGAAGGCCGTTTTTTGGAGTAGAGCCATCTATAATGAAGGCAGACGGTTCCACTGCTGCTGTAGACGAAGAGGGTTCACTGGTCATTAAACGTGCATGGCCGGGCATTGCCAGGACCATTTACGGAAACCCTGAACGGTATCGGGAGACTTATTTCTCATACTATTCGGATAATTATTTTAGCGGAGACGGCGCAAAGATCGATAGTGATGGAGATTATGTCGTACTTGGCCGAATCGATGATGTAATAAATGTGTCCGGGCACAGGCTTGGAACTGCCGAGATAGAGAGTGCTCTCGTTGCTCATCCTAAAGTTGCCGAGGCCGCTGTAGTTGGTTTTAAACATGATATTAAAGGACAGGGTATATATGCGTTTGTTGTTTTAAACAGCGGCGTAGAGGGCACTAAAGATCTGGAAGCTGAGCTTATTGCCCAGACAAGAAAGGAAATAGGTCCTATTGCGAAGCCTGACGGGATACAGTTTGTGGATGGACTTCCCAAGACCAGAAGCGGAAAGATAATGCGAAGGATTCTACGGAAGATAGTTGATTTCAGGGAAAGTGAGATAGGCGATACCTCGACACTTGCTGACCCGGCCGTAGTTGAGAAAATTATTGAGGGAAGAAAAGAATCAGCCGATAGTCATTAGTCTAAAATAAAATAAATTATTATGGCAATTTAAGCCGGCATGTAAACCCCGTTAGAAATAATAAGGTTCTAATGGGGTAAAAAGGAGGGGAGATGCTTTATTTGTCTATTTTTGATGCAAAGGAGAACATCTCAATAGAGGAAATTATCAGGGAAAGAGAAGAATGGTTTAGAAAGGGGAGGGATAAAATTTTCCATAAAATGTGCAAGAGGATTAACAGATATGAGATTGTTGGAAAAACACCCATGAAGATTGCGTTTATTATTGAGACTGATGACCCCCAGGCTCTGAATTTCATCACACATCATTTTGGAGACAGTTGGGAATCTGTTTCTTATCCGATATTAGAGAGAGAAATACTGGAGGCACTTGAAGAAGACAAGACAATAATTGGCGGATAAGATTTAACTGCACAAGTTGGGGTTTCACCCCATGCCCCAAACTGGGGTTACGCACCCCAAACCCACGGTTCTTTTTTGGTGGCTAAAAAAGAACCAAAAAAGTCCACCCTATGATTGTTTCTACTTCGGTCTGCTTTCCGCCTCGCTACAAGCGGGCGAGATCTCGCCTATGGCGGACAGTCCTGCTCAGTAAAATTATTCAAACTCACTATGTTCAGACACGAATTATTTTTTAACCTTCGCAGTACCTTGCAGACCTAAAACAATCCAATGGGGTTATAAAGGCACTTACTTTTCAATGTACCCTTTAGAGATTAATGTTCCCTTACGGAAACTTAAAAGTAAGGAGAAAAGATTACATAAATTCGCTCATTACCATTCGCTGGCCATT
>CAZNPC010000149.1:0-3663 GCA_964574765.1 uncultured Nitrospirales bacterium | reverse complement strand
CCATTGATTATTTTAGGTCTGTGAACGACTGTGAGGGTTAAAAACTCTATACTGTCTGATCCCGATGCGTCGGGAGAGTTTATAGAGTTTACCGAACAGGAGAGAAACAGGCCGTATAAAAATAATCACAGGGCCACCTTTCTTTGGTTACTTTCTTTTGTGGTAAAAGAAAGTAACTCGGGTGTGGGTGAAACGCCACAGAAAAACCACGGGGGTATGGGGGCGTAGCGCCCCAATAATTTATTTGATCCAATAAAAAAAGGGCTGTCCCAGAACGGGACAGCCCCTTTAGATTTATTCTGTAATTTCCCCCTATATTAAAGGAACGATAAGTAATGCAACAATGTTCATGACCTTGATCATGGGGTTGATGGCCGGACCTGCTGTATCTTTGTAAGGGTCGCCGACCGTGTCGCCTGTAACAGCAGCTTTATGGGCATCAGAGCCCTTGCCGCCGAGATTACCGTCTTCAATATACTTTTTGGCATTATCCCACGCGCCTCCGCCGGATGTCATGGCAATGGCCTGGAAGAGGCCGGTAACGATAGCGCCGATGAGCAGTCCGCCCAGTGCCTCACGACCGAGCAGCGTGCCGACAAGAATAGGCAGCAAAACCGGGATGAGCGCCGGGAGCATCATCTGCTTGAGCGCGCTCTGGGTAACGATATCAACACACTTGCCATACTCAGGCTTCTGCGTATAATCCATTATGCCCGGGAATTCCTTGAACTGACGGCGGACCTCGTCAACAACACCGCCTGCCGCCTTGCCTACAGCCTCCATAAGGAGGGCGCTGAAGAAATACGATCCCAGGCCGCCGATGAACAGGCCGATAAGCACCTGGGGATTTGAAAGATCAAATGCAATATTTGTAGAAAAGCTCCTTGAGTATTCTGCAAAGAGCACCAGAGCTGCGAGAGCTGCAGAACCGATGGCATAACCCTTTGTGACAGCCTTTGTTGTGTTGCCGACTGCGTCAAGAGGGTCTGTAATGTTCCTGATCTCATCAGGAAGCTCCGCCATCTCAGCGATACCGCCCGCATTGTCGGTGATCGGACCGTATGAGTCAATAGCCACGACTATCCCTGTCATTGAGAGCATGGATACCGCTGCCAAAGCGATTGCAAAAAGACCGCCAACAGCATTACCGGAGAAGCCCCCGCCCAAACTGTAAGCCCAGTAGATGGCGATCGCAATGACGATAACCGGCAGGCCCGTGGACTTCATGCTGACAGCCAGTCCCTGTATAACATTAGTGCCGTCACCTGTGGTGCTGGCGTTCGCAATGGACTTTACAGGGCCGTACATTCCGGTAAAGTACTCTGTGATAACAACAATAAGGGCGGTTAAAAGCACACCTATAAGGGCAGTTGTCCATATTGCTCCAACGCTCATATAGTCGCCCGCGCCCTCAAGACCGACGAACCACCTGGTTACAACATAAAAACCGCCAAGCGCCAGAAGCCCTGCTACAGCAAGCCCCTTATAAAGAGCCCCCATGATATATTTGTTTTTACCAAGCTTGACGAAATATGTTCCGATGATCGAGGCTATAATTGAAACACTCCCAAGAAGAAGGGGGAATTGAACCCAGATACTGTCAGCGCCGAATACCGTCTTTGCAAGGAGCATCGCGGCAACAAGCGTTACAGTGTATGTCTCATAAAGGTCAGCTGCCATTCCCGCGCAGTCACCTACATTGTCTCCGACGTTGTCAGCAATAACAGCAGGGTTCCTCGGGTCATCCTCGGGGATACCCGCCTCAACTTTACCCACGATGTCAGCCCCTACGTCAGCAGCTTTTGTATAGATACCGCCGGCAATACGCGCGAAAACGCTCATAAGCGAGCATCCAAAACCCAGTCCGATAAGTGCGTGGAATGCCTGATCAGGCGCCATACTCTTTACAATGGTATAGAACCCGGCAAGGCCGAGAAGGCCTAAACCCACGACCATGATGCCTGTAACAGAACCTCCCTTGAACGCTACGGTAAGAGCAGACTGTATTCCTTTATGGGCAGCCTGCGCCACCCTGACGTTCGCGCTCACAGAGACCATCATGCCGTAATAACCGGCAAATGCCGAGCCCGCAACACCGATGACAAAGCCTATTGCTGTCCATAAGCCAAGGAAAATACCAAGAAAGACCGTCAATATAACCGCCACAATTGCTACTGTTTTGTACTCGCGGGCGAGGAATGCCTTTGCACCCTCTGCAACAGCATCTGATATGGATATCATTTTCTCGCTGCCTGCATCCTGTTTCTTGACCCAGCTGCTGGTTAACAGGGCATATACAACACCCACTGCACCAGAGATTAAAGCAAATAAAATAATATTGCTCATAAACCTACCTCCCTCCTAAAATTTTTGATTGTCAATTGTCAATTGTCAATTGTCGTTTGTTCTGTATCCCTCTTTGAATACTTATTAAAACAAAGTGCCGCACCGCGGTAAAACATATGTGCAAGCTTTGAATAAGGCAGATAAACAAAAAGAGAGAAAACAAAAACAAGATGGATAAAGTACATAAAATAGGCAAGTCCTGCTATTCCGGAAAGCCTGGTAAGATAAGCAAGTATTCCGGATGCCATAATGACACCTATGATCGTTATCAGCAGCCAGTCAAAATAATTTCCCAGGCCGACCCTGGAGGCATTCTTAAACCTGTTCATGATCATCAAAAAAACGCCCAGGAAAAGCCCTATTGCGCCAATGACCCCGAAAAGCTTGACTGGTGTTCCGTATCCAAAAGAAAAAGGCGAATGCTGACCAAGGATATCAATATAAAGAACCCCAAACCCCGTTGCAATGGCAAGAGCAAGAAAACTGTAGAAAACAAGAAAATGGGACAGAAACCTGTCTTTGCTGACATCGCAGTCCTTGAATTTACTGTGGCCCAGGAATTCTTTTGTTGTCCCGATTATGCTTCCCGCAAGATCACCTGAAGAAACCCCGCCGGCCTGTTTCATGTCCTTCCAGAATTTCATTACACCCATTATGCCGACTGCGAGACCGAAGAGAAGGGCCGGGGTGAAAATGAACTGTATAGCATGCATCGAAAAGAAATTTGAAAATATAACATCACCGTCCGGAATGCTGAAATTTCCAGCGATCAACAGTATTATCGCTGGTATCAGGAACAGGACAGGCATAAACTTTTTGTTATTGACAAGTCCTGCCAGAAAGCCGGGCGCAGAGTACTGCTGAATGGTCTGCTTTCTGATCGCGCCGAGCACCTCACCCGGCTTTGCGCCTCGAGGGCAATATACTGTACAGTCATTGCACTGGTGGCAGAGCCAGACATCAGGGTTGCCCTTGAATTTATCCTTTAAGCCCCATTGCGCCCAGATCATTTCTTTTCTTGGAAAAGGGTTTTTATCAGGTGTTACATTGCATACAACAGAACATGTTGCACATTGATAGCATTTTTTTAAAGACTCTCCGCCTGCCGCAATAACACCTTTTACAAAATCCAGATCAGGTTTTACTACTGTTGCATCTGCCATATATACCTCCTTAAAAACAGGGTTCGGTTTTCAGGGATCAGGGATCTGTATTTTTCCCGGCCCCTGACCGCTGACCGCTGAGCCCTGACTTAAAATTCTTTAAACGGATTCGGTTCAAACCCTTCCATTTTTTCTATATAGTCATTCAGGATCT
>CAZNPC010000148.1:0-3709 GCA_964574765.1 uncultured Nitrospirales bacterium | reverse complement strand
ATAACGATTCCATCATATTATCAATAACCTGTGAGATTTTTTAAATGAGGACTAACAGTAGAAGTCAATGCTGGCACGCATTCAAGTTTGTTGAATAGATAATAATTTAATACGCTACTACTATGATTCGACGATTGTCTGAGTAATCTCTCCGAGCATATTAACGTAGTTACCCATCTCATTGTCATACCAGCCGTAAATGACCGCCTGTGTCAACGGTACTCTGGCCTCGGTATCTTCCATGTCCTTTAGCAGTTCTTTATTTATACCGCTTAACCTGCTCACATCAAGTGTTACTTCTGCTGTACGTGTATGTGTCTCATGCCCCTCGATAATGACAGGGGCCTTCGGCATTGCTATAATATCTCCTGAAACATTCTGTTCGTCCGTATAAACAAGGTACCCACCCGGGGAAGCCGCAGCTTGCCTGTATATATCGTTTATCACCTGCCTGTTTATTGAGGCGTTCCCCTCTTCTTCCTGGATGTTGACCACAAGAATGATCAATGAGCCCGTTGTGATCGGCACCCTGACCGATTCGGCTATGAAACCTATCTGCTTCATTTCAGGCAGAACGAGAGCGAGGGCTTTGGCAGCACCTGTTGTTGTGAGAATTATATTGTTTAATATACCCCTGTTCTTCCTGAGATCAGTGGCGCCGGCTTTGGCCAGCCTGTCAAGGACCTGCTGAGATCCTGTGGCAGCATGAATCGTGGCCATTGATGCAGTAAGAATCCTTCTGGCCCCAATACTGTCCAGCAAGGGCTTTATCATATGTGAAAGACAGGTTGTAGTGCATGAGGCAGCAGAGATTATCCTGTGCCTCGCAGGATCATAGTCATGCTCATTAATGCCCTGGACGCATGTGACTGCATCTTCAGGCATGGGTTTGGATTTGTCCTTTATCTTGAAAGGAGCTGACAGAATGACTCTTTTCGCGCCTGCATCGAGGTGTCCCCTGAGCGAGCCCTTGCTCTCATCTGCCGTATGAGTTGGGTCGAAAAACTGTCCTGTAGTATCTACAACGAGTTCAACATCAAGACGCTGCCAGTCGAGTTCTTTGGGGTTTCGCGATTCCCTGAGGATCGTCACTTTTGTGCCATCTATTATCATCGTACCTCTTGAGTCATCTATGTCACTTATGATGTCCCCAGATTGACAGCCGTGAAGATACATCGGAAGTGAGCCATAAGTTGAGTCCCTTACAATATAGTGGGCTATGTCTTCCAGCGAACTTCCGACCTCCCTCCCTACATTGACCACGATCTCTTTAAAATATTTCTTCGATACATGATGCCACAGCATCAATTTCCCTATTCGTCCCAGACCGTTTATTCCCAGTTTCAGTCCAGTCTTTTTTCCCATTTTATTCACCCCTTTCACTTATCTTCATTTTCCCAATATAAACAGAACCCTCAGAACCATCTATACTTATAAACTCTCCTGCGTTAACAGTACTGTCCCCTAATGTAAATTTTCGCTCCTTTTCTATGCATACAAGGTCCCTGCAGCCCACAACACATGTTTTTTCAAGTCTGTTCGCAACAATTGCCGCATGGGAAGTAGCTCCGCCCCGTGCCGTGAGAAGACCGTCAGTAGCTGATATCTCCCTTATATCATCAGGCACCGTATCATTGCGGATGAGGACCAGTGGGGTTTCAGGCTCGGTCTCTTTCCAGTGTGATATATCATCAAGGTTAAATACCGCCCTGCCTGACAGGGCGCCTCCGCTCACGCCAATACCGTGTCCAAGGAATTTTTCCGATATCCCAACGCTGCTTTTGAAAGAAGGTAAGGCCCTTCTTTCCCTCATCTCCATATTTCTGGTCTGCAGGAAATAAAGGTCTCTTTTCTCCGGACCTTCAAAAGTAAACTCAATGTCCTGCGGTGGCCACTGGTTTTCATAAACCAATATTTTGGCACAGTCTTTGAGAGAGCGGTAGATCTCAGGAAATTTTTTTTCAAGGGCAAAGTCCACCGACCTCTTTTCCATCTTTGCCTGATAGACAGAGATGGGGTAGGTTATTACCAGCCCTGATACAACATCTTCTCCCTGATTGCCTATTGTGTAGTCACCCCAGGGCCTGAGTTTGTCAGCGGAGAATCTGGGTCTGTGCGTAAAAAGAACGCCGGAACCGGACAATTGTGAAAGATTACCGAAGACCATTGCCTGAACAGTGACAGCCGTGCCCCAGTCGTCAGAAATACCCATTATTCTGCGATAGGCCTGTGCCTTGTCAGAGTCCCAGGAGTTCAATACTCTTGTTATGGCAATGTATAGCTGTTCCCCAGGAGACTCTACGACTTCAATCCCCTTTGAACGGATATGCTCCTTATATGCGATCGATACATCTTTCATCTGCCCAGGGGACATCTCCTTTTTCAGAATGACTCTGTATTTCTCTTTGGCCCCTTCAATAATAGCATCAAATTCATCACGAGCAATGCCGAAGGACATACCATAGGATTGCAGGAACCTGCGGTATGAGTCCCATGCAAACCATTCCTCTCCTGTTTCTCTAATAATTCCATTAACAATATCTTCATTTATTCCAACATTCAGGTAAGAGTCCATCATTCCGGGCTGGGAAATGGCGGAACCACTTCTTACTGAGACAAGGAGGGAGTTTTCAGGAGAACCGAATTTCCTGCCGGTGGCCTTCTCAAGACCTGATATTTCACGTTCAATCCGCTGCCTGAAATTCTTTCTTGCAGGCAGGTAGCTTTCGATCAGTTCCCTGCACCTGAAGACCTCCGTTGTTATGACAAAACCGGGGGGGACGGGTAGTCCGAGGTCTTTCATCCTGATTATGTTAAGACTCTTACTGCCCAGATGGATTATATCAAAAAGGTCTCTGTATGGCTTTGTTATTGATGTAACGATTTTTCTGGGATCATATGTAATCAGCAGATAATGATTGGCAGAGTGGAGCTTTTCAGCCTGTTCATGGAGGGTGTTTAAAACACGCGTCAGGAAAAGGTCCATCCTCTGTATGCCCAGTGAAGATGCTATCTGATCTCTGAGAAAGACCTCTGATATCTTATGGAACATCTCGCTGCGGCTTCCTGATTCATGGGTATACTTTGGCAGCAGTTTTTCAGTGGGCAGATGCTCCACGATTTCCTGCAGATTCTGATTGTGGGTATTGCTAAAATATTCGCTTACAAGGTTACGGATAGCCTGTGTGAATCCCCTGAAAATATCCAGGTACTGTGAGAAGGTAACAATCTTTATGCTCATTAATCTTCTCAGCAGGTCAAGCTGGTTTTCAAGCTCCTTGGCGGGAATGCCGTCAATATTCATCGCCCTGCTGAAAAGCCTCAGATAATCATATATCCTGTAGAATGTGGCCTGAGTAATGAAACTGAGATCAAAATCTTCTATCAGTTCCTCAAAAAGAGTATTAACCAGCGATTCTATCCTGAAAGTAAGGCCTAATGCGTCGAATTTTGCCTCGCGGTAACTGCCGTATATTGATGGAATATCTGCGGCTATATGGCGCTTATGGAAAATATCTTCACGAATCTCGAACTCTTCTGGGGAGAGAATAATCTCCTTGAGTTTCTGAAGATAGTCCAGCAGAGCGGAGATTTTCCTGTATCTGTCCCTGGTAGAAAGAACATCCCTTAACTCATTCAGCCTCAGAGGTATGCTTGACGAGATATAATCAAAAGTAGTGTATGAGGTTGAAGAAAAAGCGGCGTATCT
>CAZNPC010000147.1:0-3755 GCA_964574765.1 uncultured Nitrospirales bacterium | reverse complement strand
TTCCTGAAGGTCATGCGACGCTATTGAGGCAAACTGCTGGAGTTCGGCGTTGCTTCGTTCAAGTTTCTGTGCAAACGCGCTTAACTCCTGCTCTGCCTTCTTGCGGTCAGTTATATCTATTCCCATCCCTATGAGATATGCTTCATTATCACCGTCCATTCTGACTCCGGTTAAATAGTAGGGGGTTTTTTCTCCCTCGATTGAAACCAGATGCGCTTCCACGCTGGATTGACCTTTGCTGAATACCTCCTGAATTATTTCAGTGATAAGCCCCTTCTCTTCTGCTCCAAAAAAATCAAGCGGGCTCTTTGTTCCAAACTCTTCAGTCGAATATCCGGTAACTGTTTCAAAGTTCTTGTTCCATCTGATAAACTTGCCGTTTTCATCGAAAAGATAAAAGATTCCCGGCATGCTGTTTATTATTGCTTCCGAGAATGTCTTTTCCTTTAACAGACTCTCTTCCGCGTACTTGCGGTCTGTTATATCCTGAGCCACACAAACTGTGCCCCGAATCACGCCATTAATGTCATGAATCGGAGATGATGAAAAAAGGACCGGTATTTTCCTGCCGTCTTTTGTCAGGTATGTTCTATTTTTTCCGGAAGTGTCTTTGACGGGGTCATTGGCTGTCCCGTTCAGGCTGAACGGTGTTTTTTCATCAATAATCGCTCCAAAAGGCTGACCGATCAGTTCTTTTTCTTCATATAAAAGCAGTTTTGTTACAGCTGCATTTGTCCTTAATATCGTACCGTTAGGAGAAACTACCACAAGAGTGTCAATCATTGACCCTAATATGTTATCAACGTAATCCTTTGATACTGTCGTCTGTTGCAGATTTTCAGCCATCAGGTTGAATTTATCAATAAGTGTCCCAACTTCGCCTCCGGCAGTAATATTCAACCTGGCTGAGAGGTCTCCTTTTGAATATCTGACAGCAGCCCGGGCAAGCTCAATAACAGGTTTGGATAAATGCCGCGAAAGGTACAGAGCCAATAACGAAGCTATTATCACAGATAAGACAAATACCAGATAAATCATTTTCAGGTTTTTGTGAATATCTTTCAGTATAAGTCCTTTTGGAACGCTCAACACCAGTCTCAGGAGAGGCTCGCCATAAATAATTGACAGATCTTTATAGACAATTAATCCATTATCAGACATTAATGATACCGGGGACCCCTGAAATTCTTCGGAAAGCTGTGCGCCCGGATAAAACCCGAGAAATTCGGTATCAGGCTGCTTGATCACTTCCTTGTCCTGCGCAAAAACCCATATAGGGTTCTCTCCTAATATTCTTATGTCATCAAGATATCTGAAAAAACTTTCTAAAGAATAATCTATGATTATTGCTCCGCCAAACTCGCCGATATCAGGGTCGGTCTTGAAAATACCTGCCAGGAATGTTTTGTTGCCATTTTTGTCAGTTTTCAAATTCCCGATTGCTATGCCGTACGGGCCTGCTGATTCAACCCGGGTAATAAATCCGTTTCCGCTTATATCATGATATTCCTGTGACCTTCCTGTGTTCATGACTTTGATCTTTTCCATACCGGCGCTGTCAACATACGCAATACTCTCGTAACTGTCCATATAATTGATGTTCTCCATAAAGAGCTTTTCCACTGCCTTTGCTGCTACATTTTTTTCCAGGTCAGCCGCCATCAGGAACTCATCAAGGGAAGGGTTGGAAGATATAAGTTTCAGGTCCTTTACCAGCTGCGCCCTTACATAACTGCTGAAAAAAGCGTTTATCCCGGCAAATTGCTGGAGAAGGTGTTCCCTGATACGTTCTTCAAACGACTTTTTGCTTAACAAAAAGAATACTCCAGTCAATATTCCGCTGACGCTGATTATTAATATCAAGAAAATAATAAGAGTCTTGTGAAATATAGAAAGACCTCTGCCACGTTCACTCATCCGATCATTCCTTTAATACACTTGCCTTATCTATATACTTCTCAATCCCCATTTCATCTGTAAGTTTGATACCAAGCATTTCTGCCCTTTGTTTATTGACTGTTAATGGGCCCCGCTTTGGAGCTTGAGGGGGATAAGTCTTAGGATTTGCGCCATTGGCCAGGATATCATGCGCAATAACCACTGCGTCATAGCCCTGGTTATAGCCTGAATCATCCGCAGTACAAAGCATGCCCTGCCTAACAAACTGTCCGGCGATCGCTGCCTCTGGAATTTTCACATTTGCCAAATACCACTTTGCGACTTCTGTATTAGGCACATAAGCGTCTGTTTCATCCTTCAATGCGTTATACTGCGCAATGAAAAAAGCATCTACTTTTCTCTGAAGTTCCAGAACTTTAGTTTTCCATTCTTCATAATTGTCAGTAGATACTGCCTCTGTTAATTTAAGAGGGAGCTCTCCCTTTCGTGATAGATGCTGTATCCGTTTTACCATTGATCTTCCGGTGGGTGATTCATCTGACAGAACAGCGAAGGTTTTTACTTTAGGCGCTAATTTCTTTAACAGTTTCAGTCCGTCAATATAATATCCCGATTGATATATTCCTGTTACATTGTGTCCGGGACTTTCTTCGCTGTCCAACAGTCCGTACTTAACAGGTGTGTTATTGATTCCCCAGAAGACCACCGGTATCTCCGTATCAAGAAACTGGCCGCCGATATATCTGGCGGCATTGTCGTCTCCAAGAAAAACAAGGTCAGGATGAAACTCTCTGGCAATCTTTGTTAATATCACTGTCATCTGAACTCGTTGCTCTTTGCTCTTTTGCCTTTTTGTATCCATCCACAGCTTCTTAATAACTGCTTTTGAGGTATTTGTATAATTACTATTGTTGAATTCAGATATCTGATCTTCATTATCAAAATATCCGTATTTCATCATGGCCGCGGTAAAACCGTTATTTGTATCGTTTGACCAGTTGTATCCTTTGTGATAGCTGTCAACCACCAGTATTCTTTTCTTTTCTGAATCGTTAACTTCTGCGCCATAGCCGGCCGAAACCAGAGATAATCCTGTTATTAAAATGAAAAGTATATTCCGGATTTTCATAATCAAATCTCCTTTTTTATCTTATTGCTTCATGTGCAATCTCATGTCACTTCCATAGATATTCTGTTCAGGTCTTAAATAAGAAAATAGCTTCATGCTCAAATATTGATCACATCAGCGAGTAAAATGACTGCTATTAGTGAATGTCTTTTGTCTCAGATAAAACACATTGCGAATATCATATTTAATTATATCTGATAATTTTATGAGCTGTTATTGCACGCTTTGCCTGTTATATATAATATTATTATATGATATTGAATTTGTCAAGCCAGTAACAGAAATATCCTGTTTGACACTTCCATTGCAGGATTTTATGTTTATATCCCGGGAATTTCTGACAGTTCGATGAAAAGCGATAATGCCAACGTTTTGAATTATTGACATCAGAACCTTAATAGCTTGGTTGGCCTATAACTGCCTATAAATACAGGGTTTTCCAGTTCCGCTCTGATTTGTCGGGTGAGGGTCTTCTTCTCATCTTCTTAACTTCCGTCAGCCCCCATGTCCAATTATGCTTGCAGAATTATGGGGGTCACTTCTCATCTTCTGGTTTTCGGACAGGCATCGTAAAGTAAAACGTAGTTCCGTGCCCTGTACCAGACGGTTCAGGGCTCTGCCCTGCATCGGATGGTACAGGGCCTTCCCCCGGCTCTGACTCAACCCATATCCTCCCTCCATGACGCTCCACTATCCTCCTGCATACTGCCAGCCCTATTCCCGTCCC
>CAZNPC010000146.1:0-3766 GCA_964574765.1 uncultured Nitrospirales bacterium | reverse complement strand
TGACCTTTATATTCATCTTACAACCACAAACGCTCTTGCAGAAGGAATAAACCAGTCAAAGCTCGATGACCTAAAGACAGAGCCGTATCTTTATAAAGGCACCATAAAGGGCGACTTTGAGATAAAGGCATTGCCTACCTTGCCTGAGCTTTGCCTTAAAGATGGCGCGCAGGTCATGCTGCTTAATAATGATTCTTTTGGCCGTTGGATAAACGGGAGCGTGGGCAGGATACTGGGGTTTGAATCAGTGCCTGATTCGCCTGATGTCATCAGGATCGCGCTTCATAACGGCGGGGTTGTTGATGTAGAGCCTTTTAAATGGGAGATGTTCGAGTTCAAATATGACAGCGATGAAAAAATGATCATAACCGAGAGCACCGGGTCTTTTACCCAGTACCCTGTTAAGCTTGCCTGGGCAGTTACCATACATAAAAGCCAGGGCATGACCTTTGACAGGGTTATCCTGGATATTGGAAGGGGCACGTTCTCGCACGGACAGCTCTATGTTGCTTTAAGCAGGTGCACATCCTTAAAAGGCATTGTGCTTAGAAAACCGGTTAACAAACATAATATTCTCCTGGATAAAAGGGTCATAACCTTTATCACGAGTTTTCAGAAATAGTGGGAAAGTCCTATGACAGAATGTGGTCAGGCCCCCGGAAATCCCGAAATGTCGGGGTTAAATCATGGGGCTTCCACAAAAACATCTGCAATATATTTTGTTAATTTGTTTTTATTAAGACCTAAGAGATTTTTTTCTACTTGAATAGCTCCTTGCCATTGCTCAAACGATGTTGGAATATGGGCAGTATCATCTACAAAGTATATAAAGATCAAAAATGCGTTTACTTTATTCAGGTGTCTTAAGAAATATAAGTGAGCCATACTGTTAGCGTATTGATATAATCCGGTTGTCCAGTCAATTGAGGTCTTACATTTCAGAAACGCCCTTGTCTCTTTCAAACGTCTCTGGATACGTTTTCGGGATTTAGGGGTTTTAGCTCCACAGCTTGATAGTAATTCCGGGATATTCGCCTTAGCTTCGACAAGAAAGACTTCTTCATTACTGCCTTTGCCAAGTGCATCCCACTGAGGACCATTATTAGGCCAGAAATGATTTAACGGTATTTTTAATTCACTGATTCCCAGCCGCTTTAAAAATTCCCCGTCACGGTACTCAGCAAAATCGTCCTTTTTTAATGGTGAGACCCATTCAATCTTTTTTGATTGAATGTCTAGCTTATCTTTTATATGTTTAGTGAAAAGGGCAGGGTAATCATTAACAAGCACCTGAATGGCCTTTAAACTTCCGCGTCCGTCTGATTGCTGAGGAAATCTTCCCATGATTTAATATCTTATGAAAAACGGCAAAGTCATTAAAACAATGCCAATAGGTATAATCAGAAATACATTATGTACAAAATAGGGAAAAGCACAAAGTAATACACCGGAAAGCAATGCGATACCTCTATGTTGTTTCTTACCATATATAATGTAGCCAAAGCCGATCGCTCCAAACAGCATACCGAACATTAATGGTGTTGAAATATCCATTTCACCCCAAGCTTATCTCAGATGGTTAGATTTTAAAGTCCCCATCTCCAATACGCAATTACAAAGAGAACAATAAATACAATTACAAGATTCATATAAGCAATAAAATAAAAAGCTTTTTGAGCAAAAGTTTTCTCGGGCTTTAATTCCGCATTATAGGTACCAACTACTTCTAAAGGTTCTAGCTTTTCTTCTCCATGAGGTGCTTTTGCTATAGCATCCGAAAGATCATGTCCGGCCTGATGTTTCATATGGATACCGTTTTTCCAGAGCTTTAGAGCGGTCATATCATAAACTTTACCTTTCAAAGCTATGAAAGCAGGCGAATCACCTTTTCCATCAAATGCTTGCAGGGTTAATGGGTCAAATACATTATTGCCCGGGATTTTCGCCTTTATCTTCCCTTTCTTTAATTTTGGTCCGACAAACAAGATAGTAAGTAGTGCAGAAGAAATCATTATGATATAAAAGATAATCTTCAAAGATAGCAGTTGTCCCCATTGACTTAAATAAAGCACATCAAGACTTTTTATTCGGGATACAGTCAGCAATATTCCGGTAACTCCTACTGTAAGCATGGAAAACATGCCTAACATTACCTCGCCTTTCGGCAATCCGCGTTCTGCATAAGCAGGCTTGAGCATAAGATGAACATAAAGTATTGTGCCGAACCATAGAAATGCTGCAACGATATGAGAAAATCCAAGCCCCAGGCGGACAGATTTTCGAATTGATCCAAGCACCCTGTATCCTCCCAACGGAGGCCACATATAACCGGAAGCGGCAAATTCAAGACCTTCAGTTGTAAGCTTGCCGCCGCCTTCTTCATCTACATGACAAGTCAGGCATCCTTGCTCAGATCTCTCAGAATATTCAGGCGTGGCTAAAGCAGGAGTGTTAATGATAAATACAGTTATTGCCAGAAATAAAATAAAAGAAAATATTTGTTTAGCCATGTTCCGTTTTCAGCATATCCAAACTGTTAGAGAAAATCAAGTGTACATTAGTCTCAGTAATTAGGTCGGGGGTTTGGGGCGGAGCGTCCCGCGCAGGACAGGTATGCGCCAGTCCAGGAGCATGCACTTTCTTGACATTCTCTCTCCTGAGAGGTTATTATTACTTAGTTAAGTTGTATTCGGATGAAATTTGTCCCCACGAAGTTCCGGAATACTCCCGGAGCTTTTTTTTCGTCTTGAAACACAAAAAAGGAAATTATGGAATTTACAACATTTGATTTAGACAGCAAAGTTATGGCCGGGGTCGAGACTGCCGGCTTTGTAACACCAACACTTATTCAGGCCGGGGCAATCCCGCATGCGCTCAAGGGACGCGACGTTATGGGGCTTGCACAGACCGGCACCGGCAAGACTGCTGCGTTTGTCCTGCCGATCCTCAATAGGCTGATACAAGCACGCGACAGACATATCCGTGCCCTCATCATTGCGCCAACCCGTGAGCTTGCGGAACAGATCCATGAGGCAGTCCGCAGTCTTGGAAAGAAGACCCGCTTACGGAGCGTTTCGGTGTACGGCGGGGTGAATATCAAACCGCAGATCCAAAAGATCCGCAGCGGTGTGGATATTATCGTAGCATGCCCGGGACGTCTGCTCGACCACATCAGTCAGGGCACGATCAGCCTGTCAGGCCTGGAAGTACTGGTGCTGGACGAGGCTGACCGCATGCTTGATATGGGATTCCTCCCAGACATACGAAAGATCATCAAACACATACCGTCAAAGCGGCAGACAATGCTCTTTTCAGCCACCATGCCTGATGATATCAGGCGGCTTGCCAGTGATGTGATGAAAGACCCTGTTACTGTCCAGATCGATCACACTAAACCTCTCAACACGGTAGCGCATGCCCTCTTCCCGGTACGTCAGCACCTAAAGACAGGGCTTCTCTGCGCACTGCTGAAGGATATAAATTCTGATTCGGTCCTTGTTTTTACGCGCACAAAGCACAGGGCGAAACGCGTTGGACAGATGCTCCAGAAAGACGGGTACCGCGCGGCATCTCTGCAGGGCAACCTTTCGCAGACCAGGCGGCAGGAAGCGCTTGACGGGTTTCGTGACGGCAGGTATCAGATACTGGTCGCAACCGATATCGCTGCCAGGGGCATTGATGTCTCATGCATATCGCATGTCATTAACTATGACATTCCGGATACAGCCGATGCGTACACTCACCGGATCGGCAGAACAGGCCGGGC
>CAZNPC010000145.1:0-3880 GCA_964574765.1 uncultured Nitrospirales bacterium | reverse complement strand
GCGACAAGAAACAGGAAAAAAGTAGAAGAGATCAGGATGATATTGGCGGGCGGGCAGCAGGAGTTCAGCATCCTGACTCTTGATAATTTTCCAGAATGCCCTGAGGTTGAGGAAGACGGCAAGACTTTTGAGGCCAATGCCGTGAAAAAGGCGCTGTTTGTCTCTGAATTCACAGGTATGACCGCTATTGCTGATGATTCAGGCCTTGAAGTGGACGCGCTTGACGGAGCTCCCGGGGTATTTTCCGCCCGGTATTCCGGAGAGTCTGCTGATGACAGGTCGAATCTTGAAAAGCTTCTGAAGGAAATGAAAGATGTCCCGCCTGACAGGAGAAAAGCCAGGTTTGTCTGTTGTATCTCAGTGGCTTCGAAGGGCGAGGTGAGATCTTTCTCCGGATACGTAAATGGTGCAATAGGTACAGAAGCCCGGGGAGACAATGGATTCGGCTATGACCCTGTGTTTTATCCTGAAGGCCATGACAGGACGTTTGCGGAAATTAGTGATGTTGAGAAAAACTCCATGAGCCACCGGGGCAGGGCGTTGAAAAAGCTTCAGAAATACCTTCTGCAGGAAAAAGAGGACAATAAAAAGGTATAATAATCACTGGTTACGATTTTTTTATTTATTCTCGTGGAGGGTATATATAAATGGATATTGGTATCAGTATTGGCGCTGAATCTTTAGATGTTAATGTTAAGAATCCGCATAAATTCGATCTTACTTCTGTTTTGAACAAAATAGTTGATTTCGGCAGGAGTTCTGAGGTTGATCTTTCCGGGCTTGAAATAGACAGGCTTATTCCAAAAATGATCAGAGGAGTTGCAGGCTGCGAAGGAGGGTGTCCTGCTGACGCCAAAGGCCTTGTCAGGCAGGGTTTCGGGGATTTCAGACTTTCCTATATTGAGGGGGGTATACTTTTAGCTGTCTGCATGCTTGATAACGGCAAGCCGTTCAGTGTCAAAATATTCCCGGAATTTAATTAATACAGTCCTGCGCAGCTCTTATCAGGGAAGCGGTCTTTTTTTCCCATGATAGTCGGTATACCTAAAGAGGTAAAAGAACACGAGTACAGGGTAGCCATGACTCCTGAAGGTGTCATGGAACTTAAGAAAGACAATCATCGGATCATTGTAGAGCGGTCGGCTGGCGAAGGCAGCGGTTTTTATGACGAAGAATATCAACAGGCAGGCGCGGAACTATCTGATAAAAAATCACTATTTAAAGAATCCGAACTTATTATTAAAGTAAAGGAGCCCCTGCCTTCTGAATACAGCCTGTTTCAGCACGGACAGGCATTGTTCACATATCTCCACCTTGCGGCAAACCCGGAACTGGCTGACTTTATGCTTGAAAAGAGAATTGCCGGATTTGCCTATGAGACGCTTGAACAAAACGGCGTACTTCCTCTTCTTGTTCCCATGAGCGAGGTTGCCGGTAGAATGGCGCCTCTTATGGCAGCGTATTATTTGCAAAGGGTTTACGGCGGGCAGGGGATACTTATGCCCGGCACTGACAGTATTGAACCGGCAAGGGTAGTTGTGCTGGGAGCCGGTGTAGTCGGCATGAATGCCGTACAGGTGGCTTTTGGAATGGGAGCAAGGGTAGCGGTCATAAACAGGGGACAGGAAAAACTTAAACATATTGAGCGGGTATTTAATGGAAAAGTTGAGACATTTCCTGCGACACCGGAAAATATTGAAGCAAATGTTTTGAAAGCTGATGCTCTGATAGGCGCTGTCCTGATACCCGGGGCAAAGGCCCCGAAACTGGTTTCAAAAGAACTGGTGTCTAAAATGAAAAAAGGGGCTGTTATAGTTGATGTCTCAGTAGACCAGGGCGGATGTGTTGAGACCACAAGGCCAACTTCCCATACTGATCCTGTCTATACTGTTGACGGGGTGATACATTACAGTGTGGCCAACATGCCCGGGGCGTACCCCAGAACCTCCACATTCGCTCTGTCAAAACGTACCCTGCCTTATATAAAGAGCATTGCTGAAAATGGCATCAAATGGGCGGCAAAGGAAGATAAACAATTAAGAAGCGCTTTAAATACTTATAATGGAGAGATTACGCATTCTGCGCTTGCCGAATCTTTATCAGGCAGTGATTAATTCAGGAGTCTCATCTACAGTTTGATCAGCGGAATCTACCTCAGTTTCTGTTTTCTGCGCCTTTATGATCCAGATAGAGGCGAATGCCTGTTCCTGATAGGCCTTTATAAGCCCGAGCCTGATGATCTCAAGAAGGGCGAGGAATGTTACAATGAGGGTGATTTTTGACAGCCCCTCTTCAAACAGATCTTCAAATTTAATTCCCTCTTCACTCTCAAGCCTCTCGATAATATAATTGATTTTATCCGCTACAGTAAGGGTCTCACGCGTTATTTCCAATGTTTCAAGGGGCCTTTTTGACAGCAGGTCCTTAAATGCCGACATCAGGTCAAAGAGCGACACTTCAAAAAGCAGAAGCTCTGACTCGTCATCAACAAACTGTTCCTGAGGCGGTGTCCTTCTGAAAATGTTGCGCCAGATATTCTCTTTTTCACGGAATTCAGGTGAAGTCTCTTTAAAAGCCTTGTATTCCAGTAGTCTCTGCACCAGTTCTGACCGTGGGTCCTCTATCTGCTCATCTGCCTGCTTCTCATCAGGAGGGAGCAGCAGCTTTGATTTAATATGCACCAGTGTGGACGCCATGACGAGGAACTCTCCCGCAATATCAAGGTTCAGCTCTTTCATCAGGTCAATGTATTCGATATACTGCTGTGTGATCTGGGCGATAGGAATATCGTATATATCTATCTTACTATCCTTGATCAGGTGAAGCAGAAGATCCAACGGTCCTTCGAAAGCGGGAATCTTGAAAAGGAGGTTATTGTGGTGTTTGATTTGAGGGGTATTTATCAGGAGTGTATCCTGCATTGCCAGTATTATAGCATTTTATTTTAAGAAATAGAATAGGAAAGTTTATGAACTCTTTAACCACTGAAACACTGAACCACTGAATTTCTTAACTTTCTATTTTTTATTTCTCCCTTCTTACTTGCTGTCATACCGTTAACGGTTTAAACAGCTTGAACGGCTTGAACTGTTCGAACAGTCTGTAATACGTTATTATATATACGTCATGCCTTTAAGATTTAAGCCGATAAAAAAATTCATAATATCTTTTGCTCTCTCCGTTCTATTTCTTCTCCTGTTCAGTCAGCTATACGCTGAAGATGTATCATCGCGCGCTCTGGACAACCCTGTGCTTCCTGCGTGCGAACAGAGAGCAGTAGCAAGAGTGATTGACGGAGATACATTTGAGCTCTCTGCCGGCGCCGTTGTGAGACTTATAGGTGTTGATACTCCTGAAATAGTCGATCCTAGAAAAGACGTGCAATGGTTTGGTCTGCAATCATCGAATAAACTAAAAGAATGGGTTAACGGCAAGACTGTGTGTCTGAGACAGGACATTAACAAAACACAGGACATTGACAAGTACGGACGACTGCTTCGTTATGTCTGGGTATTAGAAAGCAGCACCCAAACCCCCGGAGGAGGGGCGCATTCAGACGGCCTATTTGTAAACGAGGAATTGATAAAACAGGGCTATGCGTCTGCTTACACAAAATATCCGTTTCAATATATGGAGAGCTTCAGAGTTTATGAAAAGAACGCCGCAAAGAATAATCTTGGCCTCTGGAACAAAGAAAAACAGAAGGCATGGGACAGGGAGAGAGATAAAAACAAGGCTATAGCCAAAACATGCGTTAGAGCGGATGTAATATGCCCTGAAGATGCTTTGAATTATATTGGCCAATATAAAACAGTAAGGTTTTTCGTAACCAAATCCTACGACAGCGGAAAAGCTATCTTCCTAAACAGCAAAAACGATT
>CAZNPC010000144.1:0-3903 GCA_964574765.1 uncultured Nitrospirales bacterium | reverse complement strand
TTGCCGAGTTGATCGAATTGCTTGGCAAACTCGAGCAGGATGAGTCTGTCCGCGTACTGGTAATGCGGGCCGCCGGGAAGAGCTTCTCGGCGGGAGCCGACCTGAACTGGATGCGCCGCATGGCCGACTATGACCCCGTGCAAAACCAGCAGGACGCGATGCAGTTAGCCGAACTGATGCGCCGGCTCAATTGTTTTCCAAAACCGACGATTGCACTGGTGCAGGGTGCCGCCTATGGTGGCGGGGTCGGGTTAGTCGCATGCTGCGATATTGCGATCGCGTCACAGGCGGCCTCGTTTTGCCTCTCGGAAGTGAAACTCGGCTTGATTCCGGCGGTGATATCGCCCTATGTGATTGAGCCTCTTTTTAATAAATTCACGCCTGTTGATGACAGAGAGATGGAAGACAGGATAAAAGATATGGCTGAAAAAGCAGGCATAAGGGTCAGCAGTATTTTTAAAATGGATGCTTCGAAAAGGAGCAGGCATACTAATGCTTATTTTACCGGTATAGGAAAAGTCAAACGGATAATACTATATGATACTCTTCTTGCGAAAATGGACAGGGATGAAGTAATTGCCGTTCTGGCCCATGAGATCGGCCACTGGAAGAAAAAACATGTCCTAAAGCGCATTATAGTCTCAGAAGTTATGGCGTTTGCAGTGCTTTATGCGGCTTTTTACATTCTCCAGTCGGATTTCCTGTTACAGGTCTTTTCAATTGAAGCAGACTCTTTTTTTGCGAAAGTTGTGATACTGGGCTTTATTGGCAGTATCGTCGGCTTTCCTCTTGGACCGTTATCCAGTTACTTCTCCAGGCGGCATGAAAGGCAGGCAGACCGCTTTGCCTGTGAACTAACAGGCAATCCTGAAAGCCTGGCGAGTTCTCTTATAAAACTTTCAAAAGACAACCTTTCAAACCTGCATCCGCACCCGCTGTATGCCGCGTTTCATTATTCGCATCCTCCAGTTGTGCAGAGGGTAAGAGAGATAAGAAATTTGGAATCCGAATTGAAACTTTGATTTCTTTCTGAGTTTTATTATAATTATGATATGAGAACACTAAATCATTCAGCCAAAAGGGGGTTTGCCTAATGCCGCAATGGCACAATAAGGAAGAGTATGAAGAGTGGAAGGCGTCGAAACTCAAGAACCCGCACACAGCGTCATTGGTTAAGGAAGGTTTCAGTGGCAGGGTATTTGGTTCAAAAGAGAAAATAGGATTTGCCGGTATAGGCATAATGGCAATAGGAGTATTTCTGCCATTTGTCAATGCACCTGTTATCGGGAGTGTGACTTATTTCGGTAATGGAGAAGCAGACGGGATTATGCTGCTGGTAGCGGCAGCCGCGTCTTTAGTAGCTATTCTAATTAATAAAATGAAATGGTTATGGATGACAGGCGGCTGGGCGCTGTTTACTTTTGTATTGTCGGCTTATTTTTTTCAGAGCAAAATGCATGAAATAAGAGGCAGCGTGGGAGTAAAACTTGCCGGTAATCCGGTCAAGCAATTTGTAGACGCGCTGAGTGATTCTATACAGATTGAAGTAGGGGTACCGGTGTTAATAATCGGGATCCTGCTTATCCTCACATCTGCTTATATTAATACGAAGAACCCGAATTAAAAAGGGGTTAGCTGATCCCGGCTAACCCCTTTTTATTCAGCCGGCCTGTTGACTGTTTTCTCCTGATTACCTAATCTGTGAGTTTCTCCCTGATCTCTATCTCATAGGCGAGATAGTCTGTGCCATTGAAGCCGAACAGCATGACCTCTGCTTCAGCTTCATTTGCGAGAGCGCCGTATACTGCCGCTCCGGAATAATCAACGCTTATCTCAGGATTGAACGTAAGCAGGAAAGTTGTATCAACAAGCCCTGAAATAATACCTCCGACGCCCAAATCAACCTCTGACGCCGCGCATTCATTACTATCAGGGTTAAATTTAGAACACACCACCCTGGTTTTGAGGCCGTTCTCCTGTGAAAGTGTGAGAAGTTCATCAATGCCTTCCTGTAAGACATCATTGTAGAGGATGGTAAATGAGTGTTCTCCTCTTGTCAGGGTGAAAGTGCGGGCCTCAATATTAAGTTCCGAGACGATCCCTTTTATTAATTCCCCTGCGTCTTTGACGTCATGATCTTTTCTTATTTCCACCTCATAAGCAAGATAGGCTGTGCCGTTGAAGCCTGACAACATAACTTCCGCTTTTGCTTCATTAACAAGAGTACCGCAGATTTTTGCGCCGGTGTAGTAAACATTTATTTCAGGATTGAACGTAAGGATAAAGGTGGTTTCAGTCAGTTCTGAAATAATACCTTCCACCCCGACATTGATCTCTGATGCCGTGCATTCATTGCTTTCCAGATTGAATAAGGAGCATACGGCCCTGGTTTTGAGGCTGTTATCCTGTGCAAGGGTGAGAAGTTCGTCAATGCCTTCCTGGGAGACATTATTATAGAGCACAGTAAATACGTGTTTTTCTCTTGTCAGGGTGAAGGTGTGTGTTTCAATATTCAGTTCAGAAACAACTCCTTTTATTGATTCCTTCATACCTTCTTCCTTTTTGTCATCAACATCGTCATGACTAAGCGGCTTAACCTTCATAGTTGCGGTACATCCCAGCTCTCCGAAGTTTTCCACTTCGAATTCTTTAAGGTCAAAATCAAGGGTGAGAGCGTTTTCCTGATCTGCAAATACATTAACAATGCCGTTGATCTCCAGAGAACAGACAGTGTCATCGCATTCAAGAACATTAGTATTATTATGCTCGTCCTTATAGGAGACAAAAGTACATTCATCTGTTATGTGGTTCTGGGTAAGCACAACCGAGCTGTTTGTTTCAACGCGTATCCTGTTATATTCTTGAGCCGGGCAATTTGTGATGTCCAATAACAGAGATTCTGAAGCAAGCTCTGCAAGATTTACTGTCTCTTCACCTGAAAAGATGGAGCAGGAAGTTCCTGATCCGGTATGGAGAAGTGTCACTTCTGTAATTGTTGCCGTTACCTGACTGAAGTCTGCAAGATTATCTGTTATGAAAAGTGCTACACTTCCTGATTCTGTTGTTCCACCTGTTGATGCTGTTTCTCCACCACTGCCTCCCCCGCTGCATGCGGCAAGTGCTGTGAGAAAAAGCAGAAGAATTAATAAGACATATTTTCTCATGATAAGCCCTCCTTTCTTTTTTTAGCCGGAATAGATCCGGCCTGATTATGACTCTAAGTATGGAGCTCGGCGAGTTAATATTCTGTGACTCTGATCACGAAAATTGAACTATTTTCAGAGTGCAAAATCGCTTTACAATTTGTGTAAAAAATTATGTTAGTTTTGGAGTGGAAGTTTTTTGAAGATAAAAAGAAAAAGGATTACGGCTCAGAATAAGGAACCGTAATCCTTGGTGTGTTTGGTGAGCCGTGCAGGGATCGAACCTGCGACCCGCTGATTAAGAGTCAGCTGCTCTACCAGCTGAGCTAACGGCCCGTTTAAAATTTGCTTTGCAAATTTTAGCTCATAGCATATAGCTAATGGCTTACAGCAAAAGACTTATGGCGCGCCTGAGAGGATTTGAACCTCCGGCACTCGGCTTCGGAGGCCGATGCTCTATCCAGCTGAGCTACAGGCGCATTAACTACAGTTATCAGTGATCTGTGAATTAATTTTCCCTTTACCCGTTACTGGTTACTATAAATTTCACTTTGTGAAATTTATGGGGTGAATGACGGGAATCGAACCCGCGACCCTCTGAGCCACAGTCAGATGCTCTAACCAACTGAGCTACACTCACCGATTTACGACAGTTAAAAGTTATCAGCTTGCAGCTAAATACTAACAACTAATAACCAACGACTGCAAATTTCACTTTGTGAAATTTTATGGCGCGCCCGAAGGGATTCGAACCCCTGAC
>CAZNPC010000143.1:0-3936 GCA_964574765.1 uncultured Nitrospirales bacterium | reverse complement strand
TTTATTTACAATTATATCGCATTTATTATTAATGGCATTATGATTTAAATCATTATTATTTTTTTTCTTCAAAAAACATAGATGGAGCCACAATTATGCTGTTTCAACCTGATGCCCTTCATATAGCTTATGTATATCTTCACTGTAATGCTGAATAATCTGCTTGCGGCGGAGTTTCAGTGTAGGAGTTATCAGCATGCTCTCCACTGTCCACGGTTGATCGACGAGCAACACACGATGAATCTTTGCATATCCCGGAAAAGCATGAAGCCTTGATGCAATATTATTAAGGACTTTTTGTTCCAGCTTACGGTCATTAAGAAAATCATGGCCCCCCGTATCCAGCCCTAATTCAGATGCAACCTGTTGTCCCTTTTTTTTATTCAATACAACAAGAGCAGCAAGATATGGCTTTCCTTCTCCAACAATCATAACCTGATCTATCAGGGGATCCATATCAATCGCCATCTCGATATCATGAGGTGGTACTTTTTCTCCGTTTGCCATAACTATAATTTCCTTTATACGCCCTGTTATGAAAATATGCCCTTTATCTATTCGCGCCTTGTCTCCAGTATGCAACCATCCGTCGTTATCTATCGCTTCAGCCGTTGCTTCAGGATTGTTAAGATATCCGATCATAACACCGGGACTTTTCACCAAGAGTTCGCGATCCTCACCGATTCGTACCTCAACATCTTGGTATGGAATACCTACGCTTGAAGGGATGTTGTCATCTAAAAGATTTACGCTTATTACAGGACTCGTTTCTGTCATTCCGTATCCCTGAAGCAGGGGTAGCCCGACTCCTATAAAAACCTTTGCAATATCTGTGGACAAAGGCGCTCCACCTACAACAACCGCCCTCAGCCGGCCTCCAAAACGCTTCCTTATCTTCTTTGCAACCAGACAGTCAAGAATCGGCCATAACAAAAATGCAAGGCTCCACTGCATTCTGTTTTGCATGTATTCAAAGCGCCTCCAGCCAATATTTACTGTCCACTCAAACAGACCGCGAATTACTGCCGACCTTTCGTTTAATTCAGCCATGATTTTCGAATACACTCTCTCGAATATTCGCGGTACAGAAACAAGCAGCGTTGGACTGACAGTCTCAAAGTCTTCAGCTAACAAATCAATGGATCGGGTATATACAACCGTAGCGCCTGCCATAATGGGAATGTAATACCCCACAGTTCTTTCAAATGTATGCGAAAGAGGAAGAAAAGAAAGAAAGACATCTTCACTATAAACAGCAACACCAAGCAGACCCCTATGAGCATTCCACAAGATATTATAGTGGCTTAATTCAACTCCTTTGGGATGCCCTGTGGTGCCTGACGTATAAACTATAGTTGCAAGGTCATCAGGCTTTGCATTGTGAAGGGCCGTCTGATCACCCTTGTCGGGCAACCATTCATCTGAAAATCTTATACGGTCATCATCATATTTGAATTTATTAAGACTGATAATTCTCGTCAACAATTCTGGCTTTTCATGCACAGAATTTAACTCTATCCAGTAATCTTTGTCATCAATAAGTAAAAGTTTAACTCCGGCATTGTTTAAAATATAGAGCACATTTTCAGGCCGGTCATTACAGAAAAGAGGGACAACTACAAGCCCTGACGCCAGTGCAGCCTGGTCCATTATTACCCATTCCCTGCAATTGCATATAGATATTGCGACCCTGTCTCCTGGTTTCAGTCCTTCTCTGCCAAGGGCAGTTCGCCATCTATTGATCTCGAAGGCCATTTCAGACCATGAACAGCTTTGCCACAAATTACTTTTTTCATCAAAATATTTATATGCAGTTCCGTCCGGTGTACGCTTAACGCGTTCATTAAACAGACCATATAACGATACAGCAGTCTCAGGGGATATTATGTCTTTTGTAAGATTGCTCATAACTGGAGTTTACTGAGTGTGAATATTTTATCTTCTGCACTTCTACACTAAGAATCTATTGTCTCCCATCCCTTTACTGGATGAAAACGTTCTCCGAATCGTTCTTCAAAAGATTTTAACTGGCCGTGAATTTTATCAACCCCTTCTGAACGACAATAGTGTATTATTCCCCCGCGGAAAGGAGCAAAACCTGTACCAAAAACCATTGCAGCATCAAGCAGGTCAGCGTCTCCCACAATCTGTTCATCAAGACATGCAACTGATTCATTAATCATTCGGAGAATCAGTCTGTCCTTAATGTACGAGGAATATCTTTGCCCTGTAGTTTCTTTTGGCATGACCTGTTTCCCATCTTTATAAGTATAAAAACCCCTTCCGCTTTTCTTTCCACTATGGCCTGCCTTAACTTTTTTATGAAGTATATCCGGGATTGCGATCCCGAATTTTTCTGATATCATTTCAGAAGCATGCAGGCATATATCCAGCCCCACTGTATCTGAAAGATGTACAGGCCCCATAGGCATTCCAAACTCCAAAGCAGCATTGTCAATAACAGCAGGCGATATACCTTCTTCAACCATGATGACAGCCTCAAGAAGATAGGGCATAAGAATACGGTTTACAAGAAAGCCCGGCGAACTTTTGACCGGCAGCGGAAGATGGTCGATATTCCGTACAAATGACAGGGTATTGCTTACTGCTCCCGCGTCTGTTTGCGCTCCGGCCACAACCTCAACAAGAGGCATCTTTGCAACAGGATTAAAAAAGTGGAGACCTACCAGTCTCTCCGGCCTTGACAATGCAGAGGCAAGTTCTTCAATGGGTATGCTTGAAGTATTTGTTGTCAATAGCGCATCCTGTTTTATCAGTGGTTCTATCTCCCTGTAAACTTTTCGTTTTACATCAGCATCTTCAAACACCGCTTCAATAACTACGTCAGCTTTATTGAGACCTGTTCCCCTTATATCTGGCATCAGGCGGTCCATGGTATTGCGAATCAGGCGGGGTTTTATCATTCGCTTTTTAAACAGCATATGGGCCCTTTTTATAGCAGCAGCTATATTTTGAGGTTTTTGATCCTGTAACGTTACATTTAACCCCTGCAAAGTACACCATGCGGCAATATCGCCTCCCATCGTACCGGCCCCAATCACATGGACATGAGAAGCTTTAAAATCACTACCCTTCCCGAGAGCCTTTAATTTATCCCTGAGGAAGAATACTCGAATCAGATTCTGCGCTGCGGTTCCTGTAATGAGGCGGGCAACTGATCTTGCTTCTTCGGTTAACATAGCCTGTTGATTGTCAGCAAAATCTGCCCAGAGGTCGATCACAGCAAAAGGGGCCGGGTAATGATCAGGGTTGACCCTTTTTTCTGTCTTATTACGTATTAATTTTTTTATTATCGGACGTATAAATGAATGGTTCAATGTTTTTAATAGAAAGGGAAGCCTGTGAACAGAAGGCTTATCCACTATACATTTTTCTGCCATGTCTTTCAGATGCCGATCTGGAACGATATAGTCGATGATCCCGATTTTTTTTGCTTTATATACATCGATCGTTCTTCCGGTCAGAATCAAATCCATTGCCTGCGGTGTACCGATTAATCTGGTCAATCGGACTGTGCCGCCGAAACCGGGATGAATACCAAGCTTGACCTCAGGAAGCCCAAGCCGTGTACGGATATCATCCTTTGCAATGCGGTAACGGCAGGCAAGGGCCAGCTCAAGCCCTCCTCCCAGACAAAACCCGTGAATAAGACTTACAGTCGGAAAAGAGGTCTTCTCAAGTTGTGCAAATACTGACTGTCCAAGCTTTATCAGACCCTCAGCTTCTGACAAATCCTTTACCTTGGCAAATTCCTGTATATCAGCGCCTGCAATAAATCCGTTCTGTTTGGCTGAGAGGATAACAAGTCCTTTTGGTTTTTTGCCTGACAGTATATTAATAAGAGTATCGAATTCATCAAGAGCCTCAACAGATAGGACATTGGTTCCGGTTCCTGCCATATCAAAATAAAGCCAT
>CAZNPC010000142.1:0-4000 GCA_964574765.1 uncultured Nitrospirales bacterium | reverse complement strand
ATGGCAGACGAACTCGCGGCCATGGCCAATACTCATACCGGTGTCGTCCTGCTGGGCGTGGATGATAAATCAAAGGCCATACATGGCATACCACAGGACAAGCTGGATATCGTCGAAACATGGTTGCGGGGCATCTGTAATGACCTGGTTGAGCCGCCATTGGATTGTGTCATTCGTAAGACGCCAATCACGGCGGAAGATGGCAGTGAAAAGGTGATTGTTCGCGTCGATGTTCCTCGAAGCCTTTTTGTGCATCAAAGTCCGGGTGGCTATTTCCGACGGATCGGCAGTTCAAAACGACAGATGAAGCCGGATGTGTTGGCACGATTGTTTCAACAACGCAGCCAGGTCCGGTTGATTCGATTCGATGAACAGACGGTACCGAATGCAAAGTTCCATGATCTGGATCCCAAACTATGGAAACGGTTCAGAACGGTTATCTCCCCAACAAATGATCAAGAGTTTCTGGAAAAGATGAAACTGATTGCCAGGGATGAGGATAATGTTCTTCTCCCTACGGTGAGCGGCGTATTGATGGCAAGTGATGCGCCCGAGTCGTTTATGCCGAGCGCTTTTATACAGGCAGTCTGCTATCGCGGTACTGAGCGGAACGCTGCCTATCAACTGGATGCCAAAGATATTACCGGACCTTTAGATGTTCAGATTCAAGAAGCTTGCAAGTTCGTTGAACGGAATATGCGAGTTTATGCCATTAAAGCTCCGAACCGAATCGAGACTCCCCAGTTTTCCATGAACGCCGTATTTGAGGCGGTCGTGAATGCGGTGGTTCATCGGGACTACTCCATTTATGGGTCAAAGATCAGGCTGCATCTCTTTGCGGACAGGCTGGAAATCTTCTCGCCGGGGAGCATTCCCAACACAATGACCGTTGACAGCCTTTCAGAACGGCAATCAGCGCGCAACGAATTGCTCAGTTCTCTGCTGGCCCGCTGTCCGATGAACGTTAACGCCATTGGCAGTCAGCGCAGTTTTATTATGGATAAACGCGGCGAAGGAGTACCGATCATCATCACTGAAAGCGAGAAGCTTTCCGGACGCAGGCCGGAATATCTTCTCTTGGATGATGCCGAACTTAAGTTAACCATCTTTGCAGCGAAGCCGCCACATGAAGAGGATTGATAGTGACGAAAGTTGGTTCATGGCAATACAGCGCCACCCATAACTGTGCCTGCAAGGTCATCGAAGAACATGCCTTATGGGGGCAGATGGTGCCGTTACTCCTCATTAGGCTCGATGGGAGTACCACAAATGGCTAACTGGCGAGAGCAAATTCTTAAAGAGTTTACGCCCCAAGTGGCTCGACTGACACTGGTAGCCGACCCGGACGGCCTTCTTCTGGAGGAGGGCATCCTTCAGGGAATACGTGAAAGAGGCTTTGAATTAATCCCCTTTGAGGACCATGTTGCCTTCAGGTTTGCCTATGAGTCTAAATTTCGGTCACGCTGGGATCGTGGTGAGCATACCGACCTTGTGGTCGTTTTAAGGTCGGAATCGAGCAATCTCAATAATTTGCCTTATGACCTCCTTAAAGCCGGACGCAAACTATCCTTTTCTATCGGTGAACTGTTTCCGAATCTGAGTTATCCGGTAGTTGCTGCAGTGAACAGGAGCGATTTTGATGCGCTCTATCGTGCACAAGTTCAACATAACCCCGGCGCCTTAGGCGATAATGCTACCAAAGAGTTTGTACTGCGGCATGTATTTGAGATTGCTCCCGAACTGATCAAACAGTCCTCAGATTTACTTCGGGTTTTGCTCCGCCGCCATTATCGCGGCTTGAGCATACCGGCTATTCTTGATGAGCGATTTATACAGCTTCTTCGCCGGAATGACTTGTTTGAAGATTGGCCTTTAGAGAAGATCGCTCCGGACCGGGATGCTTTCCTGGCCTTTTTGCAAGAACGGTGGCCGGTATTTCTTAATAGAATGGCTACACGTGATATAGAAGGCGTGAAGGAAGACAAGGACTCTTATGGTTTTAAGTACGGAGGCCCCCTTGATCTTCCCTTTGAGCACGATGACGTTCGGATATATATAGACAATCTTTTTCTCGAAGGTCTGTTGGAGGCCGTACCTCATGAACAATCAGAAGCCCTTTTCAAGAAGTGGGTCGCAGTAGGAATTCGTATTGACCCGGAGAAGGATCGTTTACGGCGATTGGAAGGATTGCTTCAGTCAATGAAGACAACCATTCCCTCAGCCGATGCCAGACATCATGAATGGCTGCTCTTTGCATATCGGTGGGCAGAGTTCATAGCATTGTCAATAGAAGCGGGCCCTGGAGTGACAGCGGAAATTAAAAAGCAAACAGAGAAACTCCGCAGTGAAGTTGATACTGCATTCCTGTTATGGATCAGTAACCGTTATGCGGGATTGCATAACCAACCGTCAGCGCCTCCTGTGATGCTCCATCATGTACCCCGTGCTCTTGCAAGAAATGTGGGACAGGATAAGATTGCTTTTCTCGTGGTAGATGGTTTGGCTCTTGACCAATGGATTGTAATGCGCAGGGTTCTTCATGAGCAACGTCCGGCAATCCGATTTCATGAAAGCGCTGTTTTTGCCTGGATGCCGACAATTACATCTGTTTCCCGGCAGGCTGCTTTTGCAGGAAAAGCTCCACTCTATTTTCCTTCAAGTATTCAGCATACAGGCAAGGAAGGAGATCACTGGACACAGTTCTGGCTTGACCAGGGATTAACCCGGCAAGAGGTAGCATATACCAAAGGACTTGATGACGGCGGTTTTGACACGGTCAAGGAGATTATTTCCCATCCTAAAGTACGTGTAATGGGGCTAATTATTGACAAGGTCGATAAGATTATGCACGGTATGGAACTGGGAACACCAGGGATGCATAACCAAATACGCCAATGGACTGAGCAAGGCTTCTTGACTAAGCTCTTTGATCTCTTATTGGAGCATAGTTTTCAGATCTTCTTGACCTCTGACCATGGAAATATTGAGGCAAAAGGATGCGGCAGTCCCAGGGAAGGGGTTACTGCTGAAATGCGTGGTCAACGTGTTCGGATATATCCTGATGAGCTTTTAAGGTCTCAGGTAAAAGATAGATTTCCTGATGCAATTGAGTGGCCGGCAGTAGGATTGCCTGACGATTTCTTGCCACTTCTGGCGCCTAACCGAAAGGCCTTTATTAAAGAAGAAGATAAAATTGTGGGACACGGCGGAATCTCAATTGAGGAAATAGTGGTCCCCTTTGTCAGTATTTTGAGGAAATAGAATGAGAGCCAAAACAGTCGGTTTCGATAGGGAACTTAAACTAAAATGGCTCGATGCAACTGCAGATCTTTTGTTGGAGGGCCTGACAGCAAAAGATATACCGGCAAGGCTGAATGCGATCCTGGAAGGCGAGCTTTCTGATAGTGGAACCCGCAGTGCGAAGGGAAAAACCATAACCGTTCTGCTCCACATTTGGGTGAAGGTTCCGGATATTGCCAAGCCATTGAGGGATGATGCTATTAATCTACTTCATCAGACTGATACTAATCGACTTATACTACACTGGGGTTTATGCCTTGTAACCTATCCATTCTTTGCATTTATAGCAGGGACAATCGGCAGACTCGCCAAACTACAGGGCGCCTTTTCTTCAATCCACGTCCAGAGACGTGCAAAAGAGCAATATGGGGAGCGTGAGACAGTCTCACGAGCGGTTAACCGCATCATTCAAAGTCTAAGAGATTGGAAGGTCATTAGGGAAAATAGTGAGGAGCGGATCTTCGAAATAGAAAAGCCATTGCCTATAAAAAACGCTCTTCTCACAGGATGGCTGGTTGAGGCCGCCCTAATTTCAACCGGTAATAATTCAGCTTCACTTAAAGCTGTTACTCATAGTCCTGCACTTTTCCCTTTTGATATAGCTCTGCCTAATTCGAGGATGCTGGAGGAATCCAATAGACTTGAACTTTTCCACCATGGCCTTGATGAGGAAATGATTACATTAAGAACAAAGTAATTT
>CAZNPC010000141.1:0-4003 GCA_964574765.1 uncultured Nitrospirales bacterium | reverse complement strand
GCGGGTCTGTCTACGACTCGTAGAGGGGTGCGTAACCCCAGTTTGGGGCTTGGGGTTCCACCCCCCATTTAAAAATTTAATGACTCTCCAACTCATATTTTTTCATTTTATAACCTATTTGTCTTGGAGTTATGCTCAGGAGTTTTGCAGCCCTGGCCTGAACCCATCCTGACTTTTCAAGGGCGCTCAGTATATTGGCCTTCTCTATCTCCTCTATATCAGTTGCCAGTGATGTTCCTTTGACAGAAGTTTTTATGCGGGGAATACTTAGAGACACCGGCAGACCGGATGCACTTATTTTTTCAGAATCTGACATAACTACCAGCCGTTCGATCGTATTTTCAAGTTCTCTGACATTGCCCGGCCAGTCATAATCAAGAAAAACACGCATAGCACTTTCATCCAGAGTAACACCTCGTTTGTTATCCTTATTGAACCTTTTGAGGAAATAGTCGATCAGAACCGGTATGTCTTCCTGTCTTTCACGCAGAGGGGGAAGCAGGACCGGAATAACATTCAGACGGTAATAAAGGTCCTCCCTGAATTTTGCATGCGATACCAGGCTCTCAAGGTTTCTGCTTGTAGCTGCGATTATCCGCACATCTACCTTTATTGTCTTTTCACTGCCTACGCGCTCAAACTCCCTTTCCTGAAGAACACGCAGGATCTTGGGCTGAAGCGTCAGCGGCAGATCACCTATCTCATCAAGAAAGATCGTCCCCTTATGAGCAAGCTCGAACTTACCGCTCCTTGACGAAATAGCGCCTGTAAACGCACCCTTTTCATGTCCGAACAGTTCTGATTCCAGAAGCCCTTCAGGAATTGAAGCACAGTTAAATTTTATAAAAGGCCCTTTGCTCCGCGGACTCATATAGTAGATAGCCTTTGCTATTAATTCCTTGCCTGTCCCGCTTTCTCCTCTCAGGATCACATTTGCTTTTGAAGGTGCAACCCGCTGTACTGCTTCAAACACCTCCTGCATTCTGTCTGACTGTCCCACAATATTGTCTATGCTGTATTTTCCTTTCAATTCACGTTTTAAAAGGTCTTTTTCCTTTTCAACTTCCTCGTAGCTCTCCCAAAGCTTTACAAACTGGGCAATAAGTGAAGCAACAATTTTAAGAACCCTGAGATCATCATCAACATTGCCGTGCTTTTTTGAATAGATCCTGTCAACACTCAAAACTCCAAGAACCTTATTCTTGAATTCTATGGGGACGCTCAGGAAAGAGATTCCATCCTTTTCAGGTCTGGAGCCTGTCTTGTTCAGAAAGAGGGGATCCTTGCCAATATTAGGTATTACCATAGGGGTTCTTTTTTCAAGCACACGTCCAACAATCCCCTCACCTATACGGTATTTCCCCTTTTCAATGCTCTGTTTTGTAAGCCCGTGAGCAGCAATGATCCTGAGTTCACCGGAGATATGGTCAAGCAAAAACACACAGCCTCTCTGCATGTCAAGGTAGCTGCCAAGTGTTGACATAACAGAGGAGAGATTTTTTTCCAGGACAAAAGAGGTTGTAAGAACCTTGCTTACCTCGAGAATAGCTGTCAGTTCCCTGTTCTTGCGGGCAGTAAGATCAGTTTTTTTGTTCGAACCAGGTTTCATTTGATTGAAGTCATTAAGTTATTGAGTCTCTAACAATTGTTAATTGTTAATTGATAATTGTTAATTGATAATTTATACGTTCTCCACCATTTCCCATATACCGCACGGGCATGTGCCTGCGCAAAAACCGCACCCTATGCATTTTTCATCATCAACTACATATTCATAAGGGGGGTTATCACCTTTTCTTTCCACACGCGAAATAGCACCCCAGTAACATACAGTCTCACACATGTGGCAGTCACGGCATGCTCCGCAGGAAAGACACTTGTCAGCTTCACTGACTGCAGAGAACTTATCGACTCCGCTTCGCTCGTAATACGCAGACCTGATCCTTTCATAATGTATGGGCTGTTTTATCTCAGGCATATAATCATACTGCATGAGCTGAGAATGTATGATCTCTGAGACAGTACGGCCCTGCCCTATGGCATGGGTTACAAGCCCGGGCCTTGTAGCATCACCAATAGCAAAGACCTTTACGTCAGAGGTCTGCCCCATATCATTGACCGTAAGCCAGCCTTTTTCCGTATGTATATCAGCAGGCAGAAAATCTGTCAAAGGCCTTTCACCAACAGCAACAATAACAAGGTCAGCATCCATATCTGTTTTATCTTTAAAGTACAGTTTCTTTGCTTTCCTGTCGTATTTCTCAACAAATTTCGGATAGACTATCTCAGTTCCTTTAGAGACTGCAATTTCTATCTCTTTTCCAAATGCCATTGGTTTTTGTACGTCCACTGCAGTAACAGACTTTGCTCCGCAGTCAAACGCCTGGGAGGCAGCATCCATGCCTACATTACCCGCACCAATAACAACCACTTTTTTGTTCTTCAAAGTGGGCAGTTTTCCGTAATTAATGCCCTTTAGAAATTCTATAGCAGGAACAGCATTTTCTGATCCTTTGAATTTAAGCGTAAGAGGCTCGTGCGCACCGCATGCTACAACAACGATCTCATGGCCTTTGTATATCTTTTCAAATTTTTTCTTGTCTACCCTCTGGCCAAGGTGCGTTTTGATCCCCATATCATTAAAACGCGAAAGCTCCTTAAGCAATACCCTGTGGGGTAAGCGCTCTCTTGGGATACAAAGCTCTATCTTTCCGCCCAGTTTGTCCTCGGCTTCATAAAGATCAACACTATGCCCTCTCAGACTCAACTGCCATGCAGCAGAAAGCCCTGCAGGGCCGCCGCCTATAACAGCAACTTTACGGCCCGTAGACTTTGCACGCTTCGGGGCCTTAAGATTAAGGCTGAGCCTGCCCATCTCCTGAATATTTACAGGCTTATCAAGAACACCCCTTGTACAGTTCTGCATGCAGAGGTTTGGACATATCTGGCCGCAAACAGTTGCAGGCAAAGGACTGTACTGAAGCACAAGCTTAAGTGAATCCTGCAGCTTGCCCTCTCTTATAAGCCGTGTCCTCCTGTGAGTAGGAATATGAGTAGGACAGTTATAAGCGCAGGGAGGTGAATACTTCTCATTACTCCACAAAGGCTTATTACGCCTGTTCTCACCGGTTGTAATGTAAGGCAAAGTTGTAAGTTCATGGTCAAGGTATTCAGCAAATATACCACCCCTGCCGGTTTCCGGCTCCCATGTTTCAGTTCTAAACTGTGATGCCGGTATCCTGAAGGTCTCTTTTCTTTCAGCCTTTTCAGCAGGTGTATAAGCAATTATTTTTTTCCATTCATCACGCGACCCGGTCAATTCCCTGTAATGATCCATGCGGTCAATAGCCTCAAGATAAGGCTTCATGTTTTTAGTCAACCACTGCCAGTCCTGTTTGGAGAGTTCAGTACACTGGACATCATCTGTGCTGTACCCTTTAATAGGCCCTTTAAAATAAATAGTGCCGCCAACCATACCTACACATGGCCTGTAACCCAGAATATTTTCCGGGTTTCTCGGATTTATACCGCAAACAACAGCTATTCCGCCCGCCTTGAATTCTGCAAAAGAATCCCCGACATCGCGAAAATACCATGATTGTAAAGGCTCGAACTTTGGATTAAATTTGGTCATAGTGTCACAGCGCGCACCTCCGCCGCCCTGCACATAAAGAATTCCCTGTGCACCTGCGTTATGAGCACCATTGGTTACATCGCCAAGCACTGTTATTTTTGCGCCGCAGTTAAGCCAGCCCACATCATCGGAAACACCGCCGTGAACTGTTATCTCTGTGCCGTCCATGGCCATACTGCCCAGTCTCTGGCCCACCGGCTCAGTCACTTTTATCCGGATCTTTTCATCCCTTGGCCATATGCGGCCTCCGATCCCATGCTGTCCGGCGGCAACTATATGAAGTTCACGCGCACCATTGTCAATTGCGCTCTGGACCTGTTCTTCCAGCACCCTTGAAGGAACACGTTTCCCTTTAATTCTGCCTTTGAT
>CAZNPC010000140.1:0-4008 GCA_964574765.1 uncultured Nitrospirales bacterium | reverse complement strand
GACAGGCCGAGGCATCAGGTCTTTCTTGAACCTGAAGGGCTCAGTGCCGACCCGCTTCGACTCAGCGAGGCGAGTGAATATTATGTCAACGGTATCTCTACAAGTCTGCCAGAGGAAGTTCAGATGAATTTTGTCAGAAATATCTCCGGCCTTGAAAACGCCGCGATGACCAGGCCGGGCTATGCGATAGAATATGATTTTGTTCATCCCACCCAGCTCAAACCTACACTTGAGACAAAAAAGGTTGCCGGACTTTATCTTGCCGGCCAGATCAACGGGACTTCCGGGTATGAGGAGGCTGCTGCGCAGGGTTTGATGGCCGGAATAAACGCGGCCCTGAAGATCAAAGGCGGTCAGCCGTTAATACTGGGAAGGCACGAGGCATATATCGGAGTATTAATTGATGACCTTGTGACAAAAGGCACAAATGAACCCTACAGAATGTTTACATCAAGGGCGGAATACAGGCTTCTGCTCAGGCAGGACAATGCTGATCTGCGGCTTATGGAAAAAGGATATGAACTGGGCCTTATTGGTAAAGATCATTTTGACGCGTTAGTTGAGAAAAAAGCCGCTATCAGGGATGAACTTAAAAGGATCAGAAAGGTCAGAGTGAAACCAGGGGTCATCAACCCTGTTTTGAAAAAGCTGGGAACAGCAGAGATCAGCGAGAGCAGTACCCTGTACAAACTGCTCACAAGGCCGGAAGTCAGATACGCGGATATAGCGGAAGCGGTCCCTCCTGACAATCTACTGTCCGGGGAAGTGAAAGATCAGGTGGAAATCCAGGCAAAATATAAAGGGTATATAAAGCGTCAGGCGGATCTGGCTGAGAGATTTAAAAAGACTGAGGAGAAAAAGATACCTGATGGATTTGCTTTCAAAGAAATCAGCGGGCTGTCAACAGAGATTATCGAGAAACTGGAAGAGATCCAGCCGCTGAATTTCGGTCAGGCCGGCCGGATCCCGGGGGTCACGCCCGCGGCAGTATCGATTCTCATGGTGGCAGTGGAAAAACACAGGCGGACATTAAGACAGTTACGAGAGACGAGAGACGAGTGACGAGTGACGACGTAAAGTCCCGTTGGGACCACGTCCCTTTACGGGATTAACGAATTAGATTAAAAAAGATCCTGAAGTACCGTATGCTTGACAGGATCATGGCGCCTCCCATGCCGATGTATATTACGGAAAGGTAGAATTTCGGCAGGGGCGAATGTCTCAATAGTATTCCCATACCCACCATTATTATGACAATAAAGTAGCTCTTCCACGGTTGAAACGCGAATATGCATACTTTGTTTTCTTTGGCAACTATACGGTAAATATTGCGGTCAACCAGCTTTATAAAGCCAAAGCGGCTTATTAAAAAGGCAAGGATTATGCCAACCAGAACCGGCAGTAAGGCTTTTTCAGATGCTGTCTGGGCCAGCCAGTCAACTGCAATATCAAACAGGAGTATACCCACGATACTCCATAGGATTCCGGACAGGGCGATCAGTATCCTTTTATCAACTGCAGGGCCGTATTTCTTTAAATTTTCTTTCATGAGAATGGATATATGTTTTGATTTTAGCTTTTTCCCCGGATTTCTTGCAATCAGAGGCAAAATAAGGTGAAATTGCCTGTTCTCCCGAGCCTGATTGAAAACCCTGCTTTGTTTCTGATATACTTAAACCCTTAGATTTTTCAGATCGGAGGTTATAGCAGTGAAACAGGGAATTCATCCGGAGTTCAAAGAGGCAAAAGTAGTCTGCGTTTGCGGGGAAGGTTTTGATACCAGGTCAACGATACCCTCGATCCATGTGGATATCTGCTCAAAGTGCCACCCTTTCTTTACAGGCAAGCAGAAACTGATAGATGCCGAAGGCAGAGTTGAGAAATTCAAAAAGAAGTACGCCAGAATAGCCGCAAAAAAGAAGTAGCTGTACTTACAATTTAAGGAAACTCGGTAAGATATGTAAAGAACGAGTTTCCTTTTTTTATTGTATGCCTGTGAGAAAGATATAAAACTTATTTCTCACGTATGAAAAATTCAAAAAAAGAGGTGTATGTATCATTATGAAGCATATTGGCGGACAGGCAGTGATCGAGGGAGTAATGATGAGGTCCCCAAAGGCATGGACAGTTGCTGTAAGGGGGCCCAACAAGGAGATCTTCCTCATGAAGAACAAAATACGGGAACTTCCCAAACTTCTAAAAAAACCGGTCCTCAGGGGTTTTGTTGCCCTTGTGGAAGCGCTTGTGATCGGTATCAGGGCGCTGACCTTTTCAAGCGAAAAGGCAGCTGGAGAAGAAGAGAAACTGTCTTCCTTCTCAATGGTAATTACGGTCTGCATATCTTTTTTGCTCGGTGTCGGTCTGTTTATACTGCTTCCCCTCTACGGCACCAAGCTCATGGGGGCGGTGTTTACATCAATTGACGAAAGTTCCATTATTTTCAATACTGTTGACGGTGTTATCAGGATAATGGTTTTTCTCATATACATAATATGCATGAATTTCAGTAAAGATATTAAAAGGGTATTTGAATATCACGGTGCTGAACATAAAACCGTTCACGCGTATGAGGCAGGGGTTGAGCTGACGCCTGAAAACATTAATAATTACAGCATAACTCATCCGAGATGCGGGACAAGTTTTCTGATTATTGTCATGATCCTGAGCATATTGGTGTTCTCATTTATTCCAAAGGACTGGTCGTTTGTCTGGAAATTTCTATCAAGGATAGTTCTTATGCCTCTGATTGCCGGGCTTGCCTATGAGTTCACAAAATTCGCCGCAAAAAAAATGCACAACCCCTTGATACGGGCAATGACCGCCCCGGGAATCTGGCTGCAGAGGCTTACCGCGAAAAAGCCTTCCCGTGACCAGATAGAGGTCGCGCTTAAGGCTCTGACCGAGGTCCTGGAAATGGAATTCGGAGAACAAAAAAAAGAACAGGGTGAAGGTAATGCTGCTTGAAAGGCTTAAGTCTGTTGAAGATAAGTACAACGAACTGACACAATTAATGTCAGACCCCGAAGTGCTGGCTGATTTTCCCCGTTATCAAAAATACGCCACAGAACAGGCCGAGATATCAGAAGTTGTTGAGAAATACAGGCAGTATACAAAAGTGCTTGCCGATATTAAGGATGCCGAGGAGATAATAAAAGAAGGCGGAGATGAAGGATTAACAGAACTTGCTAATGCCGAACTTTCCGAATTAAAAGAACAAAAACCAAAGATCGAAGACGCGATTAAGTTACTTCTTATCCCTGCCGATCCGCGTGACAAAAAGAACATCATTCTTGAGATAAGGGCAGGGACAGGGGGTGAAGAGGCAGGCCTTTTCGCCGCCGCTCTTTTCAGGATGTACACCAAGTACGCGGAAAGTAAGCGGTGGAATGTGGAAATAATAGATATTAACTCTACCGGGATAGGCGGAATAAAGGAAGTGATAGCATCCATACAGGGTAAGAACGCTTACAGCCGGCTTAAATACGAAAGCGGGGTCCACCGTGTTCAGAGGGTGCCGGCAACAGAAGGTTCGGGAAGGGTGCACACGTCAGCAGCGACTGTCGCGGTATTGCCTGAGGCAGAGGACGTTGACATAAAAGTAAACGAAAAAGAACTGCGAATAGATACATATTGCGCGTCCGGGCCCGGAGGACAGGGCGTTAATACTACATATTCGGCTGTAAGGATAGTGCACGAACCCACAGGTCTGACCGTCCAGTGCCAGGACAGCCGGTCGCAGATCAAGAACAGGGAAAAGGCCATGAAGGTCCTGAGGTCAAGACTATATGAGCTGGAACTGGAAAAGCAGGAAAAAGAAAGGTCGCAGGAGAGAAAGTCCCAGGTAGGTATGGGCGACAGAAGCGAAAGAATAAGGACGTACAATTATCCTCAAAACAGGATCACAGACCACAGGGCCGGGCTTACACTTTATAAACTGGAGACAGTGCTTGAAGGCGAGTTTGACGAAGTAATTGACGGTCTGATCACTCATTTTCAGGCTGAAAAACT
>CAZNPC010000139.1:0-4021 GCA_964574765.1 uncultured Nitrospirales bacterium | reverse complement strand
ATAAACATGGGCTGTGAAAATCTAAGGAGCATAACACGCAGCGGGATCCGCATCCACAGACATATAAGAAGAGAGGCTGCAGCTATAAGTAAAGGAAACAGTGTGCCTTTATAGCTCAGAACCATCGCCAGAAGCGCAAGGACAACCATCAGCTTCACCCTTGCATCCACTCTTGTCAGAAAATGGTCTTTTTGAAAATGTTCTGAAAATATTTTCATATGTTTTTTTGTCTTTTCCCTGTCTGTGCCTGCCTGTCCGGTAGGCAGGCTCTGTCTTCTCCCGACTTTCCGTCAGGGACAGGTGTGCTCTGTCTTCTTTCAGTTAATTGTCTCCAATAATATCCGCCAACAAACCCTCCGACAGCTCCCGCGAGAAGGAACACAAAGAGAAGAAGGTCTCCTTGGTCTGTATTTATAAATGGATCCCTTGCCGCCCTGCCGTGCTCCTCTGCATATTTCTCCACAACAGATTCGTCAACCCCTCTCCATTCCGCTGCTGACACAGCAGTAATGAGTAATGAGTTATGAGTTATGAGTAAAAAAGCAACTAAAAAAACTATTCCATATTTTTGAATTTTTATTTTTAATCTTTGATGTCTTATCTGTGTTCTGTGCTCTGTGCCTGCCTGTCCGGTAGGCAGGTTCTGTGTTCTGTCTTTCATGCCACGCCTCCTGCATGCTCAGGCTTTATTACCCCGAGTTTTACAAGCAGGTCCGCCCTTCTCTTATAAAGCAGGGTTACCATCCCTGCAGTCATAAATCCCTCGAGAATGCCGAGCGGAAGCTGTGTCGGCACAAAGGCGATAACAATCTTTGTAAGCAACGGCATGAATGCCGCGTCCCCCCTTATTCCGGAAGCAAGCTCGACAGATGTTGTGAAGTATATCGCCCAGTCAGAGAGCATACCCGCAAAAAAGGCCGAGATTGCAAGGGAGACATTGAACTTTCTTAAAAGCTTGAACACGGCAAACCCTGTAAATGCACCCATCACGCCCATGGAGACTATATCCGCGCCCCATGTGCTCAGTCCTCCGTGCGCAAGGAAGAGCGCCTGGATAAGAAGGGCGACAGCGGTAACGAGCACACTTATGGCTGGCCCGACCAATATTGCAGGAATTGCCGTGCCTCCCGGATGGGAGCATGTTCCTGCTGTCGGAACCGGTATGGGCATGCAGGAGATTACAAATACTATCGCTGCCATAAGCCCCACAAGAGGCTTAACAGATATATCGGTTTTTGAGATCTTCTTAAGCCTCATAATCCCGTATGCCACAAAGGGCAGGGCAACTGCAAACCAGAGCGCCGCCCAGTTAAAAGGCAGTATACCTTCAGAGATGTGCATGGCATGGGCTTCAGAAGTCAGAGCAAAGAACAAAGAACAAAGAACAAAGACTGTCTTTGCTGTTTTCTTTATCTGTCTTCTCATTTCGTGCTCTCCTCAGCCATCTTCAAAAGGGCATTTACTATAGCCACAGCAACAGTTGATCCGCCCTTTCTACTTATATTTGTTATGTATGGAAACTGCTGTTGAGCAAGCAACGTCTTTGATTCAATGGCCTTTACAAAGCCAACCGGAACACCGACAACCAGTGACGCGTGATCCGTAACGCATGACGGGTCATTAAAAATCTCTATAGTCTTTAAAAGTGCCGTCGGAGCATTTCCAATTGCAATGATGCCGATATTATTGTTCTCTTTCAGCGCCCGTTCAATTCCCACCTCTGATCTCGTTATATGTTCTGACCCCTGACCCCTGGCCCCTGACCCCTGAATGTTACAAATTACTTTTCCGCCCCACTTTTCGAGTAGCTTCTTATTGATGCCGGTCTTAACCATTTCAACATCCGTAAGGATATCTTTACCAGCCTTAATTGCCTCAATCCCTGCCTTTACGGCATCATGATGAAATGAGAGACTGCTCTTAAATTCAAAATCTGCGGTTGTATGGATTACCCGCTTAACAATCGGCTGTCTTTCTTCGGGTACATCACTAAGGTCAATTTCATCTGAAATGATCTCAAAACTTCTTTCCTCTATCTTATCGGGTTTCAAACCTGTTGCAGAGTTGATCCTTTCATAAACAACCTGCGCCATCTTATTGTGAATTCCGAGAGGTTCGGTATAAATAAACTCGACATCAGAATATTTAGTTCCAGCCTCTTTTATGATTTCCGGAATGTCGTTTGTAACATGCATGCCATTGCTGAGAAAATAGGGATGTATGATTACCTTCTTCGCCCCATCCTGAACACAAGCCGCTAACGCATCGGATATGTCCGGCTTTACAAATTGCAAGTATGCCACCTTCACACAATCATCGCTGCATCCCGGGTGTATAATACTGTGTAGAAGCCCGGCTATCTGCTCAATATTGTTTGCGTCTTTTTTAGGACTTCCGTGTCCCGCGATAATTATTCTTTCCATCATGCTCCCTTACCCCTTAAAACCCTGTCGTTACTCCGGTTTATAAAGTCAATAAATTTTTCCGCTATTGCTTCATTGCTTCCAAAGTGAAAGTGAATATAACTGCCGAGAGTGTTCTTTATCCTGCATCCTTCTCTGCCCAGTTCTTTTCCCGACGCGTCTTTCATTGAATAAACTTCCGCGTTTCCCCCTTTTTTCATCTCCTCGCTTGCGACTTCCGAATAGTGGAACTCATGCCCCCGGACCACACTCCCCTTCGGCCCCAGAATGGCATCTTCATTTAATACCGCCTCCCTGTACCCTATCCGGGAGCGACCTTTTTTCATTTTCGTCCTGAATGGAAATATTCCTGCCATCGGGTAAAAATCATCTTTGAGATCATAAATGCCGCCGGTTAGATACATGAAACCTCCGCATTCCGCGTACACCGGTTTGCCTTTGTCAGCAAAGTCTTTCACCGAATCGATCATGGACCTGTTGGCGGACAACTCTTTTGCATGGAGTTCCGGATACCCCCCGCCCAGATAGAGCGCCTCAACACCGTCCGGCACCCTGCTGTCCGAGAGTGGACTGAAGGTTACAAGCTCCGCCCCCGCATCTTTCAGCATATCCATATTGTCCTGATAATAGAAGCAAAATGCCTTGTCGTAAGCAACACCGATCTTTGGACCAGACGACCGGATAACCGGATGACCTGACGATCTTCTCTCCCGAGCTTCTGCACCAAAGTCCCCACGTCTGAGATTTGTCACGTAGGGCAAATCTGTGAGGATTCCGCACTTCCGCACTATTTCGTCAACATCCACATGTTCCAGAATTGCGGCAGCCAGTTTATTTATCTCCTTCGCATCAATCGGGTTCTCTTCCGCAACAACCAAACCAAGGTGCCTGTGAGGGATATTGAATTGAATATCCCTTGGCAAATAACCAAGAACGGGAATATCCTGAACGCTCTCCTTGACTCTTGTATAATGTCTTTCCGAAGCGATGCGGTTAAAGATCACCCCAGCCAGTTCAGGACGAGTGCCTACCCCAAGGGCACTACGCCTTGCTCCTACAGCACTGTATTCATTAAATCCTTTTACAATTGCACCCGCGCTCTCGGCCATACCGTAGGCGTCAACAACAATTATAACCGGGAGGCCGAGTTCGGCTGCCAGGTAAGCGGTGCTGAAACTGCCATCATACATGCCCATTACGCCTTCGATAACCGCAATATCGGCATCCGCGGAATACTTTTCAAAACAGCCGCGTACATACTCACTGCCGCACATCCAGAGATCAAGGTTTCTTGACGTTCTTCCTGTAATAAGTTTGTGCAGTCCGGTATCAATAAAATCAGGGCCTGCTTTGAACGGCTGTACTCTATAATTTTTCTTTTTAAGCGCAACGAGCAGCCCAAGAGTAATGGTCGTCTTCCCGCATCCACTGTGTGTTCCTGCAATAACTATTCCTTTCATAAAAAATCCCCTGCCTTCAATGAGAAAGCTGGGGATAAAAGCCAAAACTTTTACCCTCACAACCTCTTCCCTCGAAGGTCATCTTGTGAGGCGAAGTTCAGGCAGGTCTTCTGGCTCTCCCGATCTCTACTTGCCTTC
>CAZNPC010000138.1:0-4026 GCA_964574765.1 uncultured Nitrospirales bacterium | reverse complement strand
CAAAAAGTTCTCTTCATTGGTACAGCGAGATGATGAAAAGCCGCCCACTGAATTTGGACCATGTTTTTTCAGAAGCTTTTTGAAATTATCAGCCACGTAATCAAGGGCCTCGTCCCAGGACACTGCATGCATCCTGTCTCCCTTTCTGATCAGGGGATGTTTTATTCTCTCAAAGCTGTGTATGAAATCATACCCATACCTTCCCTTTATGCAGAGGTTGCCCTGGTTCACAGGCGCGTCATATGCAGAGGTGACTTTAACAACCTTGCCGTCTTTGACATTCAGATCAAAGTTGCAGCCCGTACCGCAATAGCTGCAGGTGGTCCTGACCTTTTTAAATTCAAAGGAGCGTCCCTTGCCTTTGCCCTTTTTATCGGTCAGCGCGCCTGTTGGACAGGTTGATACGCACTGGCCGCAGAATTCACAGTTTTTTAAAGTACGGGGTTTGCCGAATGAGGTATTCGGTATGGCCTTGAATCCACGTCCGGTGAGTTCAATCGTCCCTGCCATTACCACTTCATTGCATATTCTTGTACACCGTCCGCAAAGAATACATTTATTCGGTTCGAAGGTTATAAACGGATTGTCTTCACAAATGGGCAAGTTCCATTTTTCACCGTAAAAACGTGTGCCATTTACGTTGTACTCATAAGAAAGATCCTGTAGTGTGCAGTCTCCGGTAGCCTCACAGCGCATGCAGTCGTTGGGATGGTTGGACAACAGGAGATCAATAATATTTGCCCTGATCTTTCTGATATCATCCGTCTCTGTCTGTATTTCCATATTGTCTGCCACCGGTGTGGTACATGCCGGTACAGGCCTTGGAACACGATCAATCTGGACAAGGCAGAGACGGCATCCGCCGTAAGGCTCCAGCCGGTCGTCATCACAGAGGGTCGGTATATATACATTCCCCCTCTTTGCAACCTTCAGGATGGTTTCATGCGGGCTGCACTCGATCTCTTTACCGTTTATTTTTACTTTTAATGTTTTGTCTGACAATTTACTCCTCCTGCAAAATTAATCCCAGAGAAAATCAACCATATTGATAAACTTGTCATTCATGCTGCGTAAAATATGGCTTATCTCTATGGCCATGTCACGGACTATCTTATATGCAATCTTGGGATTCTTATTAAGTAGCTTGTCAAAGTCTGCCTTGCGGATAATTAACAGGTTCGTCTTCATCAATGCCTCGGCAGAGGCTGAGTGAGAACGCCCGTCAAGGCATGACAGTTCTCCAAGAAAACTGTCTTTCTTCAGCACCGCAAGGACCTGTTTGTTATTGTCCTTGGTCTTCCGGCTGATACTGACCTTTCCTGAATCAATAATATGGAGTCCCTGTTCAGGACTGCCCTCTTCCCAAATGACCCCGCCCTTTCTGACAGATTTCTCCTTCATTAGCTTGGAGACTTTTTTTAGCTCATCATTTGTGAGGTCCTTGAATAATGAAATCTTTTTTAATCGGGCTAAAGTCGGCATAGTTCCTCCTGAAATACAGGGTTCAAGTAGTCTAGGGGTCTAGTGAAAAAATAATTCAATTCACTTGAACCCTCGGGCCCTTGAACCCTTCATTATAGTATCGCTCCAAAGGGACACGCATCATAGCATGACCCGCATTTTATACATTTTGATTTGTCTAACTTTGCAAACTGTTTCTTCTCCCATATTATTGCATCACTGGGGCAAGCCTTGAAACATTTACCACACTTCTTACATGCTTCCTCACTGATAAGATACTGGCGCAGGGATTTGCAAACTCCTGCCGGACATATACCATCATTAATATGGGCTTCGTACTCCTGTCTGAAAAATTTAATAGTCGACATGACCGGATTTGGCGCTGAACGACCTAAACCACATAGCGATCCAAGCCTTATCGTATCAGACAACTCAAGAAGGCGTTCTATATCACCTTTCATTCCCCTGCCTTCGGTTATCCTGGTCAGCATCTCGCGCATCCTCTTGGTCCCAACCCTGCAGGGAACACACTTGCCGCATGACTCGTCTTCTGTAAAAGACAGGAAAAACTTGGCCATGTCAACCATGCAGGTGGTATCATCCATGACAACCATACCGCCCGAACCCATCATGGACCCTATTTTTGTAAGGGAATCGAAATCAACGGGCATGTCAATGTGCTCTACAGGTATACAGCCGCCTGAAGGCCCGCCTGTCTGAACAGCCTTTAACTCACGGTTCTTTTCAACACCGCCGCCAATATCATAGATAATCTCTTTAAGGGACATTCCAAGTGGAACCTCGATAAGACCTGTGTTTTTGCACTTGCCTGTAAGGGCGAATACCTTGGTTCCTGCATTATTCTTTGAACCAAAAGATGTAAACCAGTCAGCACCCTTCAGCATTATCAAAGGAACGTTTGCAAGGGTCTCAACATTATTAAGGGCCGTGGGCTTGTCATACAATCCCTTTGTAACTGACCTTGGAGGAGTAGGTCTGGGCATACCACGTTTGCCCTCGATTGAACGCATTAATGCAGTACTCTCACCGCATACAAATGCACCGGCTCCAAGCTTTATCTTTATGTCAAAACAATATTTGGACTTGAATATATTTTTCCCAAGGAGATTCTTCTTTCTGGCCTGATCAAGTGCAATGCGCAGTCTTTCCACTGCAAGGGGGTATTCAGCACGGATATAAACATAACCAAGTTCCGCACCAATTGCATAACCGCCTATAATCATTCCCTCAATAACAGAATGGGGGTTACCTTCGATTATAGAGCGGTCCATAAATGCACCGGGATCGCCTTCATCAGCATTACATATAATGTATCTGGGTGTTGCCGGGGTCCTTCTGCAGAAATCCCATTTCATGCCGCATGAAAAACCTGCTCCTCCCCTTCCGCGCAATCCGGAATTGCGTACCTCCTCTATAACTTCAAAAGGATCTAAAGACAGTGCTTTTTGGGCACCCTTATATCCGTCAATGGCAATATATGCATCTATATCTTCCGGATCGATCTGTCCGCACTGGTGAAGCAATATCTTGGTCTGCCTGTCATGAAACTCATGATACTCAGGCCCTACAAGCCATTTTTCAACAGGCTCACCTTTAACAATATGCTCCTCCACAATGGTGCTCACCATTTCAGGTGTAATCAGCTGGTAAGTATTGGTCTTTTTATTACGGATAACGTCCACAAGAACGTCCTTGGCACAGAACCCTCTGCAGCCTGTCTTGTTAACGCATTTTTTTGCGATGGTGGCCTTGATCTTTTTGGCCTTGAGTTGCTTTGTAAATTCGTCAATTACATCCTGACTGCCTGCCGCAAGACCACCTGTTCCAACGCAAACTCTTATAGTTAAGCTTTTCAGATCAGATTTCTTTGTTTTTGTCTTTGCTGGCATTAATGCTCCCATTATTTTTTATCCAGACCCTTAATCATGTCATCAGCCATCTCAGCAGTCAATTTACCAAAAACTTTCTTATTGGCTACAAAGACCGGCGCAATACTGCAGGCGCCAACGCATGCCACACTCTCAAGTGTATATTTGCCATTTTTGCTTGTGACTTCGCCTTCAGGAATTTTCAGGTCATTTCTTAGTTTTTCGATTATCGGGGCCGAGCCTCTGACATGGCATGCCGTACCGCAGCAGGCAGTAATAATATTTTCGCCACGTGGTTTGAGATAAAACTGGGCATAAAAAGTGGCCACGCCAAAGAAACTGCTAGCCGGTATATTCAGCTCATCCGAAAACCAGTCCACCACATCTTCACGTATATATCCGAATGTTTCCTGGATGTCCTGAAGAAGGGATACAACACTGCCGCCTTCTGTGTTATATCTGCCAAGAATCTTCCGGCACTCTTTTTCCATTTATTAATACCACCTTTTCGGGAAATTAACCTGGATAAAATTTACAAATAAAAAGAAGAATTCAACCACTTTGTTCGTGGTCGAATATTTTAGCGAATTCATGCAATTTAAATCAAATAGATATAAATAATAAATTCTAATAACTTATATCCTAAATATCGAGGTTCAACCTCGATATAACCTTA
>CAZNPC010000137.1:0-4033 GCA_964574765.1 uncultured Nitrospirales bacterium | reverse complement strand
GCCTGAAAATTCCCGAATTTCATCTTTTATTAAGGTATCCTCCTTAGTATTGTATTGTTCATTACTATTTCCAACAGTAATAAGAAAACTGCCGGAATCAGAAATACATGAAACAGTTCTTTATATTCTGTATAACCCTTCTCCTCAATCCGTGTTTTTTCAAGTTCATCTATTTCCTCATATATATTCCTTAAGGATTCTGTATCAGTAGCCCTGAAGTATCGGGCATTGGTTTTATCAGCAATCCTCTTCAGCGTTTCTTCATCAATTTCAATCCTGACGCTTCTATAGACAATATTACCGAACAGGTCCCGTGATGGATACGGCGCCGGTCCTTTTGATCCAGCGCCAATAGTGTATACTTTAACATTCAACGCAGAAGCTGCTTCTGCCGCAATAAGGGGAGATATCTTACCCGTATTGTTTCTCCCGTCAGTAAGCAGGATAACAACTTTGCTCTTTGCTTCCGTGTCTTTCAGCCTGTTAAGGGCTGAGCTGATTCCTGAGCCTATTGCTGTGCCGTCTTCGATCATCCCGATTGTAACTCTGTCCAGGTTCTGCATCAACCAGCCGTAATCAAGCGTAAGTGGTGAGACTGTGTATGCACTGGATGCAAAAGCAACAATCCCGATTCTGTCGAAGCTGCGGTTTTTAATGAAGTCCCTCACAACATCCTTGACAACCTCAAGTCTGTTTTCTCGTTTACCTCCGAGTTCAAAATCTTCCGCTAACATGCTTGTTGATATGTCAACAGCAAGTACGATATCAATGCCTTCGGCTTCCAGTTTTGATTCTCCAAGCATCAGTTGAGGCCTGCTCAGGGCTATAACAATCAGAAAAAGTGAGGCAATCCTCAAAACAAAAATGCCATTATGAAGTCTTACCTTGAATGTTGTCCGTAAACCATATAAAAGTTCACCCGTAGAAAACTGAAAGGCAGGGGCCCCGCCTCTCTTACTGAGCGCTATAAGTACAGCTAAAACCGGCAATAATAGTAATAACCAGGGGTTTTGAAAATGCATTGTATTTCTCCAGGGTTTTATGTCCTCAATTTTAATTATTTCACAACATCAGCTGTCTCTTTTGTCTGATCCACCAGTTTCTTGGCAGATTCATAGCTCAAATTGATTTCCCTTTCATCCGGTCTGTACTTTGCAAACTTCACCATATCGCAGTGTGACAGAAAATCTCTTAAAAGACTTTTATGCCCGGATTCGAGATTGTCAGTATTTTTCAGGCTGGACAAAAACTCCTCAGTGGTCATTTCCGGCGCTCTCATGGAAAAGCGGTTTTCAAGATAATGCCGGACGATGTCTGAAAGCTCAAAATAATACTTCCGGATTTCTCCTGTATTCAGGTAATCCTCATTTCTTAATTTTCTAAGAGCTTCATAGGCAATCTCATGTGCCGGACGGGGTGGAGGCATGATGTGCTTCGGAACTTTTTTCTTTTTTAGAAAGAAAATAACAACGGATATGATAATTACTGTAACTATCGCCAGTATTATATAAAGATATGTCAGCTCTTGATAACTGAGAGGTCCTTTAATATCCTGCAATTCAGAGGTTTCAGTATCTTTTTCATTAAGAACGCTTTTTACTTCTATCCCTATCTCTTCGGACTGAACTTCTTTCCAGTTTTTTCCCTCTTTCACCTTGTACTTAACCGTTACAGATGGGATGGTGAAGCTGCCGGTTTCGTATGTATCGAGAACATACCACTGAGTCAGCGTTTTCCTGCCCAAAAAACCGCCTGTTGACGAACCAAAGTCCTTAATAGAAAATTCAGCAAGATTTTCTCCAAATTCAGGAAACTCAATATCTATTCCCTTTTTTATTTTTACCGTAATCGTATATTTTATTTTGTCGCCGATTCCTACAGAATTTCTGTTCACTTCAACCGTAACAGAAACAGGGATGTCATTGTTTAACTTATCTGCTGCATTGGCAACGCCCAGGAGCAATAACAATGTTATGATTACCGGAACAGCTCTTATATCAAATCCTCCTTTCCCGCATTCTGAAAAATTTATACAATTCCCGTGCATAAGGCATATCGGTTTTAATTTCAATATGGTCGACATTTATAGACTGCAGAAGTCTCTGTCTATCATTAAATATTTTTTGTGCATTGATGTAATAATCCTTTCTCACTGTTGAACTGGAAGTGTCGACGAGGAAACCCTTTCCTGTCTCAGCGTCTTCAAGCCTGATTATCCCTATGTTTGGCAGCTCTATTTCACGGGGATCCGTTATTGAAACAGCGACTATATCATGCCGCTTGTTCGCAATAGATAAAGGTTTCTTATAATCACTGTCATAAAAATCAGAAACAATAAAAGAAATGGTACTGCGGTTCGTAACTCTGTTTAAGTACTCCAGTGCACCGGATATATCTGTTCCCTTTCCTTCCGGCTCATAGTACAACGCTTCCCTGATTATCCTTAATACATGACTGAGCCCTTTTCTTGGGGGCACAAATTTCTCTATTTTATCTGTAAAGGCAATAAGCCCGATTTTATCGTTATTTCTGACTGCAGAGATGGCGAGCACAGAGCATAGTTCGGCTGCGAGTTGTCTCTTGAGTTTATTGACCGTTCCAAAGTAAGATGACCTGGACATATCAAGAAGCGCCATTATTGTAAGTTCTCTTTCTTCTGTGAATTTTTTGACAAATGGATGTCCGGTACGTGCGGTTACATTCCAGTCGATTGAACGGATATCATCGCCGGGCTGGTATTCCCTCACTTCTTCAAACTCCATGCCCATACCCTTAAACACGCTCTGGTAGTGGCCCGCAAAGGCGTCCGTAACCATACGGGACGTGTATATCTGAATCCTGCGGATGTTTTTCAGTATATCTTCAGGTATCATTTTCTGTTTTTCTCAAAGACCCCTTAAATCCTCGAAATTACGGTACTTCCACCTCATCAAATATCTTTTTAATGATGTCATCTGATGTCTTTTCCTCTGCCTCAGCCTCATAACTGACAATTACCCTGTGTCTTAGAATATCGGGGCCGATAGATTTCACATCCTGAGGAGTTACATATCCCCGGCCCTGTACAAAAGCGTATGCCTTGGACGCGATATTGAGATATATTGTGGCACGCGTTGAAGCGCCGTACTGGATGAGGCTTGTGAGTTCATTCAGTTTATACCTGGACGGCTCTCTCGTTGCAAAAACGATATCGAGAATATATTTCTCTATTTTTTCGTCCATATATATCTCATTCACCACGCTTCGGACCCTCCGGATATCCTCAGGACCCACTACAGCATTCACATCAATGTTTTTGTCAGTATAAGCCATGCGCTTCATAATCTTGTGCTCTTCTTCCATAGAGGGGTATACGATGTTTATCTTTAGCATAAATCTGTCTAACTGCGCTTCCGGAAGAGGATATGTGCCTTCCTGCTCTATGGGGTTCTGGGTGGCAAGTACCATAAACGGCTCGTCAAGCGGAAAGGTGTTCTCGCCGATCGTGACCTGTCTTTCCTGCATTGCCTCCAGAAGAGCGCTTTGAACCTTTGCCGGCGCCCTGTTTATCTCATCAGCAAGTATCATATTGGCAAAGACAGGCCCTTTTTTAGTTGTGAAAGTCCCGTCTTTCGGGTTATACACAAGGGTGCCTATCAGATCTGCAGGGAGCAGGTCAGGAGTGAACTGTATCCTCTGAAATTTTGTGTCGATTGCGCCGGCCAGCACCCTGACCGACAGGGTCTTGGCAAGCCCGGGAACACCTTCAATCAGTATGTGCCCGTTTGCAAGAAGCGCTACAAGAAGCCTCTCAATAAGGTATTTCTGCCCGACTATTACCTTTTCAATTTCTGAAACAAGGTTCTGGACAAATATGCTTTCCTGTTTAACCTTTTCGTTTATGGCAGTTATTCCACCTTCAGTCATAATTTATACCTCCTTTATTTCTAAAATGGCAAATATAAACAGGCTGTTGAAAAACTAATAAAACAGGCTATGTGTCATGCTGAACTTGTTTCAGCATCTAAGAAAATCAATATGTTAAGAGACCCTG
>CAZNPC010000136.1:0-4058 GCA_964574765.1 uncultured Nitrospirales bacterium | reverse complement strand
CCTTATGCCGGATTGGAAGTTGAATGTCGCTTAGAGAACTTAGCGCTGTCCAGTTTTTAAAGTAGAAATATATCGGCCGTATTGTATTTGTCCTGTATTTTTGTTATATTTTCTTATGTTTCAAAAAGTATTTTCTTATTGTGTGGATTGCGGCAAACAACTTATTCTTCGAACAGGAAAATGATTGCCGACCTCATCCTGGACAAAATCAAACGAAATAATGGGGTCTTCCCGGAAGAAGATACCTTTATACAGAGAGTATAGGGGGCTGATACCTCAATATATCCTCACACCCCTGAAATGCAGTGATCTACTCAATCTTCAAGAGCTTGAATCAGGAAAGACTGGATTTTTCAAGATCATAAAAAAAGTAATTCCCTGCTGAGACTGATTAGCGCTACAGTTCATTAAAATGTAAAAGGTAAAACCAGATCTATTAGTATTTCAAGATGGATATTTCAATTTGTATTTAACCTTTGCCTGCTTTTTTGTAGGGAAATCTTTGGCACACTCCATGATAAGTTTGATTGTTTCATATGGAATGTTTTTAGAGTCAGCCCCAGAGTGTTTAAGAGATAAATGTCTCAGAAGCGTTCCTGGATCACCAAACATGTCTTTGCAGATAGAACAACAGAATAATTCAATTTCTACTGTACCTTTAATGTATGTTTGAATCAGCTCTTTATCAGTGGAAATCTGGAATGAAATTTTTGTTGTCGGATCTAGCGAGCGGATGTGATTCCCAATATGCGAGATTATACCGGATGTCGGTGATAGACAGTTGTTGTCGACAGCAAAATGGCAATGTGGACAAATATAAATCGTTTCCGCATCTTCAGCAACTTCATGTGTCTCAACTTTTATTGTTTTGCCTGCAAGTCTGTCTGAATGGTTTCCCTTTATATGATCCAATAAGGCAGGTGAGGCGGTAAAATATTCGTCGCAAAAAGGACAGAACAGTAATTTTTTCAGTACTGCTGATACAAAATCATCAACAGTAGCAGCATCGCATACAGTCTCCAGTATTTCAGTAATTGTCTCTATTTTTTCTTGCATTGCATATACAACTAAATATTATAGTATAAATTTGAAATATAATCTATAAATTTATAAAAAGGGCATAGAACAACCAGAGTCTCGGTGCTCTGTTAAAGAAGCTACTTGCCAAAACCTCTGTGAATTACAAGATGGAATGTTATATGTTGATGTAAGATTAATAAATCTCTCTTCCAGTTCAAATATAAAAAATTTCAGATCTGTCCAAAATAAGTTTTCTTAGACAGCATATGGCAAATTAAAAAAGAGGGCATAATAGCCAGTTGTCATTCCTGTCTATCTCGATGCGAGTCGGAGTTTAGCCGTATCGGCCTGAGAGCCGCTTCGACCTGTCAAAAAATAGCTGAACTATTACGAATCTGTGATTATCTGCGACTAATCTGTGATTCTTTTATCACTCAACCCTGACAACTATATCTTCAGGAAGTTTGCTTATCAGGTTATCTAACGCCTTATTTAAAGAACCCTCTGATTTGGATTCTGCTGTAACAATAATTCTGTATTCAGGTATTCCGACAACAGGGTATGAGCCAAAAATTACATCTGTGTTTTCTGCAACCGCTATATTCAGAATTCCTGCGATATCTGATTCGTGGGCGTTCAGAAAAAGTCTCTTTAAAAAAAAGATGGACGAACGAAACCTCTCTTTAATCAACGCAAATTTTTTCTTCAAATGTTCTGGAATTCCAGGAAATATAATTATGTTTTTAAATGAAACAACAGGGAAGCGTATCCCTTCCATCACAAAGAGATCAGCCCCTTCAGGCACCTCTGTCATCTTCAAAACCGCATCATTAAGAGAGTTATTGAATCTGGAATATAATATTTTTTTAATTTCCGGATGTTTTATTAACTTTACACCAAAGCCTTTTGCTATGCCTGCCATTGTGACATCATCGTGTGTAGGACCTACGCCTCCTGTTGTAAAGACATAATCATATCTGTTGGAAAACTCCACTGCTTCCCTCCCTATGATTTCTATTTCATCCGGTATCACGGATATGCGCCTGACGTCTACTCCCATGGCCCTTAATTCTGATGTAAGATAAAAGGAATTGACGTCATGCACCTTGCCTGAAAGGATCTCATTGCCGATGACTATTATGCCTGCAGTCTTTGTAGTATCCTGATTATCTTTCATAACTTAAGAGCGCCGATTTTTCTTTTAACATGTTGATTTTAAAGAAAACGTCATAACCACGTAGTTGTCATTCCCGCTTGTCGGGAATTCAGGAAAATCAAAGGGTTATAGATTCCGGACAAGCCGGAATGATAGAACTCGGCACTGTCGAGTTCATAAGAATAATGGTAACTATTCAAGCTATCTTTAAAATAACCTTTAACGCATCTTTTTTGAAAGCATATTTAAATGCTTTTATCCCATCCTCTAAGGGAAATCTGCTGCTGATAAGAGGGTAAAGATCGACCTCCCCTGTCTCTATCGCCTTTATCGCCGGGGGGAATGGACCACACCGGGACCCAATCAGGGTAAGCTCATTAACGACTACACGGTTTAAATCAACTATCTCTCTCTTTGCAATGGTTGTCTTGATAATAATCCTCCCTCCCGGCCTTACGATTTTAAGGGCAGTTTCGACGCCGGATGGGGAGCCTGTACAGTCAATAACAAGGTCGAATTCTCTTTCTTTAAAAGTTGACCTGACCTTTGTTTCAATCCCCCTCCCTTGAAGGATAGAAAGTTTCTTCTTATGGTTTCCTACGACAACGAGATTACATCCGGTTATGGACAGTACTTGCCCGACGAGGATACCTAACTTCCCGTCACCCAGGACACAGACCTTATCATGAGGCTTGATATCTACCTGGTGCGTAATCTCAAATGCCGCTGCCAAAGGCTCAACAAGTACCGCCTCCTCGTCAGAGATAGAATCCGGAATCAGATGGAGGTTTCTGACAGGGAGGGTAATATATTCAGCGAATACCCCGTCTTTATTGAGGATACCAAGGACAGAACGATTCGGGCAATGACTCTGCATCTGGTTCTGACAATATGAACAGGCGCCACAGCCGAGGTTTATTTCCCCCACTACCCGCTTTCCAACCAAGTGTTTTTCATTGCATCTTTCAACAACCCCTACAAACTCGTGGCCGAGCACTCCTTGAAACCCCATATATCCTTTGATAATCTCAAAATCGGTATTGCAAATTCCAGCATGTGTAACCCTTATAAGAGCTTCGTCATGTTGAGGCCGGGGGATTGGATAATCCGTTTGATAATGAAGTTTATTTTTGAAAACAAGCGCCCGCATTCTAAAAAGGTGACTACTTAGATATATTAATTCCCGCCCCGTATCAAGTACGGGACAACCTACATCGGGAATACAGAAACATTCATGGTTTCGCAGAAATGACGATAACCGTACAGTTATTTATGAGACAACACTGTAGTTACGATTATACTATCAAAAATCGTTCAAATTAGGTAGTAATATTTCAAGAGAAAGTCAGATATACATTCGGCATTACCGGCGTATCTTCCGCTAGAAAAAGAAAGGTCAGGATTTTGAATTTAAACGGCATTGAGCCGACAAAAGAAACTATAGCGTCTGCCGGATACCCTCTCTTCAGGCCCCTGTACTTAGTGACAAAAGGTAAGCCTGCCGGAGAGCATAAGTTATTCGAAACAGTAAGGCGGACCCCGATACAGGCACGAGTCAAAATCAAGGTTCCACGACAAAGCGCCAGACCTAAGAAGAGTAAACAGAAATCAAGTCCAAAACGATCACCACGTATTGCGGAAGTTTCGGTACATTATGTGCAGGTAGAACTTAATCCTCCGTCTCATATGAAGGGTAAAGAACCGATTTCGTTATGGGTTGTTAATGTATGTGAAGATACCCCTCCTGTTGGCGCTGAAGCTCTCCAATGGTTCCTGCTGACAACCATTGAAATAAAATCAGTCGATGACGCATTGAATTGCGTTCGTTGGTACTGTCTGCGTTGGCGCATAGAAGATTGGCATCGAGTTCTGAAGTCCGGGT
>CAZNPC010000135.1:0-4107 GCA_964574765.1 uncultured Nitrospirales bacterium | reverse complement strand
TCAATTGCTCTACCAACTGAGCTACATCGGCTGCAAACAAATCTATTTTTTAATTATATATATAACATTTCAATTGCTCTACTCTATGAGCCGTTGGCTCAACTCTACGAGTCATAGACGAGCCATAGGCCAACTGTCCGCCACAGGCTTGTCCGCCTCAGGAGGGCGGATAAAAGCTACATCGGCTATATAGAAGATACAGGATGCAGGATACAAGATTCAAGATGCAGGATGAAAGATGAAAGATACCCTCCAATTTTTTAACTTGCCCCTCTATTACCCTCATGGTTTTTAAAGCGTAAATTGTGTATCATATCAGAGTGAAAATTATTAGTTTACGGTAAATATCCTGTTGTAATGAAAAGGTTAGAGTATCTTGGGCATTCAAAGCATAATTGTATCAGTACTGCCGATCCTGATTGCCATTACATTCCATGAGGTTGCTCATGGATTTGTGGCAAACAGGCTTGGTGATCCTACCGCAAAGTTTATGGGAAGGCTGACACTTAACCCGATAGTCCACGTTGATCTGGTCGGTACTATTATTATGCCGATAATGCTGTTTGTCCTGACGGACGGGCGCTTTATCTTTGGATACGCCAAGCCCGTGCCCATCAACCCGATGAACTTCAGAAATCCCAAGAAAGGCATGGCAATTTCAGCTGCTGCCGGCCCGGTAACGAATATTATCCTTGCGATTATCAGTCAGCTGGTTCTTACGTTACTCATAAATCCTCTGATCAGTCTGCAGTTGGGAAGTTTTGTTTTAAATCCTTTAAAACTGATGTTTGAATATAGTATCCTGATCAATATTGTGCTTGCTGTAATTAATATGATACCAATTCCGCCCCTTGACGGAGGGAGGGTGGCGGTCGGCCTTTTGCCGCCCAGACAGGCAGCTGCATATAGTAAGATAGAACCCTACGGATTTATGATAGTCATACTGCTGATTTTTACCGGTGTGGCGAACATAGTTATTTATCCTGTAATTGCGCTGATTTACACACTAATTAAATTTGTTTTAAGGGGTTAGTTAGATCATGTCTGAAAAGAGAGTTCTCAGTGGAATGCAGCCCAGTGGAAAGCTTCATATCGGCAACCTTGTCGGCGCCCTGCAGAACTGGGTAAAACTGCAGGATAAGTTCGAATGTTTTTATTTTATTGCCGACTGGCACGCATTGACCGTTCAATACGCTGACACGTCCACTATAAAAGAAAGTGTACAGGATATTCTCGTAAACTGGCTCGCTGCGGGGCTTGATCCGGAGAAATCGACAATTTTCATTCAGTCGCGCCTGCCTGAACATGCTGAACTTCACCTTTTACTGTCAATGATAACGCCGTTAGGATGGCTTGAGCGTGTGCCGACATATAAAGAGAAACTGACGGAAGTAAAGGATAAGGACCTGCATACATACGGATTCCTTGGTTATCCGGTGCTTCAGTCTGCAGATATATTGATGTATAAGGCGGATTTTGTGCCGGTTGGTATTGACCAGATGCCTCATCTTGAGATAACAAGAGAAATATGCCGCAGGTTTAATTATTTCTACGGCAATACATTTCCCGAGCCGGAGGGGCTGTTAACGGAATTCCCCAAAGTTACCGGTATTGACGGAAGAAAAATGAGCAAAAGCTATGATAACTGCATATATTTATCTGATCCTCCTGAAGATGTTGAGCAGAAAATAAAGACCATGGTTACTGATCCTCAGAGAGTAAGGCGCACGGACAAGGGAGATCCGGAACTGTCTCCGGTGTTTCAGCTCCATAAGATCTTTTCATCGCAAAAAGAACAGGATGAAGTTGCTGAAGGGTGCCGGACAGCTGGCATAGGATGTATTGACTGCAAGAAGGTTCTCATAAAGAATTTATTTAAGCTGCTGGAACCGATCTGGGAAAAGCGCAGGCATTTTCTGGACAGGCCGAAACTTGTAGAAGACATTATCCTGCACGGAACTGAGAGGGCAGGAAAAGCGGCTTCAGAAACAATGAATGAGGTCAGGGCAGCAATTGGATTATAATTAAATAATAATCCGCCATATAGATTTTTTTCAGCATAACTGACTGAAGACCGTATAACCTGCTGTAAATTAAGGATAAATTGGTTTTAAACCAAACCATCAAACGGGATGTGTCCCTAATTATCAATGCTTTTCCACTGTTTTTTATTGAAATTTCCTATGGACAGCCTTGCTTTAAACCTGTTATTATATACCTGAAGATTCCTCAAATATCTGCATCAAAGGTTTGATGAGAAGACATGTATATTTGTCAAAAGTGCAAAAAGAAGTTTGTCCTGGCTGAAAGTTTAGTTTGTGCAATATCTGACAATGTTTGTCCACACTGTGGAAGTGAAGATGTAAAGAAAGACTGGATCTCAAATATCTTCAGAGGGATTATTCGCAGCGGCGGCGGCTGAACACCTCCATGAAGATTTGGTCAGACAGTTTAGTCTGGCAGGAGATGGCGTTCCGATTTTTCGGGGCGCCATTTTTTTTGCATATCATTGGCTGAGTCACGAGGGCTCTGTTTTTTATTTTTCTGTTTATTTGAAAGAAGATTTAATATAAACTATAAGCAGGGTATTTTTTTATAGTGGGGGGCTGACTGAATTGCAGGAAGAGGCAGAAGAACTTCATAAAAAAGCTCAGGAGGCTTTTAAGACAGGCAGGACACTTGAAGCCCTTGCGTTTTCAGAGAAAGCATTTAACCTGGAACCTGATAACTCTAAATATCAGTCATTTCTGGGTGTCTGCATAGCATATGAAAGGGGAGTAGTAAAAGAGGCCATTGAACTTTGTCAAAAAGCCCTGGAAGTTAACCCCCTGAAGTCAGAGAACTACTTAAATCTTGGTAAAGTCTATCTCAGGACCGGCTATAAAACAAAGGCTGTTGACATATTTCGTGAGGGACTGAAGGTCGAAAAAGATGCTGAGATTATTGCCGAGCTTCAGGCGCTTGGATTAAGAAAGAAAAATATCGTGCCCTTTCTTGACCGGAATCACTTTGTTAACAAATACCTCGGGGTTATATGCAGCAGGTTAGGATTGAGGTAATCTTCCCCCTTGAAGACAATAAAAAAACTTTATGACTGGGTGCTGCATTGGGCTGAAACTCCTCAAGCAGTTCCTGCACTATTTCTGCTGGCATTTGCAGAATCGTCTTTTTTCCCGATACCCCCTGATGTCCTGCTTATCGCACTTGCCCTTTCAATTCCGACAAGGTCTTTCAGGTTTGCTTTTTTTTGTACTTCAGGCTCGGTACTGGGAGGAATTCTCGGCTATTCCATCGGTTATTACGGCTATGAGGCAGTAGGAAAACCAATTGTTAACTTCTACCATGGCCAGGACGTCATGGCCGGCATAAAAATAAAATATGACACCTATGGGTTCCTTGGTATTCTCATAGCCGCTATTACTCCAATTCCATATAAAATATTCACAATCGCTTCGGGTGTCTTTAATTTTAATTTCCTGAGTTTTGTAAGTGCGTCTATAGTTGGAAGAGCGTTTCGTTTTTTTGTTGTCGCCGGTCTTATATGGAAATTCGGCCCGTCAATAAGGACTTTTATTGATAAGTATTTTAATTTGGTGATGGTAGTATTTACCATTCTTCTGATACTGGGATTTGTTGTGGTGAAATACCTGATATAGGGGTTATAATACAGGCAAATGAGAAAGATTTATTTTTTAGTTTTTGCTTTCCTGCTGACTGCGGGTTCAGCGGCAGCAGTTGAAAAACCCCTGACAACTGAGGAACAGGAAGTGAGGGCCCTTGCGGCGTTCAAAGAAATCCTGGATATAAGCGTGTCGTCTTCTGACAGAATGCAGGTACTTCCCGAGATGGAGAAAAAATACCTCGAGATAATAGAAAAGTATCCTGAGGCGCCTCTTGCGCAGGAAAGTCACCTGAGACTGATAGAGATCTATTTAAATGACTATTCACCTCCTGATTTCGAAAAAGAGAGAATGATATACGGCAAGTTCATAAACAGATATCCGCAGTCCCTTCTAAGAGGTTATGTGGAAGAAACAATAGCTAAAAAATATCATAAATACGCTGAATGGGGCAGGCTTCTGAATTTTACTGCGCCGATACTTGATC
>CAZNPC010000134.1:0-4155 GCA_964574765.1 uncultured Nitrospirales bacterium | reverse complement strand
CACTTCGGCAAGTAAAAAACCTACGATAATGAGTCTTATTTCAGCCTGCAGTTTTTTGCTTGCCCCCTTGCATAGAAATTCATGATTTCTAAGGGGGTAAACAACTTTCAACTTTTAACCTGCAACTTTTAACTATTTGTTCGAGGGTGTTCTAAACGGATTGTCTCCCTTAATTTGGGTCAACCTGAGAGATTCTCTCTGAAATGATAAAATACCGGATCCCCTATCAGTTAATGTTTTGCCGTCAACGATCCAGCTGCCGCGCCAGGTAATGTGAATGTTTATACTGGAATCAGTACTTATCCTGACCATTTTAGGAGTAAAAGACAGCTCCGCTGAATCAAAAGAAAGTTCCTGCAGTATCTGCTGCGACAGAGTTTGTTCCATTTTATCCTGAATCCCTGTCCTGTCTTTCTTCTCGTAAGCCTCCTTAATTGAATCAAGAGCGCTTATCGCACTCTGTGTCATTAGAGAGTCTGCAGATGGTTTAACTTTTTCTTTGGCGCAGCCAGGCACCAGAAAGATCAACATAAACAGGACTGCAATGGTTTTTTTCATGTTTGCCCGCCTTTTAATGAGTATTTCTGAATAAGGAATTTTACATTTTTAAAGAGAGTTTTTCAACCCGGTATCTGACGGTAGGCCCCAAAAAATATAAACCCTGACCGTAACAACAGGTCAGGGTTTAATTACAACGCATTGAATCTTATGTTATTTAAACTCCACCTTTTTATTAGCCTTTTTAATGACCGAGGATTTGCCTTTCTCGTATATATAGGAGAAGGCCGCCTCGATATCAACGGATTTTGTGCCCTCTTTCAGGGGAATTACAAATGTTTGAGAATCAGTCTCGTGAGGTTCAATACCAAAGTTGTGATGTTTCTGGGCTGTTATATCAAAGTTTGAGAGACCAAGATAGCCTTCTTTATGCTCCTCAAAGTGAAGGTCATATACTGCGTATACTTTGTTCTTGGAAAAGACTACTTTACCGTCCTGGTCTTTAACGGTCACATCCAGTGCCGTTTCAGGTATGTACATTCAACCATGGGGTAAGCCGTGGCCGGAAGTGTTTTTAGCACCCACTTCCACGACAACTGCAGGGACTATCCTGTTTTCGAGGTAATAAACAAATTCTGTCGTTTTTGCATTGATAGTTAGTTCTATACCTGTGCCTGCAAACTCAGTTTCATAAATCCCGGGGAATTTGTGGCTTACTTCCCCGTCTTCTCTCATATGGCAGTCCTGACAGGTTTTGTCTCCGCCGTGGGCTATATATTCCTCTTCATAGCTTGTGTATATGGTAGGACAAATAGACGAAGGCATATCAGGCGGACAACCGTGATGACATTCCGCGCATACCTTGGAGGTCTTCATAATATCGGATTTAATTGATTTAAGCCCCAGTTCTTCCATATGAGGGGAATCTTCATCATCAAGGCCGTTCGGGCCGTAAATTTCTCCGGGTTTGGGTTTTCCGTCAGGCGCGCCTTTCAGGCTGTGACAGCCGTGACAGTTTATATTGATCTTTGCGAGTTCCTTTTTAGCGGCTTCTCTTTTTCCCTTGTCTTTGTCATCTGCGGCAGTTACGATCAGGCCGGCGATCTCAACGACCAGTTCATCAGAGGCATCTTTTGTCTGCGGTGCGTGACATGGGAAACATATGTACTTCATGTCTTTTCTTGACCCCTGATCTGTTTTGTCAAGCCCGCTTAAAATATAGGTTCTGAATGACCTGACCACGCGGGAATCAACCATGGATTTGGCATGCCATGAAGTTTTCCACTCGTCATGAATGTCTTCATGACAATCCACACATGCCTCGATATTGTACATCGCAGCCAGTTCATCGATCGTATTGGCTGTTGCCGACGACGCGGTTTGAGGAACAAACGCAACGGTAAAGAGCAATATCAATGTGACTAATCCTCTCATACAGACCTCCTCTATATTTATTTTTCTGGATTGATTATTTCCAAAAGGATTTCAGACTACACATTATTATAAATGAAAAAATGAGACGTGTGTCAAGGCAATATTGGTTATATTGAAATTAACAATGTTTATCAAGCTAAATGTGCAGTGACTGATTCTCGCTTGCCACAACTGTTATCCCGGAGGGGTCTGAGTAGGAGCGCAAATAAGGTTTATCACTGCCTTCTCCGATATACACGCCTTCTTCAATTATGTTGGAGCGGTCAATGATAGTTCTGTTTATGCGGCAGCCTTTTTTTAGGACTACATGGTCCATTATTATTGAATCTTTAATTTCAACACCGTCTTCGATGATAACTCCGCGCCTGATCACGGAATTAACAATTTTGGCGTTATTAATAATTGTTCCGTCGGCGATCACGCTGTTAATAATTTCGCCGCTGAGTATTTTCAAGGCCGGCAGTTCGCTGCGCGAAGGCCTGATAGGCCAGTACTCATTATGCATCTCAAAAAGCGGCTCCAAACCAAGAATATCCTGATGCGCTTCCCAAAATGCCTTTATTGTGCCCACGTCTCTCCAGTAGCCCTTTTTCTCGTAAGGTTTTATCCCCGGCACATGGTTCATTGAAAAGTCATATGAATAAAGATTTCTCTTCCCGATAAGGTTAGGAATGACGTAGCTTCCGAAGTCGTGCTCATTATTTCTTTGAGCGTCAGCAAGCGCCTCAATTAATACTTCAGTATTGAAAATGTAGTTGCCCATTGAGCAATATGCCCGTTTAGGATCATTGGGCATGGATATTGGACTTGCCGGTTTTTCTTCAAAACCTCTTATTCTTCCATCGACGTCAGCGGCTATGATCCCAAAGTCACTTCCCTTATTAATAGGGATCGGCCTGGCGGCAACAGTTACATCAGCATTGTTATTTATATGGAAGTCGATCATCTGCCGTATGTCCATTCGGTAGATATGATCAGCTCCGAAAACTGCCACGAGTTCAGGCTTGTGATAGCGGATAAGGTTGAGATTTTGAAATACAGCATCAGCCGTACCCTGAAACCAGTCGGGCCCGTACCTCATTTGAGGAGGGACGACAGTTACAAAATGGTCAGGCATAACTGATGAAAGTCCCCAGTTCTCTCTCACATAATCTATAAGGGACTGAGACTGATACTGAACCAGAAGATAAATGGAAAATATCCTTGAGTTGATCAGATTGCTCAGGACGAAATCCACAATACAGGTGCGCCCGCCGAAAGGAACAGCCGGTTTTGAGCGTTCAAATGTAAGCGGGAAAAGGCGCTTGCCCCTGCCGCCTGCCATTACCATTGCTAAAACTTTTGGATGTGCCATAACTTCGTAATAAGTGATTCGTGATGAGTTAAAGGTTGAGAGTTTTATCCCGTTACTGATTACGGGTTACTGATAATGGCCTTATTTGTGTTGATGTGCCCGACTTTGCTTTACAGGCTATGTCGCAGCACTGAACCCTACGTGGTTCAGTGGTGGTCCCTGCTGTATAAGGTTCGCCTGCCCCGCAGTTAACTGCAAGATATACTTCGGGGAACCTATTAAAAGGAATTTTACCACATAGAATGCCTAAAATCACACCCCTCTGAGGTTTACCCCCTCTGCTTTCTTGCGAAAGCAAGAAGAGGGGGTGCCGGAGTCGGGCGCCTGTAAATGGAAATATGTCGAAAAGAGCAATGATGATAATGTAATGGTAAGGCCGATAAGGCAGAAGGTTGGCTGATGACAAAAATGTTATTCGTAGACAATATTGTTTAACAATTAACAATATTGTAGCAGTTATCAATTGAGGTTTCTATTAAAACCAAGAAGTTGCAGGCTGGCATGGTTTTCGCTTTTAAACGTGATGGTTTTGCAGAAAAATAATAATGAGCAAAATGAGAAAAAGGCATATGTATGTCAACAGCCTTAATAAAGGAGGAGCAAAATGAGAAAGATCGCAATTTATGGAAAGGGCGGTATTGGGAAATCTACTACCACACAGAATACAGTAGCGGGCCTTGTGGAGATGGGCAAAAAAGTTATGGTTGTCGGATGCGACCCCAAGGCAGACTCAACAAGGCTGTTATTAGGGGGATTAGCCCAGAACACTGTTCTGGATACGCTCCGCGCGGAAGGTGAAGACGTGGAACTGGATGATATCAGGAAAACAGGCTATGGAGGCGTTGTAGCTGTTGAATCCGGCGGACCGG
>CAZNPC010000133.1:0-4207 GCA_964574765.1 uncultured Nitrospirales bacterium | reverse complement strand
AAATGCATATGCAGACGAGTTCAAAAAACTCCAGGACAATGTCCCTCCTTTCCCGACTGATGAAGCAAAAATGACTATTGAGACAGAGTTGAACATACCACTGAAAAACATTTTTTCCGAATTTCATGATACTCCCTCTGCCGCCGCCTCTATCGCACAGGTTCACAATGCCGTTCTTTCGACTGGTGAAAAAGTCATCGTCAAGGTCCAGCGGCCAGGCATCAGGGAACTGATAGAAACCGATATCGCTATACTTGGAACTATTGCCCGTCTCATGACCAGACACATTCCTGAAAGCAGAATATTTAATCCTGAAGGCATTGTTGATGAATTCTCCAGAACAGTCAAAAAAGAGCTGGATTTCAAAGCGGAGGCCAGGAACGCCCAGCGTTTCAGGAGAAACTTTGCGGAAAACAGCGGCATATGTATTCCTGCCGTTTATCCTGACATACTCTCGGAAAAGGTCATAGTGATGGACCGTCTTGAGGGAGTTAGGATAGATGATATAGCAGGTATTGAATCGCTCGGCATTGACAGGGCTGATCTGGCAAAAAAAGGTGTAAACGCGTATTTCAAGATGATATTTGAAGATGGTTTTTTCCATGCCGACCCTCATCCCGGTAATGTTTTTGTAATGGCTGACGGAAGGATCGGACTTATGGACTTTGGAATAGTAGGCTATTTAACTTCCGATGTTATGGAGAACATTGCCAGCGCTTTTCTGGCATTCTTTAACAGGGATTACAATAAACTCGTTAACCAGTACATTGAACTCGGCCTTACAGAAGAAGATATTGACGTAGAAACCTTCAAAAAGAAATTCAAGCAGGATCTTGTGGATATCTGTGAACCTCTGTACACTATGTCACTGGCTGAGATTAATTTTGCCGAATACCTGCAGATTCTTACTCACCTCGCAATGAAACACGGCCTGAGGATACCCTCAGACCTCCTCTCAATGAACAAGACCCTCCTGATACTTGATAACATAGGCAGACAGCTTGACCCTTCTTTCAATTTTATGGCAACCGCGGAACCATATGCCGCCAAACTGGTAAAGAGGCGTTTCAGCCCCCAAAGAGTCGTTGATAAAGCCAGGGAAAATCTGTCAGATATAAGCGATCTTCTTATCACAACTCCGAAGCATGTCAACAGGCTGCTGAGAAAGGCCCTGAAGGACGGGATAGGGTTTAAGGTAAACACTCTTGGGATGGAGAAACTGATAAAGGACATAGACCGTTCAAGCAACCGGCTTGCTTTCAGTGTAATCGTAGCTTCAATTATCGTGGGTTCTTCTCTGCTCATACAGTCAGGCATAGGGAAGAAGATCTTCGGGCTTCCAGCTATAGGCGCAATAGGATTTATTGTTGCGTTTGTGCTCGGGATATGGCTTTTAATATCAATTCTGAGATCAGGGCGGTTATAAATAAGAAGCTAAGAGGCTGTTAAAGACAGAGGTTAAGAAGATAAGATGTTAAGACTTATAAAACCTCATCTTCTCAATTTCTTAATTTCTCAACTTCTTGATGTAGCATCTTCTCAGCTTCTAATCTTCTGCATGTAAAACAGGAGGTATGATCATGACAACTGATGAATTAAAAAAATACTGCGATCAGGAATTCGAAAATATTAACACGATAACAAACGAACTTTTTTCTGTTTACAGTCCCGGCAAATCGGATTATAAACTTGCTGAAGAAGCGGCAATAGCCGCTCTCACCGTTAATATCTACAGCGGCTGCGAAAACATCCTCAAACAGATGCTTATATTCGATAAGCTCGATATCACAGATTCACCCGGATGGCATGAGAAAGTGCTAAAAAAAGCCGGCGAGATAGGCATATTGCCTCCTGAGCTTTTTCAATCATTCCTGAAATATCTGGCGTTCCGGAACTATTTCATCTATACGTACGTTTTTAATATTAAACGTGAAGAACTTACCGTTCTGGTTGACTCGATACGCGATGTATTGGCAAAGTTTAAATCTGAAGTTTACGAGTACATACAGACCATTTGAAGTATCGCGGTTTTCAGCTATTAGTTGTTGGTTTTTGTGGTCACCCTCCATAAAAACTGGAGGGCAAGCACAATGTAAGGATTTACTTATTATCATAATTCGTTCACCACGCCTGCAGGCAGGCAGGTTTACTGTGCATTTATGGTTGTTAGACAAACAACTAACAGCTAACAACTAATTACAATTTAAAGATATCCTTCCTTTTCCACATCAGCCATATCATTCCAAGCAGACAGAATTTAGCTCCGATGCCCAACGCGGCCTGCGTTCCTACATAATATGCCAGACTGCCTATCGCAAAATTACCGAGAGTTGCCAAACCGAGAAAAACCATGGTAAAAGAACTCATCACCCTGCCTCTCAGCCTGTCAGGAACATTGAGCTGGATAAGGCTGTTAGCTGTTGCTATCTGGTTGATCGCCGCCAACCCTACGAGAAAAAGCATAAGGTAGGAAAGCCAGACAACTCCTGAAAAAGAAAAGATCAAAAGCGCGGACGCAAACGTTATCCCGGAGACAGCCAGTAAAACACCCTTTCTGCCATAATCTCCACGTGTCGCAAGTATAACACCCCCGGTAAAAGCGCCTGCACCGGAACATCCCATTAATATGCCGAGGCCCGCAGCACCTGTCTTCAGTATGTCCCTTGCGTAGACAGGCAGAAAAGTTATGTACGGGAACCCGAAAAAACTGATAATTCCCACTGATATGATCAGAGTATGTATCTTCGGCTCGCTGAATATATATTTTATTCCCTCTATCAGCTCTTTCCTGACACCTGGTTTCTCAGGAGCTTTGCCCTGTTCATTATCAAACTTCATTTTTAACAGCGCAATAATCGCCGCGAGGAAACTGAGGGAATTAATATAAAAGCAGGCCTCAAGTCCGATATAGCCTATGAGCATACCGGCAATGGCCGGACCTATGATCCTCGCTCCGTTAAAGGCTGTTGAGTTAAGCGCGATCGCGTTTATCAGGCTCTTCTTTCCCACCATCTCTATAAGGAATGACTGCCTTGAAGGTATATCAAAAGCGCACGTAGTTCCAATCAGGAAGGCGATTGCCAGTACATGCCACACAGTAACAACACCAGTTGTAACAATTACTGCCAGTGTAAAGGCAAGGATCATAAGTATAGTCTGAGTCATCAAAAGTATTTTCCTCTTGGGGAATCTGTCTGCTGCTACTCCTCCGGCTAATGTGAACAAAAGGATCGGCATTGATGCGGCGGAACCTACAAGCCCGAGATAAAACGGAGAATCCGTAAGTTTCAGTACCAACCAGCCCTGGGCCGCCGAATGCATCCACGTCCCTGTCAGTGATATTATCTGTCCAAACCAGAACAGCCGGAAGTTCCTGTATGTCAGTGCTGAAAAAGGCCCGAAAGATGTCATCCTGATAATATAACACACCCGGTAAGGGCTGTTTCCCGGCTTGTCTATTAAATCTAAGAACAGGGGGACTGCTTCTTATGCGCTGCTCCTAAGAAAGAGCAGAAATGTAATGAATTTATATTAATTATGTGTTCCCTTTGGAAACCCTAATGATAGGATTAGCTTATTTAATCTTCCCTCCGGGAATCTAATGTAAGGATTTTTCTTTTTATTCATATTAGTTCACTAACGCTCACTATGCATTTATTTTTTATTCACGAGCTGTTTGCTCGCTTTGCATTATATTCGTTCGCTTAAACTCACTTCGTCATTTGCCGCAATCGACAATTGATTAGATTCTGTTTGATCGATAAAGCTAGTCGTATTTGGTTAATTCTTCGAGGTTTTCTTTCTAAGGAGTCGCACCTGCCTGCCGGCAGGCAGGCGGACAGTCATCATCAGTTTATCCGCCTGGTAGTGTGGCGGGCCTCCCCTGTTCTATTTAGAGACAGATTAGCACAGCCCCCCCCGTTCATTTGTTTTTTTCTGCGATTATCTGTATTGAATCTGTGTTCATCTGTGGTTTGTTATGTTATAATTTCATCAGTGAAACTCATTAGAATATCGATTTTCCCTGTCATCATATTCCTGCTTATCTTGTTTTATGCCTGTCAGAAGTCTGTCCCTGAACCTGGCGGAGAGCCTGTACAATCCGGCAAAAAGCTCAGAGTCGTCACTACTATTGCACCCCTTTACAGCTTTACGAGCAGTATTGCGGGCGGCTCTGCAGTTGTCGAGAACCTCCTCCCTCAGGGCA
>CAZNPC010000132.1:0-4219 GCA_964574765.1 uncultured Nitrospirales bacterium | reverse complement strand
AACTTCTTTGCAGTTTGATAATACCTGTCCAATACATCATTCTCTGACCCTCTGTAATAAACAATAGACTCTTTTTCGCATAATTCAATAATAGGATCGTCTTTCTTATTGATAGTTGTCGCTATTATGATTTTCTCAATAGTATCAATTCTTTTCAACCGTTCAATCTGATATGACAACAGCGGTCTTCCCATAACTTCCTTGAGCACCTTTCCCGGCAGACGGGTAGAGGTCATTCTTGCCTGTACAATTGCCGCTATCATACTAATTTGACCAAAGTGAAGGGTTCAGGATTTTCTCATCAACATTATTGAAAAGTTTTTTTGCTTCAGGGACAAATGAAGAAGGCAATTCTTTTCCCCAGCATGCCAGATTTTCTCTGACCTGTCCCGGGGTATCTGTGCCGAAAACAACTTTCGCACCGGGCATTTCCGATTTGATGTAGCACATAGCCAATTCCTGACGGCTTATGTTTAAATCCACGGAAAAGGACTCCAGTTTTTCAATAACAGGTCTGGCAAAAGACATATTATCAGGAATATCTTTAGAATCCATTAAAATCAGGCCTTGAAGAAATATACTTCGAATGTATATCTTTTTTTTCTTTTTCTCTGCAAGCTCAAATATCCCTGCCTTTTCAAATCTCCTGTCAAGAATATTACTTGGGAGCTGGACTATATCAATGCTGTCTGTATGTAATGCCTGAATTGCTTTATCAGGAGAATAAACAGATATGCCGATATGCTTAACTTTGCCGGATAAAACAACATTGTGAAGAACCTCTGCAAGGCCATTATTCCATAACGGAAGCATTTCGTCCCTATGCAGCATCATACAGAAAAGATCAGGAACTCCAAGTATGCTCAATGACTTATCAACGGAATTTATCATAGCTGTGATGTTGAGATGATCAAGTTCCGGATCAAATTTACTGATTATCCGAGCTTCATCAGACAAGCCCAATGCGGATAATGCCTTTCCTAAGGCTTCTTCACTGTTTCCATACCCTTGGGCTGTATCAAACTCACATATCCCGTTTTTCCACGCTTCATGAATGATTGCATTTGCAGTATCCTGATCAGGTTGTCCTGTTTTATTGGTAATTCCATAATTAGAACCAAGTTGTGCAGTTCCAAGAACAAGAGAAGAATTCATTGTTAAGTTAATCGTTTAAACCCAGCACTTGCAGGAGTGCCTTTTAATCGTTTTTCAACATCTCCTGCTTTAATTGCGTTGGAAATATAAGAGAAGGATTCATCTGCTGCGTCTAAATACTGCTCAACGTGATGGCTTTGATGAGCGTACATGGCATAAAAGAGTGTAGATGCCAGGAAACCGCGTTCAAGCATTAACTGAATAAACAATGCCTTAACAGCCTGAGCATTACTTGTATTTTCAAAAGAAAAATGACTTAACGGGGGGATTCCGCCGACATTAATTTTTATATCATGTTCTGAGGCAAGGCCGCACCACCCTTCCTGAACTAGTTTACCTATTTTAATTAAATGCTTCCCCAGATCAAGTTTTCGATGTTTATTTATGGTTGCCAATGCAGCAACAGGGCCGATACGCTCAGTCCACATAGTACTGCTTATAAAAGTGCTCTGTGTTGCATCCATAACTCGCCCTTTGCCTATGATTGCAGCAATGGGATAACCATTACCAAGCGCTTTTGAAAATACAGCTATATCAGGGGTGATCTTAAAAAGAAGATGGGCCCCGCCTGAATTCATTCTGAAGCCTGAGGAAATTTCATCAATAATTAATACAGCGCCGGTTTCATCAGCAAGTGACCGTACTCCTTCGAGAAATCCCGGTTCCGGTTGTGCACTTCGGATCGGTTCTATAACAATAGCTGCAAGTTCATTTTTGTTTTTTGCAACTATAGCTTCAAGTTCATCTATATGATTGTAACGAAAAGGGAAGGCCGTGCCTATCAGTCCCTTTGGAACTCCACGCGGGTCAAGGCCGGGCATGAGATGTTCACCCAGTTTATCTGTTCCTAAATTAGCCGAAAGATACCAGTCATGCCAGCCATGGTAGCCGCAGAAAGCAATCTTGTCTTTGCCTGTATGAGCACGGGCAATACGGACAGCAACAGACATTGCCTCTCCGCCGGTTCGGGTATATCTGACCTTTTCGGCCCACGGGTGGATTTCACATAAAAGGTCAGCAAGCTCCACCTCTTCAGGACAATTCAATGAACTGCTGGAGCCGGAGTCAACAGCTTTATGAACAGCAGCGTCGACATCAGGGTCTGCATAGCCAAGTACATTTGCCCCGATACCGGCAATGCTCATGTCTATGTACCGGTTGCCGTCCAGATCCCATATTTCAACCCCTTTTGCCTTGCTGTAGTAAGCAGGCCAGATACCGGGAGCGAACATGTCAGGCCGCTTTGAAAGCAGCTGGGTCATGCCGGGAATCCTGTTTTTTGCCCTTTCCTGCATTTTTATGCTCTTGGGAATATTCATTTTGCCTTGACTGTTTTCAATATTTCTACTATAACCTTTTCAACGTCACTATCTGTCATTGCAGGATAGAGGGGGATTGAAAGGCATTGTTGATAGTATGATTCAGCATTAGGACAATCGCCCGGATTTGTCCCGAATGTCTGACGATAAAATGGATGAGTATACACGGGGATATAGTGTACCTGTGTTTGAATTCCATTTTCTTTCAACTGGGACATGAATTCTGCGCGTTCAAGTCCTATTTTATCGAAATCAAAGAGCAGAACATAAAGATGAAAGTTGCTGCTGCAGTTATTTGATTCAAATGGGATCTGAATGGTTTCTATATTACTGAATGTACTGTTGTAACGGGCAACTATTTCAAGTCTGCGTTTTCTGAACATGTTAAGTTTCTTGAGCTGTGAAAGGCCAAGCGCGCATTGGATATCTGTTATGCGGTAGTTATGCCCCAAATCGACCTGCTCGTAATACCAGGGATTCCGGACAGAAGAAGAGAATGCGGAATCACTATATATGAATTCTTCATGGGTACTTACGATGCCGTGGGAACTGAATCTCTTTAATTTTTTGTACAGCTCATCATCATTGGTAAGAACGGCTCCGCCTTCTCCTGTTGTTATCTGTTTGACTGGGTGGAAACTCATTACCGTCATGTCCGAAAAAAAACATGATCCAATGGGCTTGTTTTTATATGCTGAGCCAAGGGCATGGCAGGCGTCTTCTATAATGAAAATTTTGCTCTTAAATTCTTTTTCCTTTTCCGCGGCAATAACTTTTATAGTCTCCATATCACAGCTTTGTCCCGCGAAGTGGACCGGGATCAGTGCCTTTGTGTTTTTATGGATCTTCTTTTCTATTTCTTCCGGGAGAATGTTATAAGTATTTAGTGAGATATCGGCAAAGATAGGTGCGCCGCCGCAGTAGACAGCGCAATTGGATGAAGCCACAAAAGTATTTGGCGAGGTTATAACTTCATCGCCCTTTTTCACACCCGCCGCAAGGCAGGCAATATGAAGCGCCGAAGTTCCTGAGTTAACTGCAACGGCATACTTTGCTCCACAATATCCGGCCAGTGCTTTTTCGAATTCATCAATCTTTGGTCCTTGTGTAATCCATCCTGAGTTCAGAACATTAATTACTGCCTGAACATCATTTGCATCAATATATTGTCTTCCGTAGCTTATCAAAGCTGGAGTTTCTACAGGTTCCGGTTTCTGCTTAATAGCATTTGGCAAACCGCATTGGAAGTCTTTACAAAAAACTTCTATCGACTGGTCTATAGTAGGCAGTCTGTAATCTAATTTGTCCTGCAGTTTGGTTGTGTCTAAATTCAAGTTCTTGCCTCTCCTTGCCTTGAAGCCGGAAGCATCAATTGATATCGGAGTTATAAGATTTTTATCAAAGCCAAGGTAATCAGCGATTTTTTGAGCAAACTCATACTTAGAACATGAATCACTACTACTGCAGTTGTATGTGCCGCTTAAATCCTGCTGAATGGCAATGTCCATAATTCTGGCAAGCTCGAATGTATATATGGAAGAGAAAAAAGCATCCTTGAAACCGCTAATTTTCCGGTCTGCTTTAAGCTCATTTATGACCCATTCTCCCAGGCTTTCTTTGTCCTGAATATTCCAGCCGAATATATTGGTCCTCAAAATCAGAGATGTTTCTATTTTCCTGGCTTCTGATTCTCCGTCTAGCTTGGACTGTCCGTAGTAATTAAGCGGATTGCTGTCGTCATCTTC
>CAZNPC010000131.1:2185-4233 GCA_964574765.1 uncultured Nitrospirales bacterium | reverse complement strand
ATAAATATGTCTGCAAATAATTCCTCCAAAATATACGGTTTTATAAGGGAGATAATAGATAAGGACCTGAAGACTAATAAGTATGACGGCCGCGTTCATACCCGTTTTCCGCCCGAGCCTAACGGGTACCTCCATATAGGCCATGCAAAGTCCATATGTATTAATTTCGAATTAGCTTCTGAATATAAAAGTGGAAAATGCAATCTCCGTTTTGACGATACAAACCCTATAAAGGAAGAGGCGGAGTATGTTGAAGCAATAAAGCAGGACGTTGCGGCTCTGGGTTTTATATGGGATAAAGAATGCTATGCTTCAGACTACTTTGATAAACTTTATGAATATGCAGTCCGGTTGATAAAGGGCGGCAAGGCTTATGTTTGTGACCTGAGTGCTGATGAGATGAGAGAGTACAGGGGGACATTGACAGAACCGGGCAGTGACAGCCCATATCGTAAGCGTTCTGTTGAAGAGAATCTTGAGCTCTTTGAACGAATGAAAGCCGGTGAGTTTAAGGATGGCTCACTAACACTAAGGGCAAAGATAGATATGTCTTCAGGAAATATCAATATGCGTGATCCTGTTATCTATCGAATACAGAGGGCAACTCATCACAGGACAGGCGATAAGTGGTGTATATATCCTATGTATGATTTTGCTCATTGTGTCTCTGACTCAATTGAGGGGATTACACATTCTTTATGTACTCTTGAATTTGAGGACCACCGCCCGCTATATGACTGGTTCCTTGAAGAACTGAAGCTATATCATCCGCAGCAGATCGAATTTGCACGTCTTAACATAAGCCATACTGTGTTGAGCAAGAGAAAACTGAACAGGCTTGTTGAGGAAGGACATGTAACAGGCTGGGATGACCCGCGTATGCCTACACTCTCAGGCCTTTTCAGACGCGGATATACATCAGAGGCGATTATAAATTTTTGCGACAAGATAGGTTTTGCAAAAAGAAACAGCACTGTAGATATGGCTCTTCTTGAACATTGTATAAGGGAGGACCTTAACAAACGAGCTCCCCGCTATATGGCTGTTTTTAATCCTCTTAAAGTCGTCATTAAAAACTATCCTGAAAATGAAGTCGAAGAACTTGATGCAGTAAATAACCCTGAAGATCCGGGAATGGGAACAAGGAAAGTTCCTTTTTCACGCGAACTTTATATTGAGAGGGAAGACTTCATGGAAGATCCTCCAAAGAAGTTCTTCCGTCTTGCTCCGGGGCGTGAGGTGCGTTTAAGGTATGCTTACTTTATAACCTGTACAGATGTAGTTAAGAATGATAAAGGAGATATCATAGAAGTTCACTGCACATATGACCCTGAAACAAGGGGTGGGGACTCTCCTGACGGGCGCAAGGTCAAGGCAACACTTCACTGGGTATCTGCTCCGCATTCACATGATGCAGAAGTGCGTTTGTATGATCACCTCTTTTCAGTTCCGGAACCCGGTGAGAATTTTATTGATCATTTAAATCCAGATTCTCTTAGAACATTAACCTCTTGCCGTATTGAGCCTGTTCTTGCAGGTGTCCTTAATGATGAAAAAGAAAAATATAAAAATGAAAGACTGCGTTACCATTACAGATTTCAGCTGGAAAGACTTGGCTACTTCTGTATCGATATCGATCTGAAAGACTCTTCTGTAAATAAACCTGTGCTCAACAGGACAGTGACATTACGCGATATGTGGGCAAGGATACAGAAGAAGGCGGGAGGATGAGAGGTTGAGAAAATGAGAGGGTAGGCAAAAGCAATTAAATATTGCTTCTAAAGGTGCTAACATGAGAAGATAGGAAATTAAGAAGATGGACAAAGGCACCTAAAAGACTGGAAGTTGAGAAGATAAGAGGATAAGAAATTGAGCAAAAGCAAAAAGATAGAGCATTTTAGAGACTTGGAAGTATATCAGAAATCATTTGCATCAGCAATGGAGATTTTTGAAATTACAAAAAGATTCCCTGAAGATGAGAGATATTCTCTTACGAATCAGATTAGAAAAGCGTCAAGATCGGTATGCTCCAATATTGCCGAATCATG
>CAZNPC010000131.1:0-2085 GCA_964574765.1 uncultured Nitrospirales bacterium | reverse complement strand
GGAGAAAGAGAAAATATATTGCGGTTTTTAGAAATAAATTAACCGATGCGATGCAGGAAGCATCAGAGACCCAGAGTTGGCTTGAATTTAGTCTCGCATGTAAATATATTAATAAGGATATGTTCGATAAGTTTGATGATGAATATGAACAAATTATATTAATGCTAAATTCGATGGAGAAAAACGCTAAAAAATTCTGTTTCTGACTTAGCGTCTTATCTTCTTAACCTCTCAACTTCTTATTGTCGAGAGTATGTTATGAGACCTGGAGACGAAAGATGAGCTATATATCTGTTATAGGTGCAGGGGCATGGGGGACAGCGCTTGCAGCAACTCTTGCAAACAAGGACTATGATGTATCACTCTGGGTATACGAAGAGGCCCTTGCTGAAGAGATCAAAAATACAAAGATAAATTCAGCCTATCTTCCCGGCTTTGTACTTCCTGATAATATAAGAGTCACTAATAGTATAAAGGAAGTTATTAACAGGGCCAGATATATTGTTACCGCAGTCCCTACCCAGCACACAAGGAGTGTATTCAGTGAAATAATTCCTTTTGTACACAAAGATGCCATAATTGTAAATGCCTCAAAGGGAATAGAGAGAGGCACTCTTCTGACGGTTTCATCAATTCTGAAAGAGCTCTGCTCCTGCAGGGTAGCTGTACTTTCAGGCCCAAGCTTTGCTGAAGATGTAATGAAAAAACTTCCAACAGCTGTGACTGTTGCAGCCGGTGACAGTGATACGGGTCTGCTTCTTCAGGAAATATTCACTACTGACTATTTCAGGGTCTATACGCATAGTGATGTTCTCGGTGTTGAACTTGGAGGAGCTCTGAAGAATGTTATGGCCATTGCTTCAGGGATCTCAGACGGTCTGGGACTTGGTTCCAGTACAAGAGCTGCTCTCATATCAAGGGGGCTTTCCGAGATAATCCGTCTTGGTGTTGCAATGGGAGCCAAAGAAAAGACATTTATAGGTTTAAGCGGTCTGGGTGATCTGGTCCTGACATGTACGGGCAGTTTGTCAAGAAACCATACTGTCGGGGTTAAACTCGGTCATGGTCAGAAGCTTAAAGACATTCAGGATAATATGATAATGGTAGCAGAAGGAATAACCACGTCTGAAGCAGCTTATGAACTATCCAGAAAATACAATACTGAAATGCCTATAGTGGAGCAGATCTACATGGTCATTAATGAAGGCAAAAAACCTTCAGATGCTGTGAAGGAGCTAATGGGAAGAACCTTGAAACCTGAATTTTCAAAGCATACTGATTAACGCTGATAATAAGATACAGATGATCTCAGATCTGTGATAATCCCTGCCTGCCGGCAGGTGCGATTCTTATGGATACCGCCAAAATAAAAAAAATTCTTGGATCAATAAAAAAAGGCACATTAGATATTAACAGTGCTCTTGACCAGTTAAAACACCTTCCATATGAAGATATGGGTTTTGCCAGGGTCGATCATCACAGGACTCTGAGGCAGGGGATACCAGAGGTAATATTTGCTAAAGGCAAGAATCTTGAAGATATTACAGCTATAGCTGATTCAATGATACAAAGAAGCGGCAGACTTCTTGTAACAAAGGCATCGAAAAGCGTTTATAAACGCATTGAACGACTCTGCGGCAGGCACAGAAAAAAAGCAAAGTTTTATGAAAGATCAGGAATTATTGCAGTGTCCGGATACCGCAGGAGGGCCGGACTGGTAGCAGTCTTATGCGCCGGCACTTCTGATATGCCTGTTGCTGAAGAGGCTGCTGCTACAGCATCTTTTCTCGGCAGCAAGGCTGAAATAGTAGCTGATGTTGGTGTGGCAGGACTGCACAGGCTAAAGGACGCGGAAAAGAAATTTAAAGTTGCAGGTGTTTTAATTGTTATAGCAGGGATGGAGGGTGCCCTTCCATCTGTAATAGGAGGCATTACAGACAAACCGATCATAGCTGTACCGACGTCTGTTGGGTATGGTACAAGCTTTGGTGGTCTTACGGCTCTTTTTGCCATGCTTAATTCGTGTGTACCGGGAATAGCAGTGATGAATATTGATAACGGGTTTGGTGCCGGGGTACTGGCACA
>CAZNPC010000130.1:0-4280 GCA_964574765.1 uncultured Nitrospirales bacterium | reverse complement strand
TTCTGATCTTATCGATGTTCTTCCTGTATGCTTCAGCGTCTCCATACTCTACAAAGTTCTTATAGCGGCTGTGAATATCGCCAATCGCCCGCGCGTGCTTTATCGGGCAAAAGTATTGTTCAGTCCTGGCAGCTATCTCCTGAATGTACGCTATAAGGCCGTTGACATACCCGCAGTATGCGCAATTTAACTTTTCCAAAGCGTTCAGGTACTCAAGCGCGTGACGGTCTATCACTATATAATCATCCCGCCGCACTTTGGGTATTTTGTATACCGGGAAGCAAATGAACTGATAAACAGTGGCAGCCAGATCCATGAAAACTGCCGGTACAATACAGAACCAGATCACCGGAGCAACCAGTAAACTCAGCAGGCGGGTCTTCCATATATAGATAGGGATCCTGGTGACAAGTGTTTTATGGTATCGTCTTGTAGCCTCTTCAAATTTGATCCTCTTTCCCTCAATTTTATAGAGGAATTCATCCTGTTTGTTCTGGATTTCGACAGATAATACTCGCTTAAGATGATTGATCTGTTCTATAAGTTCCAGTATTGTCATAGCATTCCTTTCATACGTGTTTTTTTATCACTATAACAGATAACATAATGTAAAATGTCCTCCACGGCGGATCTGCCCGAGGCTGGATAAAATTAACAATGCACAATTCCACGTTCTCAATTCCACATTCTTAATTGCGGCAGAGCAATAGAACAACAGTTCCACAGAGCCGCAGCGCCATAGAAAAAAAAGAACTACGGCACCAGGGAACCAAGGATCTGCGGAACTACGATAATCCATGGTAATCTTATAGAAAGGGATGCACAATGGGAAATAAAGGCAACGCTAAAAATCCGGTTGTTAAACTCTATACGCTTAGTACATGCAGTCACTGCAAAAAGACCAAGAAGCTGCTTGACAAGTGCTCGATCAAGTTCGATTTCACTGATGTTGACCTGCTGACAGGCGATGAGAGAAAACGCATGGTGGCAGAGGTGAAGAAGCTCAATGCCGAGTGCACTTTTCCCACGATCACTATAGGCGATAAAGTCATAGTAGGTTTTAAAGAGCAGGAGATAATGGAGGCGCTGGGACTGAAATGAACGCCGATCAGCTTTATGAAATGCTTAAGAACAGTCAGGAACCAAAGGGGTATTTTTTCAACGGGGACAAAGACACTGTGATGGAACTGCTTAAAGGCCTGCTGACCAACAAGGACCGCTACGGCTACATGTGCTGTCCGTGCAGGCTGGCCTCAGACAGCAGGGAGCAGGACAAGGACATCATCTGTCCGTGCGAGTACAGGGAGCCTGATGTAAAAGAATTTGGAAGCTGTTACTGCAATCTCTATGTGTCAACAGACTGGAACGAAAATAAAATACCCCACGTGTATGTGTCTGAACGAAGATTAGCTGATAAAATGATTTTCTAATTTAATTTCCTTTTAATTCCAATAGTTACAAATAGAAAGCGAAAAGAAGAGCAAAAATATGGAAAAGATACTAACAATTTTTCAGTGATTCTCATGGTAATGGCAGCAGTTCACGTATATAATGAACTTTCCCATTGAAAAGACAAGTAAGGGAGGAATGAACAACCACCCAAAAACCGGCCATTCACACGAGCATTAATCAGGCAGGTCTTTTCTGACTTTCTCAAGCTGGTTGGGAACGCTTAAAAATTGCTCAAAATATTTTTCCCCTAATGTGATCATAATCACATACTTAGTATATTACCTATACTATACTTAAATTAAGAATACGACATAAATACTGCCGATAAGAGCAAACTATCTGTAAAGGTAGGACGCAAAGCCGTTGGCCCCGACGAGTCTGGGTTGCAAGGCTGCCGAAGGAGTATAAAGGTAAAGCGCCTATACCAGTAATGGATAGGCGTTTTTTAGGTTAAAGGGATGATAGAACAGGAAAACAGAAAAATAAACCAGGCATTTTCAATGCTGCCAACTGAAAGCAGAACGAGGGTTCCTATGAAAAGAAGTATGAAACAGCTAATTTCAGGGATTTGTATTTTATTAATATTAACCTGCGCGGTCCAGGCTCAGGCTGGAGATCAGGACACAATTGCTGCCTATTTGATAGAACAGCAATTTACAGACCCTGCACTGACAAGCTATGGCGCCATAAAGGTTCATCATACTCCGGGATACGTTGACACGGATTCTAATCTGTATTTCCGTGTGGTCCCTTACTTCTCGCACCTGGCAGTAATAGGACTCCTTGAGTCAAACGCCGCTGACAAACTGCTGGTAGCTGAAAGATGGATGACCTGGTATATGAATCATCTTGATATGAGCGGAAATCCGGCAGGTGTTGTCTATGACCACTGGTATCTGAAGGACGGCACAGCAGAAACGACCGGCCCGGCAGGCATTGCTCCGTATTATGTTAATTTTGATGATTCATCAGATTCCTATGCCGCTCTGTTCCTGGTAGTGGCAAACACGTATTACGAAAATGGCGGAAGCGTGGCTTTTCTTAACACACCGGGGAATAAAGAAAAATTTGAGATCATTGCGACTGTTATCCTTGCGCTTCAGGACCCTTCAGACGGTTTGACATGGGCAAAAGCCAATTGGCCTGTCAAATACCTGATGAATGCCTCTGAGGTTTACAGTGGGCTTCTGGCAATGGAAGCTCTTGAGAGAAATGTTTTTAAAGATACAATACTTGCTGATTTCTTTGCTATAGTGGCAGCTTATGCAAAAAAAGGAATCAAAGGCGATCTGTATAATAAGTCCACATCGCTTTACGATACAGCAAAGTTTGGAAATGGGGAATATGAAGCCCCCGATCTTAACAACTGGTATCCAGGCACAACACCTTTAGTCTGGCCGCATCTGTTTAATGTTGAAAACCCCAAAAATAAGAAGTCCAGAACTCAGATGCTCGCCCTGAATAATGCTTTTGACGGCGACCCCAATCCTGACTGGACGAGCGATATAGCTGACCCATGGGGTTTCTTATGGCCTTCAATCGGATACGCCTCTCTTCTAACCGGCGACACTGCCCGCGCGGAGACACAGATGAAGTTTATTCTCAATTCCAAACTTCCGGATTTTGCATTTCCTTTCGCGATCAATGAAGCTGGATGGATGCTTAGAACGCTGGTTGCGTTAGAGAACGCGGGCGTTACTGTTGAAAGCGGCCTTACTCCAGTCGAGAGTGTTCTAGCCAGCGGCGGAGAGGAGGAAGTCGTTGCATCCCTTTTGCAGAGTGTCGCAACTGCTGACTCAGGGACCAGCTCCAGCGTTGACAAGATAATTGAAGATATTACCAGCAGTTTTGATGAATCTCTATGGATAGATGCCACCCATCTGACAGACGAGGGTAAAAAGGTCTTTAAAGAAGGTAAGAAAGCTATTAAGGAACTTTTGAATCTTGTAGATGAGGGAGGCGATATCTCCGCAGAGGCCCAGTCAGCCATTGATTTTCTAATCAGTACATACAGCACTGTAGCTCAAGTTGCAATTAACGAAGCTGTCGAGGCACTGCAGGCAATCGGCTGTTACGAGGCAGATGCCAGCAAGGAGTGCGGCAAATTAGTGAAAGATCTTGATAAGGCTGAGATAGATATGGCTAAAGCTGACGAGAAACTTGCCGATGGCAGACCTGATAAAGCTGTTGATCTTTACAAAAAGGCCTGGGACCTGGCTCAGATATTTTAACAACGAATCTCAGAATCAGATTATAAGGGCGGGTAGAATTATCTCCCCGCCCTATTTCTACGCCTGTCCCTGCCAAGTTCTGCTTAGCCCAACGTCTGATTTTGCATACTTTGTACCCATGTTTAGATTTGCTATTGCAAATCTTTGGGTAGCAAAACTGTTAATATTAATTCCCTTATATCGTATACTATAACAGGGATATCTATGCCATTACTAAGAGGACATCATCTGATCTGCCTGCACTTCTACAATGGAGAAGGGTATAACGAGACATTCATAAAAAACCTCAGGCATATAATGAACCGTATAGACGATGAAATGACTACTGTCTCATTCGGCGCTGACAATATATGCACAAGCTGCCTTCATCTTAAACAAGGCAAGTGTCAATCCTCAGAAAATGCTGAAGAAGAAATCCGTGAGATGGATAAAAAAGCATTGGAACTGCTCGAACTTCTGCCCAGAGATAAAGTTAACTGGAACGAGGTTAAGGAGAAGCTTCCCGAAATATTCTCCGAATGGTTTTCACAGTACTGTTCAGAATGCAAATGGAAAGAGGCATGTGAGAAGAACGACTTTTTTCAGAAGTTGAAAGAA
>CAZNPC010000129.1:0-4281 GCA_964574765.1 uncultured Nitrospirales bacterium | reverse complement strand
TAATTATCAAACCGTCAAAAATCGAATTCGGAACAATGGGCAGTAAGACTCCTGAGATCTGGCAGAAGTAAATAAGAAATAAGAAGTGAGAAGTGAGAAATTAACGACAGAAGTTTAGAAAATTAGAGGATGAGAAGTTAAGTATCTGGTTTGTCTGGCAGGTCTAAGAACAGGAAGCCTGATTCTTATGCGCTGCTCCTAAGAAAGAGCAGAAATGTAATGAATTTATATTAATTATGTGTTCCCTTTGGAAACCCTAATGATAGGATTAGCTTATTTAATCTTCCCTCCGGGAATCTAATGTAAGGATTTTTCTTTTTATTCATATTAGTTCACTAACGCTCACTATGCATTTATTTTTTATTCACGAGCTGTTTGCTCGCTTTGCATTATATTCATTTGCTTAAACTCACTTCGTCATTTGCCGCAATCGACAATTGATTAGATTCTGCATGAGCAATGAAGTTATAAGCTATTACGGTTAATTCCCCGGCGATTTTTATTAAAGGAGTCGCACGGACATTCATAATCAGTCTCCCCTGTTCTATGTAGAGGCAAACCTGCTACTCCTGGTGCTGGCAATCTGGTGTTGACTTAAATTGATTGTCCGGTGTTTCGATAATGCTAACTTCGTTTTACACTTAACCCCTTGATTTGTCAATCAAAAAACCGTGATCAGTGCCTGCCTGCCGGTAGGCAGGACCAATAATCAGCGGCCTTAAACCTTTTGTGACCATTGCGGTCTAAATAGGTAGACATGGACACTCATTATAACCAGACAATTGAACAATTCTACTCTGATTATGACAGGTTAGAAGATCATAATGACGGCACAGTATGTCCTGAGATTCCAGGGACTATGTGTGAAGGTATTATTGAGGGCACTTTTATCAAGAAGTTCAATGAATGTGAATCATGCGGGCTTTATCAAAAAATTATTGAAGAAGACAGAGAAAAGTTCATCCCCAATACCCAATAATATGGGGTCCCCGACTGATTCCCGTAAAATAATGCCACGGGACAGGCGGGATCTACGCGTTGCTCCGACAGGCAGATATCACCACTTCGGTTCGACAGGCTCACCATTAGTTTGTAGCTGATGGCTCATAGATAAAAAGACCGTTAATCGTGCAAATTGCTACGCAATTTTCCTTCTAAAGTGAATTGTGAACCGTAACTCAACCTCTTAACTACCCATCTTCTCAACTTCTGCTCTATTGCGCTACTGCATCAATTCGGCGTCACTCAGGTTTATCCCCAGGGAAAATCTGGAAAAAGAAGGCTATGGAGAATACTTGAGCCTTTTTAAAGAGTAAGGTTTAGGTTATAATACTAAAATGACAGAGAGCAGAAACTTTATAAAAAAACTACTGATGAATGAGAAGGCAATATTAGCCATACTGGCGGTAGTGTTTATCTTTGCACCGGCCTTTGCTTCAGAAGAGGAAACAAAAAAAGAAAGCAAAAGTCCTGAAACCAACCAGGAGTTTGTATATGTGCCCAGGATCACACCGGAAGAACTTATGGGCCGCTTCTACAAGGGAGAAGTGGTCATGGTTGTGGATGTGCGTTCTTTAGGTGAGTTTAACGCCCGGCGTATCATTGGCGCTAAGTCAATTCCGATTAATGAAATAGAGGCCCGTATTGCGGAATTTCCACGCGACAGGGACATTGTCTTTTATTGAACGTGACCGAATGAGAACAAAAGCGTCCGTGCGGCGCTGATAATGTACCAATATAATTACACGCGCGTTTATGCCCTGCTCGGCGGACTGAAGCGCTGGGTATTTGAGGGCTATCCCGTACTCCCAAGATGATATCCCTGCTGAACTCAGACTCCATTGAAATATATTCTCTTATTGCAACACGTTGAAATAAATTACAGATCAGGATTAACAGCAGAGCAGGTATGGATATAAAAAAAGCTCAGGATTGATCCTGAGCTTTTTGGTTATACAGATCGTGACAATGTCGATTAGTCTTCTTTTTTCTCTTCTTCTGCCCAGAAGGCCATTTCCTTCTGAAGCTTTGCCCAATCATGATCAATATCTTCCTGAATATGTTTCAGCAGACCGGCGTTGTTAGGCGCGAACAGGTGCTTGAATCTGCCCTGCGGCTTTAAGAAGTCTACGATAGGAAGCTGTTCTTTCGGCTTTACGGTAATTTTAGTAATACCGTTTTCAATTTCATATAACGGCCAGTAGCATGTGTTGACAGCAAGCCTGCTTAATGTAATGGCATCGTTTGTCTTTGAACGCCAGCCGCGGTTGCAGGCAGAAATAACGTTTAAGAATTTCGGACCTTTGATTGATAATGCTTTTCTTACTTTTTTAATAAGGTCTGACCAGTGCGAAGGCGAAGCCTGCGCGGCGTAAGGGATATTATGGGCAGCCATTATCTTTGTCAGGTCTTTTCTTTTCTGCATCTTGCCCTGTATTACGTCGCCGGCGGGGCAGGTTGTAGTATTAGCGCCGAACGGTGTCGCGCTCGAGCGCTGGATGCCTGTATTCATATAAGCGCCATTGTCATAACAGACATAGAGCATGTCATGTCCGCGTTCCATTGCGCCTGACAGGCTCTGAAACCCGATATCGTATGTGCCGCCGTCACCGCCAAAGGCAATGAACTTAACATTCTTATCTTCAATACGGCCCTGTTTAACCAACGATCTGTACATTGCCTCAACCCCTGATGCGGTTGCGGCGGAGTTTTCAAATGCGCTGTGGATCCATGGTATCTTCCAGGAAGTGAATTGCTGAATGCAAGAGGAAACCTCAAGGCAACCTGTGGCGTTTGACGCGATAATGGGATATTCTGTTGCCATGAGAACCTGCTTAACAATTATAGGCGCTCCGCAGCCCGCGCACATCCTGTGGCCGTGAGAAAAGCGGTCAGGCCTTTTAGATAGTTCTTTAAGTCTCAAAGGTTCTTTTTTTGTCTCAGTCGCCATATTTATTCCCCCAATTAATTGTCGATCGTTGATTGATAATTGTCAATTGTCATTTGTCAATCGTCAATTTTCTTACTCCCTTACCCCTATATATTCTTTCATTGCGTTTATTTTTCCGGTTTTTGCTATCTCAATGAGTTCGTCAATGACATACTCAGCCTGGTCAGGGAGATAGTCCCGTCCGCCAAGGCCGAAGATCTTGTTTGTCACTGCAGGCTTGGTGTCCATATGCATAACAGAGCCTGTGATCTCTGAAAACAAAGGCCCGTATCCGCCGAAAGAATCAGCCCTGTCAAGGACAGCTATTGCCTTTAGATGCTTCAGCGTGTTAGCAATTTCCTCGAAAGGGAAGGGCCTGAACATCCTGGGTTTCAGAAGCCCGATCTTTACGCCTTTGTCCCTGTACTGGTCGATTATGTCCTTGGTTGTCCCGGCAGCGGAGCTCATGACAACAATTGCCATTTCAGCGTCTTCAAGCCTGTATGTCTCAAAGAGTCCGTACTTTCTGCCTGTCATTTTTTCAAATTCAGCCGCGACTTTTAGCGCTACATCAGAAACTTTAGTCATGACCTCATGCTGTGCCCTCTTGTACTCATGGTACAGATCGGTCAGGATCAGGGGGCCGTAGCTCTTTGGATTGTCAAGATCCAGAAGCGGGTTTACTGCCTGAAACTTTCCTACGAAATTCTTTACGTCCGCGTCTTCGATATATTCAACTCTCTCAATGGAATGACTTACTATAAATCCGTCCAAACATACCATTGCAGGTAGTCTGATGTCCAGGTGTTCCGCGATCCTGAAGGCCTGGATAGTATTATCATATGCCTCCTGCGCATTCTCGGAATAGAGCTGTATCCAGCCTGTGTCGCGCGCGCCCATGCCGTCAGAGTGGTCGCCATGGATATTAAGAGGAGCTGAAAGGGCCCTGTTTACAAGGGGCATAACTATCGGAAGCCTTGTTCCTGCCGCTATATAAAGCATCTCCCACATAAGCGCGAGTCCCTGTGACGATGTTGCTGTGCCGACTCTTCCGCCTGCCGCTGCGGCGCCTATACAGGCGCTCATTGCGCTGTGCTCACTCTCTACGAGCACAAGCTCTGTATCAACCTTGCCGTCTGAGACAAAGCCGGCAAACCTCTGCATAAGGTCTGTGGCCGGTGTGATCGGGTACGCGGCGCAAACATCAGGGTTGATCTGCTTAAGGGCCTGCGCGCACGCTTCATTTCCGGTAACTGCTACGATATTACCCATTTATTTGCCCTCCTCTTCCATTACGATTGCTTTGTTGCCCTTTTTGCCGGGGCACTCGAGGGCACATATTCCACAGCCCT
>CAZNPC010000128.1:0-4303 GCA_964574765.1 uncultured Nitrospirales bacterium | reverse complement strand
TGATATCCCAGTGTTCCTGTGTCAGCTCAAGGCCGTCAGCCTTTGCCATTTCACCTGCCATTCCTTCCTGCCATACCTGCCAGTCAGTCAGATAACCTTCTTCATCTACTTCAAATGATTTTCCGTCAAATTCAAGTGTTCCCATTTTACTGCTCCCTCCTTTTAGGTTTTGCCTCAAACCGAAAATGTTAGTTTCTTAAGCTATTAAATAGCCTCTGGGAAAAAATTGCAACAACAATTCCATATAATCATTGTTACATCTGTTCAGTGTTCAGGCGATGGTCGAACAATTGTAAACTCTAATATACAAGCCTGTTCTTCGTCAAATAAAAAAAACTTATATACAGTTTGACATATATTATAGACACTGAATTCTCATTAATCAAGCTTTAAACCATTCCTCTGTTTTCCTCAGGAAATAGGGCTGAAAACCATTTAAGACAGCATATGATATAATCACCAATACTCCTTTATAATTGCATGAAAAAACCGCTTGGACAACATTTTATTTTCGACCGCAACATTCTCGGCAGGATCATAGACCGCGGCATGGTTACTTCAAATGATACAGTCATAGAAATCGGCGCGGGCCCGGGGATAATGACATCACTTCTTGCGGAACGGGCCGGAAAGGTCATTGCCCTGGAAATCGACTCGAGACTTATCGAAAAACTGAACAGGACTTTTTCAGACAGGCCAAACGTCAAAATAATAAAAGCTGACGCACTCAAGTTTCCTTACGGAACACTTGGCAAGTTTAAAGTTGTCGCAAATATCCCCTACTATATAACTACTCCTATAATATTCAAACTGCTTGAATTTAAAGAAAACATGTCGAGCATGACATTACTGGTGCAAAAAGAGATCGCCCGTAGGATCGTAGCTTCACCCGGGAAAAAAGATTATGGGGTCCTTTCCATCACCACGCAGTTATACACAAAGCCAAGCATTGAATTTCTTGTGCCAAAGGGGGTTTTTTCTCCTCCTCCAAAAGTCGATTCAGCTGTTGTGCGCTTTGTAGTCTCTCCAACACCGCTCTACAATGTAAAAAATGAAAGACTGCTTGTCGATATCGTTAAGACCGCGTTCTCGCAACGAAGAAAAACTATTGCCAACAGCCTGAAACCGTTAAAGGAAAAACTTCCAGCCAATTCAACAGAAATAATAGAAGCGCTGAACAAAGCCGGCATTGACCCCGGCCACAGACCTGAGGTCATAAGTATCAGTGATTATATTAAGCTTTCCGAGGCATTTCACAATTAATTTTGTTTACATTCCCCGGACTGCAGTGCTCTCTTCAATCCAGCTCAACATGTAAATTGTTTCAATTATAAGCTATAATAATAATTGAAGGCCGGATTTGCCAATGAAAATCAATACCGTTTTTTTATATATATTACTGTCAATTTCCACACTTTTTTCGTGCAGCAGCTCAACTGTTGTTGCTGACGAAAAAAGACCGCCTCAGGCTGTTCCAGTAACCAAGATTTCCACGGCCATGGCGCCAGCCGCTCCAAATGAAAGCATAATCATTGGTACAGTTTCGGCCTATTGTGAAATATCCTCGAGACTGCTGAATATCAGGCCTGAAATGGTCATTTACAAAATAACCGTTCTTGTAGAATCATCGAAAAACATAGAAGGCTATGCTGACTTTACACAAGGGAAAGAGGGACAGGACATTGAGCTTCTGACAAAACAGAAACCTCCCTCAAATTTATATGGTAAAAAGATAAAAGCCGGCGTTACTTTTAGAGGAGATGCCCGCAGAAGCAGTTACTGGATAAGACATTTGGAGATCATTGAATAATCATACAGGAGGACGCAACATTGCAGAACAAAACACTCAATAGCTTCAGATACGCAGTTCCTGCTCTTATAATGGCCGCGATATGTTTTGTATTCCCTGTTGATATTCACGCTGTACCAGCCTCTCCCGATATCCAAGAAATTATTCAGCCGGACGGAAGTGTTCTTAATGTCAGGGTTAAAGGAGATGAATGGAACAACTGGCTTGAAACAGTTGATGGATATTCAATAGTTCAAGACGAAAAAGGTTACTGGAACTATATTGACTTTTATGAAGGGAACGATCCGGTCCTGAGCGGCATATACGCACATGAAAGCCCCCCTTTTGGTATTGAAAAACATCTGAAAAAATCAAAGGATTTCATACGCAGGGCTCCATCAGCCGAAAGCAGTAGTAGTGCTCCTGGTTTTGCTCCGCCGGCCTACCCTTTCACAGGTCCGGTCCTGTTCATTCTGGCACAATTCGATGACATATCTGGCGCACCCACAGCAGAAACCGACTTTGCATCGGCAATTGCCAATGATATAAGCACATATTATAGTAATGCTTCATATGGGAATGTCACCCTTAATCCCGCAGTCGAGTCCTCTGGAACACCTAACAATGGTGTTATAGGCTGGGTCAATGTGGGATATGATCATCCTAATACAGGAGGCAGTATCGGCACTGCAAACCAGCAGCTGACAAAGGATGCCATATTGCAAGCTGATCCATTTATAGATTTTTCAGCTTATGACATAGATCCACCAGGAGGAGATGGCTATGTTGATGCACATGAACTTGCAATTGTGGTAATTGCTGCGGGATTTGAAAGAGCGTATAGTACTGATGAGCCGAATGTATGGGGACATCGGTGGGATTTAGACGCTGTTACGCCGCCTGATGTGGATGGTGTAACCGTAGGCGCTGATAACGGAGGAGCGGGCGGATATGCCCAATTCGGAGAAATTCATGAGGACCATCAGGCAACAGTAGGCATTATGGTTCACGAACTTGGACATCTTATCTTTGGTCTGCCTGATCTTTATGATACTGACGACTCATCAGAAGGAATCGGCAGATGGAGCCTTATGGCAAGCGGATCCTGGAACGGTGTAACAACAAGCGGTGACACACCTGCCCACCCGGATGCATGGAGTAAATATTTTCTTGGATGGGTCACACCAACCCTTGTTACTACCCAGCTCATATCAGAGCAAATAGATGCAGCATCTACATCTGTATCAGGTGACGTGTACCAGATACTCAGCGGCACTCCGACTTCAGGCGAGTACTTCCTAATAGAAAACAGGCAGCAAACAGGCTTTGATGCCGGACTGCCCGGATCTGGACTAGCCATCTGGCATATTGATGGAAATACAGTAACTGCACAAATGCCATTAAATAGAGTTAACAGAACTGAATGTATCGAAGGTCAGAACTGTTCGGGAACCGGCAATCATTACGGCATAGCCCTTGAGCAGGCTGATGCGGCCTGGGATCTTGAAATTGGAAATAACCGCGGAAACCCTACAGACCTGTGGTATGCCGGCAATAAGACCACTTTCTGCTCCAGTTCTTCTCCAACCAGCCGTCTCTGGAACTTCACTCCAAGCGGGGTAAATATTACCAATATCAGCACATCACAGGCACAAATGACTGCTGACTTTCAGACCCCTGTTATAGCGCCTCCGTTAGACCCCAGTGGTCTTCTCGCGGCAGCTGTATCACGCAGTACGATAGACCTAAGTTGGGCTGATATTCCATTCTGTGAAGGCTGGTTAGAAATAGAGCGCAAAACAGGCACTGCCGATTATGCCGTGATCGCTTCGGTAGTTTCTGGTTCGACTTACAGCGATACAGGACTCAGCGCATCAACAGAATATTATTATCAGGTCAGGGCATTTAATTCAGCAGGCAATTCCGCATATTCAAATCAGGCCAGTGCCACAACAAATGCTCCTCCTGCAGCGCCTGCTGCCAGCAGTAATGGCGGTGGAGGTGGCGGCGGATGTTTTATAGCTACAGCTGCCTATGGAAGCTATATGTCTGATGAGGTCATGGTATTGCGGGAGTTCCGGGACAAATACCTTCTTACAAACGATTACGGGAAAGCATTTGTCAAAGCTTATTATAAATATTCACCTCCGATAGCAGATGTTATTAAAGAGAACGAGTTCATGAAAACTGTTACAAGAGTTTTCCTGACCCCTGTTGTAATGGGTATAGCTTATTCCTATCAGTCACTCACAATATTTATTGCGCTTCTTTTTGCGGCGATCGCTCTGCGGGTCAGAAGAAAAAAGGGATTAACAGTTTAATCTTTAATAAACCCCGTTGTCCAGATTCGCAAGAATCTAACGGGGCTCTCTACTTGTCGTAGCGGAGCGGAGATCCCGACTTGTCGGGGCTACTCTCTACTTATTAAAACAGGCCTGTCCCTTACTTTTTTAAAAAGCTATCAATAAATTTTAAATACTCTAAATAATCGCTGATTTCATTTTTGATATCGTC
>CAZNPC010000127.1:0-4354 GCA_964574765.1 uncultured Nitrospirales bacterium | reverse complement strand
TCAAATTCTTTTCCAGCCAGAAATTTAAGCCTGTTTCTCATCCTGAAACTGTTGGGCACGGAGCCGAAGAACATGCCCCCGGTATTTAATGCGGAATACACTTTTTCAAGAAAGTGCTCTGTATAATAAATATGTTCCATTATCTCGCAGGACACCACAACATCGAATGATCCCGGCTCAAAGGGGAATTCAGTGTTTATATCGAGCCAGACGGTATCAATACCGTATTTATTCTTTGCGATTTCCAGGGCCTTTCTGTCTATGTCAGCACCGGTTACTTTGTTGCCTTCGGCAAAATATTTGGTGAGCTCGCCGTCCCTGCAGCCGATGTCCAGGACAGTTCTGTTTTTTCCTATCCATTGCGAAAGATATTCACCCCGTTCACCATGACAGTACAGATATCCGTATCTTTTTCCTTTTTCATGGTGGGTCTTATATATCTTTTCAAGAGACAATTTTGACATCTCTGTTTCTTTTTCAGCCATTATTTCCTCTTTTCATAATTAAACCTGTACTTTATCATAATAAGTATAATATTCCGCAACTACAGTTTCAGGACCTTCCCGACAGCCTCTTTGACATCATCGGGTTTAATAGCTGTCATGCACTCTCTAAGCGGGATATCAGCGCAGCTGCCTTTTTTGCAGGGTTTGCATGGAAGCTGTTTTACAATAACTGTGTTCGTGTTTCCATAAGGGCCCCAGAGGTTGTCCCATGTCGGGCCGAACAGAGCGATAACCGGGGTTTTGACTGCTGCGGCAATGTGCATTGGGGCGGAATCAACGCCTATAAATAAAGAAGACGCCGCTGAGATTGCGGCAAGCTCCTTGATTGTAGTCCTGCCGCTAAGGTCGATCAAACGTGTCGGGTCATGCGTAACGCGTGATGAGATTAAAGATATGATCCCGGCAGTCCTGTTTTTTTCAGTCTTATCAGGTGCTGATGTGACGATTACTTTCATTCCCTTATCAGTCAGCCATTCAAGAACTTCTGCCATGTATTCGTCTTTCCAGCATTTAAAGAACCAGCGCGATGTCGGATGCACATGTACTACCGTATCGCCGTCCATTATGCCGTTCTGTTTAAAGATACTTTTTACTGAGGATCCGACATCTTCGGGGATGAACATATCAACATCCGTGTTATCCGTAGTTATTCCGAATTGCCTTACTATATCAAGGTTTTGCAGTGCCATGTGCCTGTTCTTGTCCACTTTGGCAAGATGAGTGTAGAGATATCTTTTTCCGGCAAAACCTTTTCTGCCGGGGTCACTGACCAGCCTGTATTTTGCGCCGGATATAAAGGATACAACAGCGGCTCTGTCTCCTCCCGTCAGATCTACTGTCATATCGAATCGCTTTCCGCGAATCTCTTTAAGAAACAGGAATTCTTTAATATATCTCGTTGCCAGAGGCAGCTGTTTGAGCTTTCTGTCATAGACTATTAACTCGTCAATGAGAGGACTGCCGGCAAGGACGTCCTCAGTGCCTGAATTGACAAGGACCGATACTTCAGCTCCGGGAAAAGTATCTTTTAATGCCCGTAGTGTCGGTACAGACAAAAGGACATCTCCGATATGCCTTAACTTGATCACAAGAATTTTTTTTATGTTATTAAAATCAGGAGCGTTCGAGGTCAAATTAACCGCCTTTCGCAGAGATCAGGTTTATAATTTTATCTACTGCTTTTTCAATTGGAAAGCCTGACGCCTTTATTTGAGCCAGCCTGCCCATGTCTTCGGAATTCAGCAGGGTGGCGGAGATCTTCTCCGCAAGTATTTCTGAATCCAAAGGGTCCTGAATTACAAACCCCTGTTTACCGTTTTCAATGAGTTCTGACGCGCCGTTGGAAGACGTTGTTACGACCGGAAGACCGGATGCCATAGCTTCAAGTACTGCATTGCTGAAAGGATCGTATATGGTCGGCAGCACAAAGATGTCAGAGACGGCGTAAAGGTCCTCGATCTTTTTTTCAGCTCCCCGGAATATAATGTCTTTGACGATACCGAGATTTTTTGCCTCCTCTGCATACCGCTGATTCACCGGCCGGCCGGCAACCATGAGTGTCAGGTCTTTTCTGTCCATCAGGGAAAATGCCTTGAAAAGGGTGGACAGTCCCTTTCTTCTAAAATCGCCTCCTGCGAATAGAATTATCCTGCTGTCCTTTATATCGGATCCGCCCAAGGATCTTTTAAGGGCTTCTTTTTTTTCTTTTCCCACAGGGCGGTATCTCTCAAGGTCGATACCGTTATGTATCACCTGTATCTTATCTTCCCGTACAGGGTAATGGTTTAAAATATCCTGTTTAACCATATTTGAGTTAGCTATTATTATCTTTGAATTCTCGAAACACTTTTTTTCAAGATACAGCAGGATGCGATGGTGCGGATTCAGTTTAAAGCTGAACCTTTTGACTGATGATTCTATGGTGCCCCGTTTTTTCAGCCATTCTCTGTGACATCCGTCACCCGCTCTGTAGATATCCTGCAGAAATGTCCGTTCGAAGCTAAGCACACAGTCAAACCTGTTATTTAACAGATTTTTTCTAAGCCTTGAGGCGAATAGCATGTTCGAACAGAAAGAAGGTTTTTTCAAGACGCTTATCCTGTGAATGCTGAAAGGCGCGTCCGGCCATTGGTCAGCTGTGAAGATATGTATTTCGTGTCCCTGAGAATGCAGTTCCCGCGATACAAGCTCCATGTACTTTTCAGCTCCGCCATAGGGCGTATAATTTTTTCGTATAAGGGCGATCTTCAATGTTTTTTTATGTATTTTCAGCCGAACACCCTGAAAAAAAGGTTGGGAAACGGCCTTCTATGCATTTGTTTTTACTTATTTTTTGCTGTATTATAACAAACTGACAATAATGATTCTCCAGTATATTGTATCGAAGCGGTAAACAAAATGATTAAGGACTTTTTAAAGAAGAAGAGATCAATTGCTGTTATCGGCCTGGGATATGTGGGGCTGCCCCTGGCTGTTGAACTGGCAAAGATCTTTCATGTTATCGGCTTTGATATTAGAAAAAGCCGTATAGATGAGCTTTCTTCAGGTTTTGACAGCACCGGTGAGGCGTCAAAAAAGGACCTTAAGTCTGTAAAAATTAATTTTACCGGTGATCCCGGCAGATTAAGCAATGCTTCTTTAATGATCGTAGCTGTTCCAACACCCATAGACATGCATAACATTCCCGATCTATCTCCTCTGGAATCGGCATCCCGGATTGTCGGTGAGAATGTGCGGAAAGGGACTACGATTGTTTTTGAATCAACGGTTTATCCCGGTGTCACAGAGGATGTCTGTATTCCTATAATCGAGGGATCTTCAGGAATGACCTGCGGCAGGGACTTTAAAGTGGGATACTCGCCTGAAAGGATAAACCCCGGGGATAAAAAGCACAGACTGCCTGATATTAAAAAGGTGGTCTCAGCACAGGATAAAAAGACTACTGACCTGTTGGCAGAGATATATGGTTCCGTGGTCAGGGCCGGGATCCATAAGGCGCCTGATATCAAGACTGCAGAGGCTGCCAAAGTAATAGAGAATATCCAGAGAGACCTGAATATTGCACTGGTAAACGAGCTTGCTATTATTTTTAATAAAATGGGTATTGATACTCAGGCGGTCCTTGATGCTTCCGCGACAAAATGGAATTTCATTCCATTCCGGCCGGGACTTGTGGGAGGCCATTGTATCGGCGTCGACCCTTATTATCTTACGTTCAAGGCGCAGGCACTCGGGTATCATCCTGAAGTCATTCTTTCCGGGAGAAGGATCAATGATAATATGGGCAAATACATAGCAGATAATATAGTTAAGCAGATTATCAGTTCCGGCCGGCCTGTAAAGGGCAGCAAAATTCTCGTACTGGGGCTTACTTTTAAAGAGAACATAGGAGATATCAGAAATACAAGGGTAGTAGATATTTGCAGCGAACTGAAAAAGTATGGAGTAAGAGTATCGGTACATGACCCGCATGCTGACAGGGGAGATGTTTTTAAAGAGCATAAGCTGTCACTTTTGCGGAAACCCGAAGACAAAAAACCTTATGACGGAATAGTCCTTGCTGTAGCCCATAGCGCGTACAATAAATTTTCTCTCAAATATTTAAGAAGGCTTTGTAAGGGGAACCCTGTTCTTATTGATGTTAAAGCTTTTTTTGAAAGAGAAAAAGCAGTAAAAGCAGGATTTCAATACTGGAGATTATAATGAAAACAATTCTTGTGACTGGCTGTGCAGGGTTCATCGGATGGAAAGTCTCACAAACTCTGCTTGAGAGAGAAAAAAGGGTGATAGGGGTTGATAACTTAAATGACTATTATGACCCGGCACTAAAGAGATGGCGGCTGAAGATA
>CAZNPC010000126.1:0-4391 GCA_964574765.1 uncultured Nitrospirales bacterium | reverse complement strand
GGTCTGAGCCTCAGTGCGTCGACTTCGTTCTCTCTCTTGTAGGCTATCCATGTCGAAAGCGCGTCCTCTGTAAATACATTGCCTTTGAGCAGGAATGCCTGGTCGTTTTCAAGTTCATTAAGAGCTTCATCAAGGGAGCCCGGCATCTGAGGGATCTTGGCCATCTCCTCGGGCGGAAGGTCATAAAGGTCTTTGTCCCAGGCCTCTCCAGGATCGATCTTATTCTCGATGCCGTCAAGACCCGCCATAAGCATTGCCGCGAACGCGAGGTACGGATTGCAGGATGGATCAGGGAATCTCACTTCTACCCTCTTCGCCTTTGGAGAAGGTGAATACATCGGGATCCTTACTGAAGCCGACCTGTTCCTGGCTGAATACGCGAGATTGACCGGCGCTTCAAATCCCGGAACCAGTCTCTTGTATGAGTTCGTTGTGGGGTTTGTAAGAGCGGCAAGAGCCCTTGCGTGTTTCAGTATTCCGCCGATGTAATGCAGTGCCATTTCGCTTACTCCGGCATATCCGCTGCCCGCGAAAAGGGGCTTACCGTCCTTCCATATGCTCTGGTGCGTATGCATTCCTGTGCCGTTGTCACCGAAGAGGGGTTTTGGCATGAAAGTGGCTGTTTTGCCGTGCGAGTGCGCCACGTTCTTCACGATATATTTAAAGAGCATCAGATCATCAGCCTGTTTTACGAGCGGAGCGAACCTCATATCGATCTCACCCTGTCCTGCTGTTGCCACCTCGTGATGCTGAGCTTCGATATGAATGCCGCACTTCTGCATTATGGTTACCATCTCTGTCCTGATATCCTCCAGACTGTCGGTCGGAGAAACAGGGAAATAACCTTCTTTGTGTCTCGGCTTATAACCGAGGTTCGGCCCCTCGTCCTTTCCGGAGTTCCAGATACCTTCCTTGGAATCAACAAAATAGTAAGCGCTCTGCGAGTTCTGGTCAAACCTCACATCATCAAAAATGAAGAATTCAGCTTCCGGACCAAAATAGACTGTATCCCCTACACCTATGGATTTAAGATACTGCACTGATTTCTGTGCTATATATCTCGGGTCTCTTGTATAAGACTCTTTGGTTATCGGGTCAACAATATTACATATGAGACTGAGAGTCGGATATTTTCTGAAAGGGTCAATGATTGCAGTCTCAGGATCAGGGATAATCAGCATATCCGAGGCATGAATTGCCTGCCATCCCCTGATGGATGAGCCGTCAAACCCGACCCCCTCCTCGAATGTTGACTCTTCCAGTTCACCGACAGGCACTGAAAAATTCTGCCAGATCCCGGGAAAGTCGATGAACTTAAAGTCCACCATTACTACTTCATTTTCTTTGGCAAAAGTCAAAACGTCTTTTGGTTTCATAAACAACCTCCTTGAAATTATAGTTCAAACTGTTCAAGCTGTTTAAACTGTTTAAAGTTTATCTTGCTACGCCGATAATCTTACTATAAACATACACGGTTTGTTAAGAGAAAAAATTTTCATAGAAACTCATAGCCCTTTTGTAATATTCGGGATATATATTGTCAGTTCGGTTGAGCATACTGTCAATATCAAAACCTTTCTCATTCTCAAACCACTCTTTAATCATTTCCGGAGTAACCTCAACATGGAACTGCAGGGCGTATACACTGTTACCGTATCTGAACGCCTGATTCTGATAAGTCTCTGATGTGGAAACCCGTACAGCTTTTTCCGGCAGGTCGAAGGTATCACCATGCCACTGAAAGACATCTGCCCAGGGCGTGCTATTAACAGAAAGATTTGAGAAAACAGGATCTCCCATCCCTTCAGGGGTTATTTCAACCCTATACCAGCCAATTTCTTTTATCCCCCCGGGGTATACTTTTGCGCCAAGTGCATGAGCAATCATCTGGGCGCCAAGACAGATACCGAGTACAGCCTTCCCTCTTTCGATAAAATCTCTTATTAAATCCGCCTCTGTCCGGAGATAGGGGTATCTGTCCCTTTCATACACAGCCATAGGAGCACCCATGACCACCAGATGCGAATATCCCTCTATATCAGCGGCCTGCTCCCCTTTTGAGAATTCCACTATTTTATACGGTGTCCCCTTTTTTTTCAGGTATTCCTCTATTGTTCCCGGTCCCTCAGCAGGGATATTTTTGACAATTAAAACAGACATATTATTCGTTCGTTTGTTTCTCTACTGACAACTTTTCACTTTTCAGTTCATTCCCGTTTTCTTTTTTGATCATGTATTTCTTTATCTTGTATCCGATCATCCGCTCGGTAATTCCCAGCTTTTTTGCCGCCCTTATCTTAATCCAGCTGCATTCCCGAAGAGCCTTGATTATTTCTTCTTTTTCAATATCTTCTACTTTGATTTTCAAAGAAAACATATATACTCTACAGCGAAAAGCGTGCCAATTTATAACTTGTTGATTTTTAATAAAATTGCAGGATCAGCAAGCTACATAATTGTAATTTCCGATACTATTTTGTAGAATAAAACATTCCCATACTCTCCGCATTACCAGGCGTTCCTTCAATAGAACCCCTGATCAACTCAACGCCAGACAGATATAAACAGACTGAAGTTGAGAAATTGAGAAGATGAGAGGTTATATATTTGAGCACCATTTTATAGAAAATATCCTTCCTCATTGTGCTGGTTAATGTCGAGTCCTCCAATTTCGCTTTCTTTGTCAACTCTTAAACCAACAAGGACATTAATTACCTTTAGAATAACAAGGCTTAAAACAAATGAATAGACTGCAACAACGGCAATGGCCATTAACTGGACAAGTAATTGCTTTGGGTTGCCGAAGAACAGCCCGTTGACGCCGTTTATTGCGGCCGAGGCAAACAGCCCTGCTCCGATGGTTCCAATTATGCCGCCTACACCATGAACACCGAATGCATCGAGTGAGTCATCGTAACCAAAACGGGCTTTGGCGTTCAGGGCAACATAGCACAGACTTCCTGCAGCCATTCCAATAATTAAAGCGGACCTTGGCCCGACAAAACCCGCGGCAGGCGTTATTGTCGCAAGACCGGCAATTGCACCCGTTGCAACGCCGAATATGGTCGGTTTCCCGCGGTGAACCCATTCTATCAGCATCCACGTTAGTGTAGCAGCTATTGCCCCGGTATGTGTTGTAACAAAGGCCATTGTGCTCAGCTCCCCTGAAGACAGGGCGCTTCCTGCATTAAAACCAAACCATCCGAACCACAGAATCCCTGCACCGAGTACTGTCATCGGGAGATTGTGAGGAGGCATAGCCTCCTCAAGATAACCTTGTCTTTTCCCGATGTATAATGCTGCTGCCAGTGCAGAGATTCCTGATGTGACATGCACCACCAGCCCGCCGGCAAAATCAAGCACCCCGAGGCTGCCCATCCATCCCCCGCCCCATATCCAGTGGCAAACAGGATTATAAACAACGGTTGCCCAGAGGATTATAAAAATAAGGTATGCTGAAAATTTCATCCTTTCAGCAAAGGCACCGCTTATCAGAGCCGGCGTTATTACAGCAAACATGGCCTGATAGATCATAAACGCGAGATGCGGCACAGTGGGGGCATAGGCTGAAGGCTCAAGGCCGACACCTTTTAATCCTATCCAGTCAAGCCCTCCGATAAACCCGCCAATATCAGGTCCAAAGGAAAGAGAATAACCTATAAACATCCACTGTAAACTGATAACAGCAATTGCAATGAAGCTGTGCATAATGGTACCCAGAACATTCTTTCTTCTCACCATTCCGCCGTAGAACAGGGCAAGACCCGGGGTCATAAGCATTACCAGGGCGGCTGATACCAGGATCCAGGCCGTGTCCCCTGAGTCCACTTTTGATGCTTCACCTGCAAAGGCAGAAGTCAGACTCAGAGCCCAGAATACAAAACTCAGAGCCAGGACTTTTTTTGTCAGGTTTTTGCGTTTTCCGGAAACCATCTTCATAAAAATACACCTCCTGATCAATAAGTCATTAAGTGGAGTAATTATCCGCTTAACCTGAGCAAGAAATGTGCTAATTGTAGAATGTTTTGTTTCTAAGGGGTTAGAAAGCCCGGCTGGTCTACAAAAATGTAGGAAATAGATGAATACGTCCTGCTTTTATGTTAAAAAATAATAGGATGCATGGAAATCCTACAAAATTGTAGAAATTACAATATTGTAGGATTTCCCGTTCTTTCTCTTCTATACGTCTGTCCTTCTGTATTAAATTGCAGCCTCTCCTCTTCTTCCTGTCCTTATTCTTATAACATCCTGAAGGTCATAAACAAATATCTTACCGTCTCCTATTTCACCTGTTTTTGCGTTTTCCTGAATTGCATTGACTACCTCGTCAAGTTTTTCTTCGGACACAGCCACCTCGATCTTGACCTTTGGAAGAAACTTTACTTCATATT
>CAZNPC010000125.1:0-4395 GCA_964574765.1 uncultured Nitrospirales bacterium | reverse complement strand
TAAGACGGTGTTTCATATTCCTTCCGCCAAACAAGGCATGGGAAGCTGGTGAAACGGTTCTATACGACACCTTTGAAAGAAGACTCTGAGGAATTGACCATAAAACGCAGGACCTAAAAAGTTAAAAACAAAATATTAATAATTTGTCGATTATAGAAGCTGTAAGACAGCTTTGCATGTCATGTGCGACGAAGGAAATAAATTGAAACTTAAAGGCAGATCCTGGAAATTTGGAAATAATATTGATACTGACGTACAGGACGAACAAGAGGGATTTGATAGATAGAAAGGCAGTTAAGGCTTTACTTTGATTTTCAGTTTTTTGATCTTGTCCCTTAATGTGTTGCGGTTAATTCCAAGGAGTTTTGCCGATTTTGACTGGTTCCATCTTGTTTCTTTCATTACCATTAATATCAATGCCCTTTCAACTTCAGGAATGACTGTATCATAAAGATTGAATTCCTCAAGTGATTTTATATTGCTCATAAAGCCTTTCAACCGTTCTTCAATAAACCCGCCGATAGATTTCACGTGCCTGTGGTCAAGGTCAAAGTCTTCCCTTTGAAGAACGCGTCCCTCCGACAGAATACATGCCTTTTTTACTGCATATTCTATACGGCTTTTATCAGTACGCCAGCTGCGGCTCAAAAGGTACTCTGCTGCTGATTCTGAAATCTCTTTCGGCCCTGTATGGATCTGCTCATCCGCGGCTATAATGTACCGCCTCGCAAGAGAAAGGACGTCTTCACGTCTGTCCTCTCGAAGAACAGGGTTCATCTGTGTTTCTCTACTTATAGAGGGTATTGTCTCTTTCATAGTTACAATTAAGGAATTAGGAGTGTCCGCCCCGGTGAATAGATTCGGAATTAAAACTTATACTTTATATAACATATCAATCGAGTTTTTTTCAATTAGTAATCTTTCAGTTTTAAACAGATGCGTTTACCGGAATGAACAGAGGGCTAATAGCCTACCTTATGCAGTTTCATTATATTTGTCTTCCCGCCTAATGTAAAGGGTGAAGTGGCAATTATAACGATCGGATCTCCCTTTTTCACGATCTTTTTTTTGATAAGTGCCCTCTCTGTCTCTGATATCATCTGATCTGTGCTATTGGGAAATTTCATTGTCTGAGGAGCAATACCCCAATAGAGGTTCATCCGCCTCCGGACAGCCTGCGTAACAGTAAATCCGACGATTGGGACCCAGGGCCTGAACTTAGATACAAGGAGAGAGGTAAACCCTGTTCTGCTGAAGCAGACTATTGCCTTTGCCTTTATGTCCATGGCCGAGAAACAGGCCGACTCTGCGATAGACTGGGCAAAGGTCGTTGAAACAACGTCATGATAGTGTGCTTTTTCAGGTTCGCGTGTCTCGGTAAAACTCACGATCTTGTCCATCATTCTCAAAGACTCAACCGGATATTTTCCAACAGACGTCTCTGCCGAAAGCATAAGGGCATCCGTTCCATCAAGCACAGCGTTTGCGATATCTGCCGCTTCTGCCCGTGTGGGCCTCATATGTTCAGTCATTGATTCAAGCATCTGAGTGGCAGTTATAACCGGTTTCATTGCGGTATTGCATTTTTCTATCAGGTCTTTCTGGATCAGCGGCACTTTTTCCGGAGAAACTTCCACTCCAAGGTCTCCCCTGGCGATCATAAGGCCGTCGGAAACCTGAATGATCTCATCAATGTTATCAAGGGCCTGGGGCCTCTCGATTTTTGCAATAACAGGTATATCCGCCCTGCGCCTTTTAAGCCAGTTTTTCACCTGCAGAATATCATCTTTTGACCGGACAAAGGACAACGCTACATAGTCAATGCCTATTTTCAGGCCGAACGCGAGGTCTTTTTTGTCTTTTTCAGTAAAAATGGAACCTGAGAGCGATGCACCCGGAAGATTAACTCCTTTTCTCTCCCTTAACAGCCCGCCTTCGATCACTTTTGTTATCAATCGGTCCTTTTTCTTTTCTTTTACCTTTAACTGAAGCAATCCATCATCAAGCAGTATGGTATCTCCTGCCGCGACGTCTTTGATCAAATATGGATACGAGACAGATATTTCGGAACTGCTGCCTTCAATGTTTTTTGAGGTCAGAGCCAGAACAGCGTTCTTTTTAATATAAACGGCACCGCCCTTGATAAGGCCCACTCTTATTTTCAGGCCTTTCAGGTCCTGAAGTATGGCAACCGGCGAATCGTGTTTTGAAGAAAGATTTTTAATGGATTGAGCGGCTCTTTTATGTTCAGAATGTGAGCCGTGAGAAAAATTAAGTCTTGCAATGTTCATCCCGTTATTTATCATCTTCCGGATCATATCAGGGGAACCGCAGGCAGGCCCTATGGTGCAGACAATTTTTACTTTGCGCATATTTTATCCTCTTTTTCTTCTTTATAAATCCAGATCACACCCTTATCTTTCACGCACGCGGTATGTCTTTGCCCGTTGCCGCCCCTGTCCCTGAAATCAGAACGATGATGCGCGCCAATACTGCCCTCTCTTAAGAACGCTGAATCGGTAATAAGAGAAGATACCGTAAGCATATTTTTCAGTTCCAGCTCGGCCCTGCTCTGAAAATCACTTTTGATTATGTGGTTCCACTCTCCAAGCTGAGTTTTTGCTTCACTCAGCGATTTCCCGCATCTAATAATTCCAGCCTTCTCCCACATCATGCGCCTGAGGGATTTCTTTATTCCGTCGAGGTCAATGGAACCGCTTTCCTGAACTTCCGGTTCAGGTACGCCACTGTCCTGCATTTCTATACCTTCCGCATAATCAGCTGTGTTCTTCCCTGTCCTTGCGCCATAAACAAGCCCTTCCAGAAGACTGTTTGAAGCAAGGCGGTTTGCTCCATGAACTCCGGTGCATGCAACTTCTCCCGCGGCAAACAGGCCTTTGATGTTTGTTTCTCCCATTAGATTGGTTCTAACTCCGCCCATAATGTAATGCGCTGCGGGAGACACAGGGATCAGATCTCCGGTTATGTCAACACCGAATTTAAGACAGGTTGAATAAATAAGCGGAAAACGTCTTTTAATAAAAACATCATCTAGATGCGAAAGGTCCAGATAAACGTGTTTTGCTCCTGTCTGGACCATTTCAGATATTATTGCCCTGGCCACGGCGTCTCTTGGAGCCATATCCGCCATTTTATGATATTTCGGCATGAACCGCTCTTTGTTTATATTTTTGAGGACCGCCCCCTCACCCCTCATGCTTTCGCTCAGAAGGAATTGCGGGGCCGACAGCGAATAAAAACTTGTCGGGTGAAACTGTATGAATTCCATATCTTCAAGTATCGCGCCTGCCCTGTAAGCAATTGCCATACCGTCACCTGTCGCAATAGACGGGTTTGTCGTTCTTGAGTACAGTTCCCCGGCGCCTCCTGTGGCAAGAACAACCGCTTTTGCGAAAAAACTTACAAATTCATCGCCCCGCAGTACAAACGCTCCTATACATCTGCCGTCTTTTATGATCAGGTCTTTTGTAAAGGCAAAATCGTATCTCGTTACTGAAGGAAATGTCATTATCTTATGGACAAGAACGCGTTCCAGTTCTCTGCCGGTTGAATCGCCGTGAGAATGAAGGATCCTTTTTCTCGTATGAGCCGCTTCAATAGTGAAATCGAGTTTACTTCCTTCTTTATCAAACTCGGCACCCCATGAAATAAGCTCATTAATGAACTCAGGCCCTTCCTCAACCAGAATCCTTACAGCTTCTTCATTACACAGCCCGTCACCGGCATTAATGGTGTCATTATAATGAATGCTTACCTTGTCCTCATCGCTCATGGCAGCGGCTATCCCACCCTGGGCATAGCCTGTACTGCTCTCTGAAGGTTTATCTTTTGTCAGAACAGTTACACTGCCTCTTGGAGCCAGTTCAATTGCGGCCCTCAACCCTGCCACACCGCCGCCTATAACAAGAAAATCAACGGTTTTTTTAGAGGTATTCATACTCGTAAGATTAATGTATTCCCGGTGTTTAGTCAATTAGGCCGCTAACGCGGCAAATTCCAATAATCAGGTGCCAATAATCAAATAATGATCAATTTTTAAAAACTCTGTATTTTAACATTCAGATTATTGATATACCCGTGATCAGAGATTACTTTATGTGAATATCTATTAACTTCAGCTATTGGAATTTTGCTTTAATTTAATGGTATCATGATAAGCTTAAAACAGTAATCAGCTTTATACGCAATTTGGTATTATTTATAAGGGAAAACCCGGGATTTGCAGCGTGGTTATTGGAATTTGATGTTTGGTGCTTTGTAATTGTTGTTTAATCGGGGCGTATTCAATGAGACTTGTTCAATGAAACTTGTTCAATGAAACTTGTTCAATGAAACTTGGACTTTTGAAGTGAAGCGTGCAAAAGTCCTTAGTTG
>CAZNPC010000124.1:0-4557 GCA_964574765.1 uncultured Nitrospirales bacterium | reverse complement strand
ATACCGCATTAGCGTTTGCTAAAAAGACAAAAACGTATCTTGTGCTTAAGGGAGTACCGACAGTTACTGCCGCACCCGACGGCAGGGCATTCATTAATTCAACCGGCAATTCCGGCATGGCTACGGCGGGCATGGGAGATGTTCTAACAGGCATGATCTCGGCATTTATGGCTCAGGGTTTAAAACCTGAAAATGCGGCGGCCCTCGGAGTATATATGCATGGGCGGATTGGTGATATTTTGGCGTGTAAAACAGGTAAGCGCTCCCTGATCGCGTCTGACATAATCAGAGCAATACCCGGAGCATTCAGATCGGCAGGGCTTTAATAATTACCATATTTGATCCTTTCACTTAAACATGGAATTGATAGAACCTTTAAATATGAAATTGCCGCATATCAATGCGTTATTTACCACAAAGACAGATGAAGACCTGACGGATTACATATCCTCAAATTTCCATATACCAAAAGACCGGATATATATGCCGGTTCAAAAACATACAAGTAATGTGCATGTGCTTGAACATGACCTTGTCTCTGTAACGGCGGATGCGGTACTGACAAAGGAAAAGAATATTGTGATAGGCGTTAAGACGGCTGACTGCGTGCCTGTGCTTCTTTACGACCCTGGACAGTCAGTTATAGGCGCTGTTCACGCGGGATGGAAAGGTACGGCCGCTGAAATACTTGTTAATACATTAACAGTGATGAAAAAGATATTTAGATGTTCCATGGATAATGCAGTGCTTGCTATCGGCCCATCCATCAGAAAGTGCTGTTATGAGGTAAACAGAGATGTCCGGGATGCGGTTAATAAATATGGAGTCGGGTGTTGCGATGATGCACGGAATGATAAATATTTAATAGACCTTTCTGATATTAACAAAAAGCAGGCATTGTCAATGGGGGTCCGGCCTGATAATATCTGGCAGTCTGAAGAGTGCACATTCTGCAATCCGGAGAGGTTTTATTCTTATCGGTATACAAAAGGCTCTACCGGAAGACAAGGCGGGTTTATAGGAATGTTATAATACATAACACAGATTATCGCTGATGAAATGCATAGTGAATGTCAGAGAACGAATTAAATAATAAAATTATCATATCATTTGTGTTTCCGCAGGGAACACTAAAAAAAACTGATCAGCACAGATTGAATGAAATAGCGACCAATGGGCGCGAATATGGTAAATCAACAAATCCTTACATTAGGTTTCCAAAGGGAACATTGAAAACAAGAAGATATCTGCGGTCATCTGTAATATGCAATAAATCTGTGATCATCAGTGTTTATTTAAGGGGGATTAATGCTTACAGCAAAAGACATCATGACAAAGGAAGTTATTACTATTAAGCCGGATGCTACAGTGAAAGAGCTTGCGAAACTGCTGATAGAGCATAAGATAAGCGGGGTGCCGGTTGTCGATGAAGACGGTAATATCGCTGGAATTGTAACGGAAAACGATCTTATCAGTCAAAACAAGAGACTCCATATTCCAACAGTGCTCAGGCTCTTTGATGCCTACTTTGTTCTTGGTTCAGGCAAGGTTGAGGAGGAAATAAAGAGAATGACAGCTTCGCTTGTAGACGGCATATGCACGAAAGAAGTGGTCTCGATCAATGAGGAGACTACACTGCAGGAGATTGCGACGATCATGTCTGAAAAGAACATACATCTGATCCCGGTCCTGAAGGACAGGTCAGTAGTAGGGATTGTGGGTAAGGCTGATATCGTGAGAGCAATGTCGTAAGATGTTTCAAAGCAGGAGTGATAAAGACACAAGGGATTTCGGCAGAAGGCTGGGCAAAAAGCTCGGTACAGGAGCTGTCGTATGCCTCTACGGAGAACTCGGCACAGGCAAGACAACCATGGTCAAGGGGATCGCCCGGGAGTTTGGGATTAATGAGCGGGACGTAACAAGCCCGAGTTTTACAATTATTGCCGAGTATGAGGGCAGACTGCCGTTCTATCATATTGATCTTTACAGGATAGAGCCTGACAGAATTGAAGAACTCGGGCTTCATGAATATCTATACGGCAGAGGGATAACTGTTATCGAGTGGGCGGAAAAGGCTGAAAAGGAAATTCCCGATACAGCTGTAAGGATTAAATTGAGCTATGCCGGCGATGATTCAAGAGAGATCGAAATAAAAGGTATTGATATATCCCGGTAGATTCTGCACCCACAGTTTTGTGTTTGCAAAACTGGACGCGGGTGTTAAAAAAAGAATCCGGACAAGGGGATGAATAGGTTCTGTTTATGAAAAAGATAGGAATAATCGTCAAGAGGAAAAAACCAGAGGCAATCAGAGCGGTCGGGGAACTGCTGCAGATGCTGGACAGGGAAAAGGTCAAGGTTTTTGTAGAGGACCATGCCGCGTCGATTCTCAGGATCAAGGGGTATCCGAGAGATCAGATCCCGTCGAAATCAGATGTCATAATTGTGTTTGGCGGAGACGGCACGCTTCTTGGTGTTGCCCGGCTGGTTGGGAAAAGGGGTATACCTATGCTTGGGGTGAATCTCGGGACCCTTGGTTTTATTACGGAAATAGCCAGAGAAGAATTTCATGTTGGGGTATTAGACCAGATATTTTCAAAAAAGTGTCTTTCAGAAGACAGGATCATGCTGTATGCGGATATTTACCGCAAAGGGAAAAGGATAGTTCACAATACAGCTCTTAACGATGTTGTGATCAATAAAAGCGCCCTGGCGAGGATGATAGAGATGGACATCTTTATCAATAAGAAATATGTAACTGCATTCAGGGCGGACGGGCTGATAATATCCACTCCAACAGGGTCTACGGCGCATTCATTGTCAGCAGGGGGGCCTATTTTATACCCGACACTTGAATCATTTGTAATGACCCCGATATGTCCTCATGCACTGACGAACAGGCCCATTGTTCTGCCGGATAATTTCATATTGGAAATAATTCTGAAGAACGGCCGTGATGTGCACATTACACTTGACGGCCAGGTCGGCTTTCCGCTTAACGACAGGGACAAAATAAAGGTCCGAAAAGCGCCTTTTAAGGCCAGGTTCCTTCTTCTTCACGACAGGGACTACTTTAAGGTATTGAGAACGAAACTGAAGTGGGGAGAATGACCGGACATTGCAGAATGCAGATGGACGATTGATGAGGGACGAGTAAGAAGTTGACCCTCACAATTTTGTTATGACAAAATTAGCCGCGAGGGCTGACGGAAGATGAGAATTTGGGATTGACAGAAAAGACTGCTTGAACAGCCTGCCCCGTGGTTCAAGTTCTTTAGAACTTTACGGGGGGTTGACCGGCTTGAACAGTTTGAACGACTATAATTAATGAATTATGAATAACGCGGAAATCATCAGGGAAATCAAAAAAGCAATGGAGTTTTATCAGGAACTCGGGTTTGAACATATCCCGGTAGACCCAAATCTTCTGCCGGAAGGCCCTGAAGCACTGAAGGAAAGGGGGGCGGGAATAAAGTCTGTTACAAAAAGCGCTGTACGCGTATCAGAAGACAGGAGCGGTTACAGTTCCGAAAAAGCGTCCGCGTTAAAGGCATTGAGAGACGAGATAGGGGACTGTCGGATGTGCGGGCTTTCAAAAGGGCGAAAAAACCTTGTATTTGGCGAAGGCAGTCCTGACGCGGAACTGATGTTTATAGGGGAGGGCCCCGGCAGGGAGGAGGACCTGCAGGCAAGGCCTTTTGTAGGCGATGCCGGCAAGGTGCTTGCGAGTCTTATAGGTAAAATGGGCTTCAGGCGCGAGGATGTCTATATTGCTAACGTCATAAAATGCAGGCCTCCTTCAAACAGGGATCCGGAGGAAGACGAGATATCAGCCTGCAGTTCATTTATTGAAAGACAGATAGACATAATAAAGCCAAAGGTTATAATTGCGCTCGGAAGATTCGCGGCACAGAAACTTACAGACAGTAAAGTTCCGATAAGCCGCTTAAGGGGGAATTTTCACTCATTCAGGGGTATCCCTTTAATGCCGACGTTTCACCCGGCGTATCTTATGAGAAATCCTAAAGACAAATGGCTTACGTGGGATGATGTACAGCAGGTACTAAAGAAACTAAACAATTAAAAATTATCAATTAACAATTATCAATTTAAATTATTTAGTGATTACCTTTTGGTTAAACACAATGTAAGGAACAACAATTGTATTCTCTACGAAAATACAAATGAGCGGACTTTTTTATTATCATAATTCGTTTGCTTTAAGCTCACTATGCATTTCATTGCATTCGCTTACCAATGCCTGGCTGCCATCAGGCAGGATCGCTGTGCATTTTTAAATGCTAATTTTACAATGATCATTTTGAAATATTTATTTGTAAGGGGGTATTATGAAACGACTGTGGGCGCCGTGGAGGATGGATTACATCCTTGATGAGCACAAACATAAGAGCTGTCTGTTCTGTGATATTTCAAAGGCCAACAAAACGAGAGACAGGAAAAACCTGATATTGCACAGGGGAAAGCATTGTTTCGTCGTGCTCAACAAATTTCCTTATAACAGCGGTCATATGATGGTTGTTCCGTACTTTCATACAG
>CAZNPC010000123.1:0-4646 GCA_964574765.1 uncultured Nitrospirales bacterium | reverse complement strand
ATTGTGAATAGCGTTAAATATTTATTCATATTTTAAAATGTCAATAAAATAGATTTGCCCGTCAGTTTTTTTGGCGGGACTGTCGTAGCCCAGAATGGGGCGAAGACCCCGACAAGTTTACCCGCCTTGAAGTATGGCTGGTTTACCCGCCAATCAGCTTGGAGGGCCTGTCCGCCTAGCAGTGCTTGCCTGCCAGTTTGTTTGGCATGGTGGCGGGTCGGGGGACCCCAATTGTTTTGTTAAGAAAGGAAGAGCCAATCAATAGGGTTTCCCCATCGCCCTGAGCAGGAAGAGGCTGAGGTCCGGCCAATAGGCAATCACGAGGACCGAGGCGATCAACATAAGGATAAAGGGCAGACAAGCCGTGGTTATCTGGAGTATCCCTTTATTGAAACGATAGCTGGATATGAAAAGGCCAATGCCCAGAGGAGGCGTTAGATAGCCGATCTGCATAGTAGCCAGAAAGATAATGCCCAGATGGACATTATTGATTCCGTATCTCTGTGCAATAGGCAAGATAAGGGGAACAACGACAACAAGGGCTGAAAAGATATCCAGAAACATCCCCAGAACAAACAAAAAACAAATAAGCAGGAGAAGAAATACGAACTTGGTGCTAACGACCCCCTGAATGAAGTCGAAGAGCATCAGGGGTACATCCACATCGATAAAATAATTCGTTGAAGCCAGGGCAGCAGCCATAATAATCATGATACCGCCAACCATGACCATACTGTCCAGGATGACCTTCCTATGATGAGATAAGGAAATCTCCCTGTGGATCAGCACCTCCACGATTAAGACCCAGAAAGCGGCCACAGCAGCAGCCTCGCTCACGGTGAAGAATCCCCCATAGAGGCCGCCAAGAATAACGAAAGGAATAGGGACCTCCCATTTTGCCTCCCACAAGGCCTCACCCACTGCCTTCCATCTCAATGACGAGCGGGGAATATGGTCTCTTTTAGCGATGAAGATACTGAACGCACATAAAATTAAGAGCATCAAAAGACCGGGAATTATACCTGCAATGAATAAATCGGGAACGGGTGTTTCAGTGATCACGCCGTAAATGATGAGAGGAACACTCGGAGCAAAAAGCAATCCAAGACTTCCGCCTGTAGTTACAAGCCCTAAAGAGAAATTCTCACTGTATTTATCATGCAATAGTGCAGGGAGAAGAAAAGACCCGAGCGCCGCAATGGTTATGCCGGAAGCTCCGGTAAAGGCTGTGAACAGTGAACAGACCACGATGGCCACAATGGCTAATCCTCCGGGAATCAATCCAAAGAAGGCTCTGGAGAGTTTTACCAGTCGCTGAGGTGCCCTGCTTTCTCCAAGGAGGTAACCTGCATAGGTAAACATTGGAATGGTGACCAGGACAAAATTACCGGAGAGGCGAAAGATATCCGTACCCACCACAGATATCGAAGTTTCATCTACGTACCAGCCAAGCAGGGCTGCTGCCGCAAAAACGCAGAAGATCGGGGCACCAAGGAAGAGGCAGACAACTATGGTGATGATGCCCAGGATACCAATCATGTTTTTGTCTCACCTTTTATAGTTCTCAGGAGAGAAAAAATACTGAAACGGAAAAAGCGGAGTGTCATAACACCAAAAGCAACCGGCAGGGTGAGGAGTGAGGCCCACAAAGGAAGCCCGGGTATGATTTGACCTCCCACCGGGTCCTGAAATTCCATATGAAAAACGAGAAACGTGGAGTAGGTCAGAAGGGCACAGACGATAGTTGCAAAGGTATCGCAGATGAAGCCTGTGGCAAGCTTTATCCTTCCAGGTGGAAGATACCGGCTGATGGCATCTACGGTGATATGATTGTGATCTCTTGCAGCAACCATAGCCCCCACCAGAGTCACCCAGAGGAGCATCTGACGGACCAGGGGGTCTATCCAGATCAGGCCGATCCCAAAGATATTCCGGAGCAGGATCTGGATAAAGGCGAGAAGGACCATGCCCACCAGGATGAGCATGAGAACCCCGTCTTCGAACTTAGTAAGAAACTCAAGAGAACCCTTTTTTTCTTCCGCCACTATCCTATTCCCCTTCAGAGCGGGTTTCCCGGTATTCGTACATATACTGCCGCAATTTCTTGAGGCCATCACCGGGGTATTCTTTTTCTAACAACCGATCTTTCACCTCCTGGACGACCTGCTCAAACTCTTTGTAGTTTTCCGGTGTTATAGGAACAAACTGGATTCCCCGGTTGGTCAGTGCTTGTGCTGAATCACGATTACTCTTCCGGATGTCCATTTTCAATTCGTCGAAATAACGATCCAGGATTTCATGAACCGTTTTTTTGTACTCGACAGGGATCTTGTCATATGCTTCCCTGGTGATCAACAAAAGGCCATAGGCATAGAGGAGAGGGGTATCTGTAATGTATCTGATCCTGGTATGCCATTGGAGAGCAATGGCACCTACAAAGGAACTGGCAACTGTGTCGATCTGTCCTGTCTGTAGTGCCAATATTACATCGCTAATGGTCATGGGAATTGGAGATACACCTATTGCTTCGAAAACGGCCTGGTCGAAATAATCGTCCTGTGGAATCCATACCTTTTGATTCTTGAGGTCTGACAGACTCCCAATGGGCTTAACAGACATAATATAAGCGAACCCCATTTCAAACCATCCAAGGACAACATACCCCCTTTTCCCCAATTGTTTCTTGAAGTGGTCAGACATTTTTTCAAAGACGTAGTCAACTTCCTTAAAATCTTTTAAGGTGAGCAGGGTACTCATGATCCCAAGATCCTTATTCAACAATGCAGCCTCACCAGACGTAAACTCGGCCCCTTGGATCTCCCCGCTTTTCATCTTGAGAAGAAGGTCACGGCCTGTTCCTTTCACCCCGCCGTAATAGACCTTAAACACCACGTTCCCATCTGTCTTTTCTTTGATCTCCCTGAACATCTTTTTGATGATTTTAGCGGATTTAAAATTTTCAGGGGCCTTCGTGGCGATCTTGATCCTCACAGCAAATGCCAGATTTGAAGAAAATAACACGGCAATCATGACTACCGAACAGATAAATGTGATCTTCAGTCGTCCCATCATTTTTTCCTTAAAGTATGGTTTTCATAAAACCGCTCAGGAGAACATCTCTTATTAAAAATAATCTTCTTTGCGGGTCTTGTCAATCAGATCCCCGGCCTGTTGCTTGGCCAGTGTATTTATGAGTATAAGCTCGGAAACTTCATCCACCGGAGAATCCAGAACCTTTTCCAGGAGATTGTAAAAAAGTTTCTCCTCATAAACCAATTTTGCATAATGCTTCGCATACATTACATAGGTGGGAAGAAACTTGGCCTGACCCAGTTCAAGTGCTCTCTCGAAGTGCTTCCTGGCTTCCTCAGGTTTTCCACCAAGGGATGGTGGGCGTATGGTTAACAGGACACCCATGAAGGCATGGGAAGCTCCGTAGTAAAAGTTCTCATCCAGTTCGATTACACGTTCGATAAGACTTTGTACCTTGGGCAGATCAGCTATGGCATCCCAGGATTCAGAATTTGCCTGAATCCAGACTGCCCAGCAAGTGGCCGCATAATAGAGATAGGGAATATCCTTTTCTCCGAAGGAATGAAGGTATGTGACAAAGTCCGAATGGGGCTTATCTCTTGCTTTTGCAAATTTCTTGTCATGCAGACTGAAAGCCCTTAAGGCATACTCTTTGGCCTTTTCCGCTAAGATCTTGTTCCTCTCTGGATCTTTGCCCCCAACAAACGCAGTCGTATAAGAAGAGTAAGCCTTTGCCCCGGAGAGTAAAAGGGATTTGTCCTCAGGGCTATGTTCGATCATGCCGTCGAGGATCAGAAGAAAGGCCGGTATCCCCTGCTCGGCAAGGACAACATCCTGTTGCTGCATAAAAGATCTGTTGATGTCATCGAATAAAGGTCGTGTATAATGAATGATAATCTTTCCACATCCTGTCGCAGAAATCATCATAAGACACAAGGCAAGCCCACAGAGAATATGGCGGCTCTTTGACACAATAACCATGGAAATCCCGAAATATTTTCTAAGTAATAATCTAAAACTGATCTTTTTCAGGACATAAAAGTCGAAAAGGCACATAGTATTTTCCCTTTTCTAAAAAATGCTGAAAATTTGTTTTTAATCTTAAAAAGATAGTAATACAAAATCAGGCAAACTGTAAACAATTTTCTATTCTTCCCTGTTCTAAGAGTTAAACCCACTTGAAAAGTACCCTTATAACAGAATTTATGATGATTATCAGTAAAATTACATTCTCATTTGCGATAATAAATAGAGATCTATAGCAATGGATTCCATAAAAAAGAATAGGGCAATACCTGGCAACAGGAAGGACATTAACCAATTCCGGGGTCTTGACATCTTAACAGCAAGTCTAATTTCAGCAATTAGCCAGGACAGATTTAAAATAGGAACCACAAAAAACAGAAACAGGAGAGTATCAAATCCAGCACTCGTTTGATTAAAACCGAAAAGTAAGTCTAATGTGCCGCCGATAAAAAGAAGAATCGGCAATTGGGTTAATAAAATCATTATACTTCTAAAAATATTCAGTCTAAACTCCTGCAGTTAATAAAAACATCGAAGTTGAAATAGTCCTATATTTTTTGCACAACATCAAGATTTAAGATTTATCC
>CAZNPC010000122.1:0-4676 GCA_964574765.1 uncultured Nitrospirales bacterium | reverse complement strand
ATTGACGATTGTAGGTTAAATATTAAATAGAAGTCTTTAATTTATTCAAAATTATGGATTACGAGAAGCAGCGCCGATCAATGGTCAAGTATCAGCTGAAGGTCCGGGGTATTAAAGACGAGAGGGTCCTTTCAGCTATGGAAAGCGTACCGAGGCATCTTTTTGTCGATGATAGTTTAAGGGACAGGGCATATGAAGATGGAGCTTTGTCAATAGGTGAGGGCCAGACGATCTCTCAGCCCTATATGGTGGCTATAATGACGGAACTGCTTGAGCTTAAAGGAGACGAGAGGGTCCTTGAGATTGGTACTGGTTCAGGATATCAGTCAGCGGTCCTTTCATTGCTGTCCTCTGAAGTTTTCACTACTGAAAGAATAAAGTCACTGGCCGTAACGGTTCAGGAACGCTTCCTGAGACTGGGGTATACCAATATCCATGTTGTAGTCGGTGACGGCACTTTTGGATTACCTGAACAGGCCCCGTTTGACGCGATCATTGTAACTGCGGCCGCGCCTGATATCCCTGATACATATGTCAACCAGCTGAAAGTAAACGGGAGACTGGTGATACCGGTTGGCAGCAGGTATTCTCAACAACTATACCAGGTTAGAAAAACATCATCAGGAATAAGTACATCGAAATCAACTTCATGTGTTTTTGTGCCGCTTATAGGTGAATACGGGTGGACAGACGGCTGATAATAGTGAATGTTCTGACTTTGACTGAATATTTTGTGATTTATATCAAGAATAAGGGACAGCGGCATTAGGGGTGTTTATTAAAGAAGTTTATTGACAAGATGAATAGCTTTTGTGTAAAACAGGTAGTGTTACAGTATTCTAAGAACAACCGATATCAGGGGTATTAAAGTGATCAAAGAGTCAAAAAAAATCTGGATGGACGGAAAATTTGTTAAATGGGCTGATGCCAATGTCCATATTCTCACCCACACTCTTCATTATGGCCTTGGAGCGTTTGAAGGACTGCGGTGCTACAATACTCCAAAAGGCCCGGCGATTTTCAGGTTGCAGGAGCATGTGGACAGGCTTTTTGATTCCTGTCATATTCTGCAGATCAAACCCACATTTACTCCTGATGATATCAGAAGGGCAATAATTGAATCCGTAAAGATCAACCGCCTCAAAGAATGTTATATTCGCCCCCTTGTGTATGTCGGCTACGGCGCAATGGGTATTTATGCCAGGGATAATCCTATTAATACGGCAATAGCAGTGTGGCCATGGGGAGCGTATCTCGGCGAAGCCGGTATTAAGAATGGAATAAGGGTGAAAATATCTTCTTTTACGAGACACCACGTGAACGTGACTATGACAAAGAGCAAGACATGCGGAGATTACGTAAATTCAATTCTCGCAAAAAGAGAAGCTGTGTCATGCGGCTATGATGAGGCATTGCTCCTCGATACGCATGGATACGTAGCTGAGGGAAGCGGGCAGAATGTCTTTATTGTAAGAAAAGGTATTTTAAAGACATCACCTATAACGTCAACCCTTGAGGGTATTACGAGAAACAGTATAATTCAGCTGGCAAAGGGCATGAAAATCAAAGTTCAGGAGGTTAATTTTACCAGAGATGAACTTTACACCGCGCAGGAAGCCTTTTTTACAGGGACAGCCGCTGAGGTTACTCCCATCAAAGAGGTGGATGAAAGAATTATCGGCAGCGGCAGGCCGGGCCCTGTGACAAAGAAAATCCAAAAGCTCTTTTTTGATATTGTAAAAGGAAGGGCTAAAGCTAATACGTACAATTCATGGCTTACCCGCATTTAACATGTTTTGATCCGAATGGTCTGATTTCTGCTGACAATATATGAAGAGCAATCTGGTTCAGATGTTACTGCTGTTTATGGTAAAATATGGAAAATAAAAGAATTGTCTTGAAAATTCATAATTAAAGCAGTTGTTATTCAATTATGAAATCCTCTAAAAAAAAAGCAGTAAAATCAGATTCCGGCACTAAAAAACCAACGAAGTCAAAAGTCCCCAGGAAATTAGAATCATCAAAACCAGGCAAAAAGAAGCCGGTTCCCCGTAAGAAAATGGCCGGAGAGGCCCGTGTAAAAAAAGCGTCCGATAAGTTCAGAGTTACATACAGTGACATTGTGGATAATGCCCTGGTCGGTGTATATACTGCGAACCTGAAAGGCAATATTCTATATGTAAACAAAGCTATGGCAAACATGTTCGGATTCGCGTCGGAAGAAGATTTGATGAAAAGACGCGCTGCCGCGAGCTATAAAAATACCAGAGACAGAAAACTATTGATCGACCGGCTGAAAAAGAACGGTTTTGTGGAAAATTATGATATTGATCTGATTTCCAGAAACGGTAAAACAATAAACGTGATTTTAAATGCGAGGTTTGAAAATAATGTCATTACAGGCATGATACTGGATGTCACAGAGCGTAAGTTGTCAAAGGACCTTATAACAAAGGCAAAGATTGAATGGGAGGTTACCTTTGATAATGTGATGGACCTGGTAATTCTTGTTGACAAGGATCTGAATATCGTCAGATGCAACAAGAGTTTTTCAGAATATGCCGGCAAGCCTATCTATGAAGTCATAGGACATAATTGCTATGAATATCTGTGCCCTTCGGAACCGGCCCAGGGTGAACAGTGCAGTTCCCTGATAAGGAATGAAGAGCTGATAGTAAATGCTGAAATGCAGACAAAGGATGGCCACTGGTTTTATGTTAACTCCTGCCCTGTTAGGGATGAGAGCGGCAGATTGATCCACTCTGTTATTGTGGCCACGGATATCTCCGGAATAAAAAACTCCGAGCAGAAAATTATAGACTCTCAGAAAGAACTGAAAAAGAGAGTGGAGGATCTTGAGAAGTTCTATAATATTGCTATTGACAGAGAATTAAAGATGAGGTCTCTTAAAAAAGAGATGAAGAGTCTGAGAGACAGGCTTCTGATATATAAAAGTGAAGGGAAAGATGAAGCGTAAGAGTCCTGATAAACTTCTTGAAAAGCATACAAAGACCTGGCGGGAAGTGATAGACGCCTTTCCGTATCCTGTGTCTATTCACGACACTAACTTTACTATTGTCGCGGCTAACGAGGCATTTATAAAACAACACAGCAGGAAAAAGGACGTCATAGGGCAAAAGTGTTATGAATTGTTCCATTATCATCCAAAAAACAGGCCTGTAAAGAACTGTCCCGCCAGAGTGACGTTGAAAAAAGGGGCGCCGAAACGTTCTGTTGTTTACGAACCTGCAACAAAGAAGTCTCGTGTTGTTACAACAGCCCCTATTATTGTTAAAGGTAAAATGATAGGAATAATTCATTCTTCTACTGATATAACCAGACTGAAAAAAACAGAGTGTGACTGCCGGGAACTTGTCGATATATATGCTTCCGCTGTAAATGACCTGAAGGAAAAAGAGCAGGTATTTCTTAGAAGCAAAGATGCTTTTTTTAATATGCTTGAGGATGTCAGTGAGACATACAAAGAGCTTGAGACCTTGTTCCTGAGCCTTATTAAGGCGATGGTAAATGCCCTTGACGCCAAGAGTCCATGGACAAAGGGGCATTCTGAAAATGTTGCGATGTATTCGGAAAAGATAGCAAGTGAAATGGGTCTGGAAAGGGATATAATAAAGGATCTGAGGCTTGCCGGAATTCTGCATGATATCGGCAAGATAGGAACTTATGACTACCTTCTTGATAAACCCGGGAAACTTACTGATGAAGAATTTGAGATAGTAAAGAAGCACCCGGTTCAGGGGGTTGAGATAGTGAAAGGTATAAAACAATTGAAAACAATTGTGCCAATAATAAGATATCACCATGAGAGGATCGACGGGAAAGGTTACCCTGAAGGGCTGAAAGGTGATGATATTCCTATTGGATCGAGGATATTGCATGTAGCGGACTCTTACGATTCCATGATCTCAGACAGGCCGTACAGGCCTGCTCCTACCAGGGAATATGCCATTTCAGAATTTGAGAAATACTCGGGAAGTCAGTTTGATCCCGAAGTAGTAAAGGCATTTTTAAAGTTGCTGAAAAGCGACAAATTGAGACCCGCGAAAGAAGCTGATTGAGTATTAACTTCGAAAATATAGCGTCGCGATACAGCAAAGTGTGGAAACAAATGACCAGAGTTGCCGCTCTGATCATTACTGCCGTTGTTTTGATCAGTTGTAAGGAAATGCCTGCAAGATATTACATGTGTGATATTAATAAGGAGAATTGTGAGTTAAAAGCCAGGTTTGACACACTATGGGCCTGTGAACGGCATAAAGTATTTGCATCGGCGTATTGCGACTCCGAGTCAGTGCCAGGGGAAATTATATGTGATACTGAAAAAGAACCGGATGACGCCGTTTCATATTGTGAGGATAAATCCTTGAGCAGATAAGCCTGATCTACTTACTTGCAGTGGTCAGTATTTGTAGATACAAATCCTGACCCTCCACCGTGCCAAACAAACTGGCCCCGAAGTGTCGGGATCTCCGCACAGCTCCGACAGGCAAGAAAAGATCGGCGGGCAAGCTTCTGTTTTTTTATCCGCCTTACGCACCAGACTGTCTTGTCTATTTTAAACTGTTTGAACGCCTGCCATGTACCCTTGTGGTTCATGGGCTTGAACGATTTGAACTGTTTTTGTTTGGATCCTCCACCCGCTGAAGCAGTATAAG
>CAZNPC010000121.1:0-4752 GCA_964574765.1 uncultured Nitrospirales bacterium | reverse complement strand
GAGTTTATCCCCGACGTGTCAGATTCGACAGTTCGCAATTTGAAAAATGGTGGCGGTGGCTGGATTTGAACCAGCGACGCCGCGGATATGAGCCGCGTGCTCTGACCAACTGAGCTACACCGCCGAAGAGGTCAAAAAAATAAAAAATGAGTCTCAAAATTAACAGAATTCGCTGTTAAAGTCAAATAATCAAGACTAACAGTTCAAGCCGTTTAATCCGCTTAAACCGTTCAAACTGTTAAAAAAAGCTTATTAAACTGCTAAAACTGCTTGACCGGTTTGAACTGTTTTTACTTAATGGTATAATAACTGATGCCTCCCCCTAAAACAAAAATTCTATACCAGTGTCAAAGCTGCGGCTATACCAGCCTGAAATGGCTCGGAAAATGCCCCGACTGCGGCGGATGGAACAGTTTTACAGAAGAAGAGCGCATTGCAAAGCTCAAAAAACGTGAAACAGCCGAACCGATAAAACTTTCGGAAATATCCCATTCAACAGGCAAAAGACATTCAACAGAGATCCTTGAGTTTGACCGGGCGCTGGGCGGCGGAGTTGTGCTGGGTTCAGTAGTCCTTATCGGGGGAGACCCGGGCATTGGGAAATCAACTCTTATTCTGCAGGCGTTAAAAGGATTAACCAAACTTGGACAGGTCCTGTATGTTTCAGGCGAAGAATCTCCTGAGCAGATAAAGATCAGGGCCGACAGGATGAAGATAAAATCCAATAACATAATTCTCCTGCCGGAAACTTCTCTGGAAGGCATCATCTCTATCGCGCAGGACATCAATCCGCAGGCAATTGTAATTGACTCTATCCAGACGATCTTTTCCCTTGAACTGCCCTCAACCCCGGGATCTGTCGCACAGATAAGAGAATGCGCCACCAAGCTTATGTTCTTTGCGAAAAAATATGGAATACCTCTCTTTATTATCGGCCATGTTACCAAAGACGGCGCCATTGCCGGGCCCCGCGTGCTGGAACACATCGTTGATACGGTACTTTACTTTGAAGGAGACAGGGGCACTCCTTTCAGGATTTTAAGAGCTGTCAAAAACAGATTCGGCGCGGCAAACGAAATAGGTGTTTTTGAAATGACTGAGGAAGGGCTCAGGGAAGTGGACAACCCGTCTCAGCTATTTATGTCTGAAAGGCCGTTAGGTGTGCCCGGTTCTGTTGTCACCGCAAGCCTTGAAGGCACAAGGCCCCTGCTGGTGGAAATACAGGCGCTTGTATCCACATCCAGCTTCGGTGTTCCAAGGAGGACCGCTTTAGGCGTGGATTACAACAGGATCAATCTGCTCATCGCTGTTCTGGATAAACGTATCGGCATGCATCTTGGAGGAATGGATATCTTTGTAAATGTCGTCGGCGGGTTAAAGATAGAAGAGCCTGCCTTAGACCTGGCAATTATTACAGCAATCGCCTCTTCTTTTAAGAATAGCCCTATAGATTCTGGAACGTTTGTTTTTGGTGAGATAGGACTTTCCGGAGAGTTGAGGGCGATCAGCCAGGCTGAGACAAGGGTTAAGGAGGCTGAAAAGCTTGGACTCAAAAGAGGAGTTGTTCCCACGGGCAATGCCGGTAATCTCAAGGGATCTGATATTGATGTAATAGGGGTGAAAAATGTCGAAGAAGCTCTTGAAATACTGTTCTTTTAATACCATATTTTCTTATCTTCTTATCTTTTTATCTTCTGCTCTTTTTATAGGTTGCGCTCCCAAAGCCGCGCCTCCGTCTTTATATAGAGGCCAGGATCTGTCACTTGAGGAAATAATCTCTATAGCCCGGGGAAATATTAACAGCGTAAAAACCGTGATTGGCATTAGCATATATAAAGACAATAATCCCCATTCTTCTGTATCAGCGTCACTTTTGCTGAAAAAACCGGGATGGATACATATGAGGTTATACAAATTCGGAATGCCGGTAGGCAACTATATTGTTAAAGATAAAACAGTCCATGTCATATCCGGCAAGAAGAGGAACCAACTGACAGATTTCAGCAGTGAACTATATCACTCTGTTCTCTGGTGGGAAGACCTTGAAAATGCCCGTCTTCACACTGCGGGGTCTGAATATATTATCCGGACAGAAAAAAAAGAGATCCGTCTTGACAGATCGACCCTGTTGCCTGTAAGCCAGGAGATAACAGCCGGCAGTAAGAATATCCATGTCTCATACGAAGAACCACGGAGACACGCAGGTAAATCCATGCAATCCGCATCGGACGGGCCGGAAGAAGATACAGGTGAGCATGCCGCAGATGATTATTGGTATCCCTCAGTAGTAAAAATAGAGATGGACGCGTACAGGTTTACAATAACTGTGGAAAAACTTTTCATCAACCCTCCGTTGGGAGAAAATGACTTTAAACTTCCGGAAGAGTTAAAGAAAACAATCAGATCCTGAATCCTGCAGGACAGCAACTCTGCAACTACATCTCTTTGCGTTTCTTTTCGCTCTTTTTCCCTTCATCCTTCAGGCCCAGAGTAATCGCTATTGACTCTATAATCTCCTTGTCGATTTTTTCTTTCTTCACAAGGAAACCTTCAAGAAGGGCATTGTCACAGATCGTATTAATAAGCCGGGCTACGCCCTTTGAATGAAAATGGGTTGCTTTGACCGCATCAGGTGTAAAAATATCGCTTTCACAGCCGGCGATCTTGAGCCTGTGTTGTATATATTCCTTAGTAATGTCTTCCTCAAATGCCTTCATTTTGCACTTAACTGCAACGCGCTGCTTCAGCGGCTCATCCATTGCAATAAGATCTTCCATTTCGGGAAGCCCGAAGAAAACAAATGTCACCAATTTCCCCCCGTCTGCCTCCATATTGAGAATCCCCCTGAATTCCTCCATGATCGCCTGGGACTGAAGCATCTGCACCTCATCAATGAGAACAACGGTTTTCAGGCCTGATTCGTGGATCTCAAGAAGTCTCCCATATATCTGGCCCAGAAGTTCGATCTTGGATTCACCCGGATTTTGCACATCGATCTGCATTGCGATTTTCTTCATCAGCCAGTCACTGGTAACCGATGAATGCAGCACAACAAGAAGGGCCGCCTCATATTTGTCTTCTTCAAGCTCGTCCAGCACCTGGCGGGCAAGGGTAGTCTTGCCGGTTCCAATGTCTCCAACAACTACTGCGAGGCCTTTCATAGTATCAACCGCATATCTGATCCTGACTATGGCCTCAGCATGCTGTTTGCTGTTGAAGTAGAACCTGCTGTCAACAGCATTGGAAAACGGGTAATCTTTGAGTTTATAAAATTCCAGATAATCCATTAGAGTATACTACTATGTTTGAAATCCAAATCTCAAGCACACTCCCCTGCAGGTAACTGGTACAATAGACAATTTAAACACAGTAATATTCCTCTTTCCGGAATTCGGGCAGTGATATGAGACTCTAATTATGACGGGAAACTAATGCGGATTTTCGAGGGTTTTCGTCCATACAGCTTTGCAGGACGACCGGACAGATTTATATATATGAGACTCTGTCTTTTTTTGATTTCGGCTTGTCTTTTTCCTCAGCAGGCATCGACTTGATAATATCGACCTTCTTCGCAACATCTCTGAAGTCAGGGTCCTGCGAGTGGATCTCGGTATACAACTGAAGGGCCTGAACATAATCTTTGTTCTTTATATAAGCATCAGCAAGATCACATTTAGCACCCAGATAACCGTCATCAGAGGGTGGGACTGCAGCAACTACTTTTTTGAATTCCTGGATCGCGAGAGGATAAAGCTTCTTCTCCAGATAACACATAGCCAGCATGTTTGCACTTCTTAAAACCTTCTCCGGGTCTTTTAGGGAGATCTTGAATTCCCTTATGGCATCCTCAATAAGTCCCATCTCTTTATATGCGATTCCCAAATTGTAACGGGTCTCGCTGTCCTGCTCGCCAAGTTCTGATTCAATTCCTTTTTTAAATTCGTGAAAGATATCCTTCAGGTCACTGTCGACCTCAGTTTGTTCAGACTCTGTTTCCGCCGCTTCCTGGCCGCCGTCTTCAGGCTTTAATGCCTTGAGTTTATTACTTATCTCCTCATTACCTGGTGATGCCAAAAGAAGTTTTTCATAAAGCGCTACAGCCTCATCCTTAAGTCCCTGTAGCGCATAGAAATCAGCTTCAGCAAGCTCTTCCGCAATTTTTTCATCGGACAATTCAACTGCAGGGGCGGCCGCAGGTTCAGACGGAATGGCCGCGGCAGCCTCCGGCTCATCAGGCACATCAGCAATTTCTGGTTTAGGCGAAGGAATGCCGGCCGTAAGAAACCTGGCATCAGCAGGGTTAATTGCTCTTGCCTCTTCAATTGCGATGTTCTTTGCCTCCATATCTCCGTTTTTCTCATATAGCTCAGAAATGGCAAAGCATTCATCAGCTGCCCTGTCCTTATTCCCGGATTTAACATAGACATCTTTTAGTCTTGTGCGAATATCAAGGTTGTGGGGCTCTCTGCTCTTTAGTTTCTCCAGTGACTCTAAAGCCTCGTTGATTTGTCCCCCGCTTATATATTCATCAACCTTTGGAAGCAGGTCTTCAACAGGATTGTCTTCAAATGAAACCCCTGCCGCAACCCCGGCCTCTGATTCAAGCTCTTTGATCTTGACCTGCACATCTTCATCAGCCGGACTTAACTTAAGAATTTCTTTAAATGTTTGAAGTGCTTCATCAGGAAGTTTATTTTTCTCATAGATACCAGCCAGATCCTTCAATTCCTGGATAGCAGCTACATTATCACC
>CAZNPC010000120.1:0-4778 GCA_964574765.1 uncultured Nitrospirales bacterium | reverse complement strand
TAGCTTTCCAGGTATATTTTTTTGTCAAATATCTTGTCTGCACATGAAGGGCACATGCCGTGTGTGAACACGCCAAATCCTTCATTCGTAAGATAAACCTCCAGCTGTTCCCAATAGTTATCATCACTCTTTATTTTCTTACACCATCCGCAGATGGGAATCAGACGTTCTTTGTTCTCATTTCTTAACCTGTTCTCTACCTGCTGAACACAACGCGAAATGTCTCTGAATGACGCAATGATACCGGTCAGTTCACCTCTGTTAAAGAGGGGGATGACATTTTCCTCAACATGTACCATCCGGGTATCTTTTGTCCTTATGGTGTAATTCCTGCTGGCTGGCTTCTTTTCCTGAAAACATATTGTCACCGGATATTCATACTGGTTAAGCACATTCCCCCGGCCGTCCTCATACACAATACCAGTCTGTGTAACCTGTCTGCCCAGGACTTCGTCAGCGGAAATCCCGGTAATTGATTCGGCTTTTCTGTTCCAGTACCGGATTTTTTGTCCGAGATCGACAAAATACACACCGTCCGGCATATTATCGAGAAGCCTGCGATACTGAGTCCACCACCAAATAGCCATTTCTTATTCTTCGTATCCTCTCAAAGATTCAGCTTCATTGCTCTAAATACAGATGATATTCTATTCTGAAAGAAAAATTATAGCAGAAAACTATTTTATCGCGGCATATACGGTATTTTTTGTTGAAAACTTGCCCTTATACATGGCCTCATCAGCAGTCCGGAAAAGCTCGTCTTTGCTCTTTGCGTTCTCAGGATACGATGCCACCCCGAAACTGGCTGTAAGCCGCAGGGAATATCCCTCCTGTTTCAAAAAAACATAATGTTCCACTGCCTTCCTCAGTCTCTCGGCAACATAATAACCCGATTTGGGAGGAGTCTGGGGCAGAACAACAACAAATTCATCTCCGCCGTATCTGGCAACAATATCAACCGTTCTAAGGCCGTCCAGTAAAAGCTGGGCGACTTCTATAAGAACCTTGCCGCCAATTAGATGTCCATGCTGATCGTTTACCTTTTTGAACGAATCAAGGTCCATAAATATAACTGTAAATGGCGAACCGTATCTTTCTGACCTGTCGATCTCTATTTCTATTGCGCGGTTTAAATAACGGGTGTTGAATATATTGGTAACATCATCCGTCAGGGTAAGTTCCTCCATTTTTTGATACAAACTGGCTCTCTCAATGGCCATAGCAGCATGATTGACCAGTTTTAACAGCAGGTCCAGGTCTTTCTTTGCGAAAGGCTCTCCTGAAGCCTTATTAACGACCTCCAATACGCCTATTACCTTGCCTTCAATTGTAATAGGCACACACATCAGGGATTTAGTCCTGAACTGCAGCAGTTTATCTATCCTTCCGGAGAAACGGGGGTCCTTTGACACATCAGGCACTATTACAGGAATACCTTCCTGAGCAACCCAGCCCGCAATCCCTTCTCCCATCTTGATCCTGAATTTCTTAATTTTCTTTTTTTCTTTACCCTGAGCTTTTTCAAAATAAAGGTCACCACTTTCTTCATCAACGAGAAGGATAGACCATGCCTCAACCCCGATCATAGCTTTTGTTTTTTTCATAATTGAAGGCAGTATCTTATTCAGATTAAGTGTGGAAATAAGGATCTTGGTTATGTCCTCAAAAAAGCTGATCTCCCTGTTTTTTGTCTGCAGGGCATCATTCAGGATCCTGTTGTCCCCGCCCAGTGACTTTTCCTTTAAAAGCTTATTCGCATGATATTCGAATTCCTGCGAAGAAAGAGGCTCACGAACGGGCACAGTCAGCTTATGCTTTAGCCAGGCACCCATGCCCCTGAAACCCAGGCCCCGCAGAATTACCATTTTGGGTATGGAATTCGTAACTTCCATAAATTCATCGAAATTATCACCATCTGAGGAAAGACTTCTGTCAACTACGATCAGGTCTATGGTGTCTCTTTGAAGATATGGAAATGCCTCTTTAAAACTGTTTGTCTTAATTAATGAAAAACCCTTCTTACCCAGTTTGCTGCTAAAATCAAAGATTGATGATTCGTTCCGGTCTATTACGAGTATCTTCTTCATTAATTTAACCCGGTACGCCCGCTACCTTTTACCCATACCGCAGCATTTTTTGTATTTTTTCCCGCTTCCGCAGCTACACGGGTCATTTCTGCCGATTTTTTTCCCTTTTACGACTGTCTGCGGCTTTTCTCCGCCACGTCCTATATTGTACTGTATATTGGCAGGTTTTAACCTTATTTTTTTGCGAGCCTCCTCGTTTTTTTCAATCTGAATCCTGAAGAGTCTGCTCGCCACTTCAGACGCGATCCTGCCGCTCATATCCGAGAAAGCGTCAAACGCCTCTTTTTTATATTCCACAAGCGGGTCTCTCTGACCATAGCCTCTCAGGCCGATTCCCTCTTTCAGATGGTCCATGCTCAAAAGATGGTCCTTCCACTGAGTGTCGACGATCTGCAGCAGGACCACTTTTTCCAGATATCTCATCGGCTCACCAATCTCTTTTTCCTTATTCTCGTATGACGTCTTTATATCATCAGACAATGTGCGGCGAAGTTCCTCAATATCCTTAGGATCCCGGATGTCGGGATAAATAGAGAACTGCCTGAACAGGCCCTCTCTCAATCCGCCGGTATCCCACTCCTCGGGATGCTTATCATCAGGGCAGTAGATGAACAGCAGTTCTTCCAGTACGTCATCCGCCATCTCAAGCACCCTGTCTTTAAGATTCTCCCCTGCAAGTATCTCCCGCCTGAAAGAGTAGATCTCAATTCTCTGCTTGTTCATAACATCATCATATTCAAGAAGGTGCTTCCTGATATCAAAGTTGTGAGACTCAACTTTCTTTTGCGCGTTCTCAATTGCCTTGGAAACCAGCTTATGTTCAATCGGCTGGGATTCATCCATTCCCAGTCTTCCCATCAGGCCTGATATCCTCTCAGAACCGAATATCCTCATGAGGTCGTCTTCCATTGAAAGATAAAATCTGGATGTTCCCGGGTCCCCCTGACGGCCTGAACGACCCCTGAGCTGATTGTCAATTCTTCTGGCATCATGTCTTTCGGTTCCAAGTATATGCAGCCCCCCGGCTGATAGAACCTTTTCACGGTCTTTATTACATTTTTCTCTGACCTTTATCAGGGCATCCTCATACTCCTGTTCCGTATAGTCCTTCTTATCCTTAAGTATTTCCTTGGCCATCCCCTCGGGATTACCGCCAAGAACAATGTCAGTTCCTCTTCCAGCCATATTCGTTGCCAGTGTAACTGAACTGCGCTTCCCGGCCTGTGCAATGATCTCAGCCTCTTTCTCGTGATATTTGGCATTAAGAACAGAATGAGGTATCTTTCTCTTCTTCAGCATTGAACTGAGGACTTCTGATTTTTCTATTGAGATAGTACCCACAAGAACCGGCTGGCCTCTTTTATGGCAGTCTTCAATATCCTGGGTCACAGCCCTGAATTTTGCCTTTTCGTTCTTGTAAATTACATCCGGATTATCAATTCTTATCATAGGCTTGTTGGTAGGGATGATCAAAACATCAAGGTTGTAGATCTTTGCGAATTCCGCGGCCTCAGTGTCTGCAGTTCCTGTCATTCCTGCAAGTTTGTTGTACATCCTGAAGTAGTTCTGGAATGTAATGGTTGCAAGTGTCTGGTTTTCACTGGCTATCTTGACCCCTTCTTTCGCTTCAATGGCCTGATGAAGACCGTCAGACCACCGCCTGCCCGGCATAAGACGGCCTGTAAACTCATCAACTATCACAACCTCATTGTCCTTGACAATATAATCCACATCACGCTTAAAAAGCGTGTGCGCCCGCAAGGCCTGATTGACATGATGCACAAGCTCGATATTGGCCGGGTCATAGAGATTGCCCGCACCGAGCATTTTTTCAACTTTAAGACTGCCGTCATCCGTAAGTGTTACTGACTTTGCCTTTTCATCGATCGTATAGTCGGTCTCCTTCCCGAGTTTCGGAGCTATCATGTTTATTTTGTAATACTTGTCAGTTGATTCCTCGGCAGGGCCGGAAATAATAAGCGGGGTTCGGGCCTCGTCGATCAAAATACTGTCCACTTCATCCACAATAGTGAAGTTCAACTCTCTCTGAACATAATCATTCAGGTCATACCTCATGTTATCCCTGAGATAATCAAAACCGAATTCATTGTTTGTGCCGTACGTTATATCAGCCCCGTAGGCGGCCTGCCTTTCCACAGGCCTTAAATTGTGAAGTCTCTTGTCATCGGAATGATGCACAGGATCATAAATAAATGAGGAATCATGCTGGACGATACCGACGGAGAAGCCGAAGAAATCATATAGAGGGCCCATCCACTGTGCATCTCTTTTTGCAAGATAGTCATTTACGGTAATTACATGGACACCCCGGCCGTCCAAAGCGTTCAGATATACAGCCAGGGTCGCTGCAAGTGTCTTGCCCTCACCGGTCTTCATTTCAGCTATCGTACCGTTATGAAGGGTAATCCCGCCTATAAGCTGAGAATCAAAATGACGCATTAAAAGCACCCTGAGAGAGACTTCCCTGACAAGGGCGAAGGCTTCGGGAAGAATATCATCCATACTCTTTCCAGCCCCGAGCTGCTCGCGGAACTCATCGGTTTTGGCCTTCAGGGCGGCATCGTCGAGAGACTTCATTGCCGGCTCCAGGGCATTAATCTGATCTACAACAGCCCACAGCTTTTTGAGCTCCCTTTCGTTCTTTGTGCCTATAATTTTCGTCAGAATCCC
>CAZNPC010000119.1:0-4804 GCA_964574765.1 uncultured Nitrospirales bacterium | reverse complement strand
TTGATAAACGGTTCGAAAAGGTCGAGAGGAATAGGGAATATTGTTGTTGAATTTTTTTCAGCGGCTACTTCTGTAAGTGTCTGAAGGAATCTGAGCTGGAGGGCAGCAGGCTGTGTTCCTATAATGGCTGCTGCGTCAGCAAGCTTCTGAGATGCCTGGAATTCACCTTCTGCGTGAATAACTTTTGCCCTTCTTTCACGCTCTGCCTCTGCCTGTTTGGCAATAGCCCGCTGCATCTCTATAGGCAGGTCAACGTTCTTCACCTCAACAGTCGATACCTTGATACCCCATGGTTCTGTCTGGTCGTCTATTATCTTCTGCAATTGTGCATTCAGTTCGTCTCTTTTTGCAAGCAGATCGTCAAGCTGGCTCTGCCCCAGAACACTCCTCAGAGTGGTCTGTGACATCTGGGAAGTGGCATAATGATAATCCTCTACTTCGTTGATCGCCTTTGTAGGGTCAAGCACCCTGTAATAGACAACAGCATTGACCTTGACCGATATATTGTCTCTGGTAATGACGTCCTGTGCAGGAACATCCATGGTAACTGTACGCAGGTCAACTTTTACTATCTTATCAATGACCGGTATTAAAATGATCAGGCCCGGTCCTTTTATCGGTATCAGCCTTCCAAGCCTGAAGATAACGCCCCTTTCGTATTCACGAAGCACCCTGATTATAGAAAACAATGCATAAACGACAAGACCAATGGCAAATAAAATTCCAAGACTTATCTGAGGCATGTTGTCCTCCTTTTTTGAGTTATAGGGTTAGTAAATTATTGAGTCAGTTAATAAACGTTTACACGATACATTAATGACTGTCTTTTAATGAGCGTACCTTCAGTTTCAGGTTCTCGACTTTTTCCACTGTGATTTTTTCATTGGCTTTTATGGGTTGTTCACTCCTTGCACCCCATATTTCACCATGCACAAAAACCTGTCCCTGTTCATGTACATCAGTTCTTGCCTCTCCTTCAAGGCCCACAAGCCCCTCCATCCCGCTTGCCGGTCTTCGCCTGTAAGCCTTTACAGCAAGGGCAATAATAAGGCTGAAGAACAGGGCAGTAAGAAATACCGCAGGGAAAATAACCCATAACGAAACCCTGAAAAAAGGCTGTGAGGATTCAAAAAGCATAATAGAACCGATAAACATTGATATTATACCTCCAATCGTGAGAATACCGTGGGAGATGACCTTTATCTCAAGTAAAAAAAGAATTATAGCCAGAATTATCAAAAGAAGGCCAGCATAATTTACAGGCAGGGCGTTTAAGGAATAAAACGCAACGATCAAAGAGATGGCTCCAAAAACTCCGGGGAATATGGAACCTGGGTTTGAAAATTCGAAAAATAAACCGTAAAAACCAAGGAGCATAAGTATATACGCCACATTCGGGTCACTGATAAGTTTCAGTATTTTAAGTCTCAGCCCCATTTCCTTATGAATGACCGGTACCCCTTTTGTTCTTATCGTCAGCTCCCCTGCAGATGTCTCAACTACACGGCCTTCAATATCCTTAAGCAGTGACTCAGTATTTAAAGCTATAAAGTCGATAACCTTTAAATCAAGCGCTTCTTTCTCAGTTATTGAAACACTCTCCCTGACAGCTTTTTCAGCCCAATCAGCATTTCTTCCTCTTTTCTCGGCAATTGTTCTTATATAGGCCGCTGCATCGTTTTCTACTTTTGCAGCCATGGTCTCGTCCATCTTCCCCCCAAGGCTTACGGGATGAGCGGCACCTATATTGGTTCCCTGTGACATTGCCGCCACATGTGCAGACAGGGTGATAAACACGCCTGCAGAAGCTGCCCGCGCCCCGCTCGGTGATACATACACCACTACCGGAATCGTGCTCGCTATGATATCCTTGACAATTTCCCGCATCGAAGTATCAAGGCCTCCCGGTGTGTCAAGTTCAATAACAAGGGCCTCGGCTTTCTCTCCTGCCGCTTCATCAATGCTACTGTTTATAAATTCTGACATTACAGGGTTTACTACTCCTTCAGCCCTGATGACCATTACATCAGAATTTACAGGAAGAGGTAAAAGCAGAGAAAATAAAACCAGAAGGATTAAAAGCACTTTCTTTTTCATTATAAAAATTATATCATAATTGAAAGCTAATAACATTTTCTATTGACCGGCAGGAAAGCTTTGAATGAAATTAATTAAACGAATCAACATAACTTTTTTTCTTGTTATTTTGGCTATCCTTATAATAGCCGGCCTCTCTTTTTTCATAGCCATCAACCTATTCACCGATCTTGGGGTTGATTACAAATGGCACACACAGCGCCTGAACATAAGCATTTACACATTAATCATCATTTCCTTTCTTACCGCAGCAAGCGGAGTAATAATTTCCAAAGCCCTGATGAACAGGATATTTAACCTGATTGAAGAGATCAGGCGTTTCACAAAAAGCATGATACAGGGAGACCATGATGTAAAAATAGACATAAAAGGATCGGACGAACTGTCTGACCTGGCTTCTAACCTTAATAATATGGCTGAATCATACAGGGAAAAGATGTCGGACCTTCAAAAAGCAATCGCTAACAGACAAAAAGCTGTGCGTGAACTTGCAATACTGAATGAGCTGATGAGTTTTATTACTTCTGAGTTCAAGTTCGACACTATCCTGAAAAATTTTGTTGACAGGACAAAGGACCTTATAAAATCCGGGTATTGCGCAGCCATAACATTTGAGCCCGGTTCTTTCAAGACCAAGGTTTATGTTACAAGCGATGACATCCAGGACCCTTCAACCGTCCATCTTGATCATGACGGTTTTTTCAAGTTATGCTTTGATAGTATGATACCTTTAAGACTGGCCTCTGACGAAAATGAAGAGATAAATATACAGGAGTTAAACCTGAATGTCAGAAATCTGCTTGCTGTGCCGCTGACATCGTCAAATAAACTGGCTGGCCTGCTGATACTGGCAGACAAATTAGAGGGCTCATATGACGAGAATGATGAAGACATGATGATGAACTTTGCTTTTCAGGCATTTCAGACAATTTCAATGCACAATGAGATCACCAGTCTGGCTATTACAGACGGTTTAACAGGAATAAATAATCACAGGCATTTCCAGGAGCGGTTATCAGAAGAAATTGAGATCTGTAAAAGATATAATCGCACACTATCACTTTTAATACTGGATGTTGACAACTTTAAAAATTTTAATGATATCTACGGTCATCAGGTCGGCGACATGGTGCTTAAATCAATTGCTTCAATAACTGAGAACCAGATCCGAAAAACAGATTTTGCTGCGAGATATGGAGGCGAGGAATTTACCGTAATTATGCCTGAAACACCTTTTGAAGGTGCAAAGATACTGTCTGAACGACTCAGGGCAAGAATTGAAAAAACCCCTTTCATTCTTCCGAGCGGTGAAAACGCCCTCATAACAGTCAGTATCGGGTTTGCTTCAATTCCTGACAATGCCCTTGAAAAGACCGAGCTTATAGAAATGGCTGATAAAGCCCTGTATTACGCAAAAGAGCATGGAAAAAACCTTGCATACGGTTTTGAAGAAAGCTATAAAAAAGTCAGGGAAGACGAGCCTTTCGAAGCTGAACAGCCTGCCATAGAAAATCTTGCAAATATAGTTGACTCAAGGACACCTTATACAAAAGGACATTCTGTTGAAGTTGCCAGGCTCTCTATATCACTGGCAAAAGAGCTTGGCCTTGACGAAGAAGAAATTGAAAGCCTTAGAATCGCAAGTATACTTCACGACATCGGCACAATGCATATACCTGAAAGAATCCTTAACAAACCCGGGAAACTTACGGAAGAAGAAAAGAAAGTTATACAGGCACACCCGGGGCTTGCGGAAATGGTCTTAAAAAATTACCCGCTTATTGAAACCATTCTGCCAATAATCCTTTATCACCATGAGCGTTTTGACGGCAATGGTTACCCTGCCGGCATATCAGGAGATAAGATACCTCTGCACGCTCGAATACTTGCAATAACAGAGGCATTTCATGCCATGATATCACCCAGGCCATACAAAAAAAAGCTCACGGTTAAGGAAGCTATTGATGAATTAAAAAGCGTGGCAGGGTCACAGTTTGACCCGCATCTTGTTGACGCCTTCGTTAAGGTAATTAACCCGTAAATATCAATATGTTTAAAGTAAACGAAATATTCAAAAGTATCCAGGGAGAATCAACTTATGCAGGACTTCCCTGTACATTTATAAGACTGGCCGGATGCAATCTGAGATGTACCTATTGTGATACAAATTATGCTTTCTATCACGGCAAGGAACTCTCTGACGATGAGATCATAGCAAAGATCGAAGAGTTCGGGGTTAACTGTATTGAGTTTACAGGCGGTGAGCCGCTCCTTCAGGAAGAAACTCCTCCGCTTTTAAAGACCCTTCTTGATAAAGGATATAAAGTGCTTGTTGAAACAAACGGCTCTATATGCATCGGATGCCTTGACAAAAGGCTTACAATCATCATGGATATAAAGACTCCGAAAAGTGGAATGAGCGAGAGAATGAACATCAAGAACATGGACGTTATAAAAAGCAATGATGAAATAAAGTTTGTGATTATTGACGAGTCAGATTATGAGTGGGCAAAAGGAATGATCAATAAATATAATTTAATGGATAAAACTAAAAATATCCTCATGTCTCCTGCCTACGGCATTATGCAGCCCAAAAACCTTGCTTCCTGGATTCTGCGGGACAACCTGCCTTTTAGACTGCAGCTTCAGATCCAAAAATACATCTGGACCCCTGAAGAGCAAGAAGGGGTTTGATTAGTTGACTGTT
>CAZNPC010000118.1:0-4838 GCA_964574765.1 uncultured Nitrospirales bacterium | reverse complement strand
CGGCAGGAAGGTCATGGGTCGTGTCCCAAATGCGGAATGGCGCTTGAGCCTGTTGCACCTTCCGCAACTCCGGCAAAAACCGAATGGACATGCCCCATGCATCCGGAGATAGTCCGGGATGAGCCTGGAAACTGTCCCAAATGCGGAATGGCACTTGAACCCCGTACTGCTGTTTCCGGGGAAGAAGAAAATCCCGAACTGATTGACATGACACGGCGTTTCCGGGTAAGCGTGTTGTTAACCGTACCTCTTGTTGCTATAGCCATGGGCGGAATCATACCGGGGATATCGATAGAACGCATAGCCTCTGGAGAAGTACTTAAGTGGCTGGAACTTATCCTGGCCACACCTGTTGTCATCTGGGGCGGTTGGCCCTTTTTCGTACGAGGATGGCAATCGATAATTACCCGCAATCCCAATATGTTTACCCTGATCGGGCTCGGTGTCAGCGTTGCATATGTATATAGTGTGATAGCCGCAATCTTTCCCGGTATATTTCCTGTATCTTTCCGGGGCGAGAGCGGTGAAGTGGGAGTTTACTTTGAAGCCGCAGCGGTTATAGTGGCATTGGTTCTTCTGGGTCAGGTTCTCGAATTGAAGGCCCGAAGTCAGACAGGCGCGGCTATCAAGGCCCTTCTGGGTCTCGCGCCAAAGACGGCCAGACGTATTAGAGATGGAAAAGAGGAAGACATTCCGCTGGAGCATGTAATTCCGGGCGACCTGCTTCGTGTACGGCCGGGTGAGAAGATTCCGGTGGACGGAATGGTTACTGAAGGTTCGAGTTCGGTTGATGAATCGATGGTTTCGGGTGAGCCGATCCCCGTTTCAAAACAGGCGGGAGAACGTGTTATCGGGGCGACTATAAACGGTACAGGGACACTGGTGATGAAGGCTGAAAAAGTTGGAGCCGATACACTGCTTGCTCAGATCGTTAATATGGTGGCAGAGGCACAGCGCAGCCGCGCACCGATCCAGAAGCTTGTTGACATTGTTGCCGGATATTTTGTGGAGACAGTCATCACTATCGCAGTTATAACCTTTATAGTGTGGGCATGGATAGGGCCGGAGCCGCGCTTTGTCTATGCGCTTATTAATGCAGTTGCTGTTCTTATTATTGCATGCCCCTGCGCACTCGGTCTTGCTACACCTATGTCGATCATGGTTGCCACCGGGAAGGGAGCTGCTTTCGGGGTACTCTTTAAGAATGCCGAGGCCATTGAGGTTATGAAAAAGGTAAACACCCTTGTTGTTGACAAAACAGGGACCCTTACTGTTGGTAAACCGAAGTTGGTCAGTGTTATCCCGTCCAAAGGTTTTGATGAGAAATCAATGCTTTATTTTGCCGCCAGTCTCGAACGCGGAAGCGAACATCCTCTTGCAGAGGCAATTGTCGCAGGAGCGGATGAGAAGAGCATATCCCTGAGAAAAGTTGAATCTTTTGAGTCAATTACCGGCAAAGGTGTCTCTGGTAAAGTGGATGGCCGAAATGTGGTACTTGGCAATCTTAAACTCTTCGGTAATCTTGGAATTGAACCCGGCGGATTATCTCAAAAAGCAGAGGCTATGCGCTCCGAGGGACAGACAGTAATGTTTGTCGCAGTTGACGGAAAGGCGGCGGGGCTGCTTGGAGTCGCTGACCCTATAAAGGAAACTACGCCTGAAGCAATTGAAAGGCTTCACAAAGACGGCGTTAAGGTCGTGATGCTTACCGGTGACAGCGCTACGACAGCACAAGCTGTTGCAAAGAAGCTCGGTCTTGACGATGTAGTTGCCGAGGTGCTTCCGGACCAGAAGGCAGACAGTGTTAAACGGTTCCAGAATGAAGGACGAATTGTGGCCATGGCAGGCGACGGCATCAACGATGCCCCCGCGCTTGCACAGGCCCATGTCGGTATAGCAATGGGAACAGGAACTGATGTTGCAATGGAAAGTGCCGGAGTCACGCTTGTAAAAGGGGACCTCAGGGGAATCCTCCGTGCAAGGCTCCTGAGCAGGGCGACCATGCGCAATATCAAGCAGAATCTCTTTTTTGCTTTTGCTTATAACGCCCTTGGTGTTCCAATTGCGGCGGGTATACTTTATCCATTTTTCGGAATTCTGCTGAGCCCGATTATCGCAGCCGCCGCCATGAGTCTCAGTTCGGTATCTGTGGTGGGTAATGCCCTCAGATTGCGTAGGGCAAAGCTGTAAAACAGGGGACATTGAAAATAGAGGAGGCTCTATGAAACGGATTATATTAATATGTACCGTGATTTTGGCAGCAACAACCTGTGCCGGCAAAGCAAATAAATTATTGCTTTAAAATACTTTCCAAAATAGCCATAACATTAATCCGGAATGTGTCAAGGTCGTGATTCATCGGGTGTGAGTTTGTTAGTATGTTTCCGGCAATGACTAAAGTCGGCGTTTCATTGACCCCGATTTTTTTTGACATAGCAACGGCTTTTTGTGCTTCTCCCGCTTTTTCTCCTGCTCTGAGCTTTTTGCTGAATTCAAAACCAAGTCCAACTTCTTCACCTACGCTCTCAAGGACATTAATATCAGAAATATTTTTTTTCTGCACCATTTGAGCATGAAAAATAGCCTTTTTTATTGCTTCACCTTTGCCCATTTCCTCTGCTATAAGGTATGCCTCACCCGGTTTGGATGAGCCGTGGTCGCTCCAGTATATTGGCAACGTTTTCCATTTGATCTTCCCGGCATATTTGGCTTTGATTATCGGTATAGACTTTTCGAATTCATAGCATGTATGACAGTAGAAACTCATATACTCAACTATTTCGACGACTTTACCGTCAAATTCGAACTCTTCTCCCGGCATCGTGTCATATACACCCGCAACACCAGGCACTTTACCTGCCTGTGCCTGCAGTGAAAGGGAAAGCAAAACCAGAGATATCAGCGCTAGTAATGTTTTTCTGAAATTCATTTCATCCTCCAGCTACACCTTTATTTTAAATCATTATGTAATAACATAACTTGAAATTGTGAAAAAAAATTAAGAAATTTAAAATCAATAAAAGTTCTATTTAGATTGAGATCTTGACAATTAGGCTTTGAAACATTATAGTTGAGCAATTGTTCAAATGTCAAGGGGGGGGGTGCCGTCGTGCGGATAAAGAAACAAAAAGACATATGTGAGGTTAAGTCTGTAAACAAAACAAAAGTCAGGGCAGTTAAAAAAGCAATGCTCTCTAATGAAGACGTTTACAGTTTATCTGAGATCTTCGGCGTATTGGCCGACTCTTCAAGGCTGAAAATAATCTATGCCCTGTCAAAGGAAGAACTTTGCGTATGTGACATTGCCGGTATTTTAGGTATAAGTATATCTGCTGTTTCACATCAGTTAAGGATTTTAAGAAACATGCGCCTGGTTAAATTTAGAAAAGAGGCGAAAATGGTCTATTACTCATTGGATGACAGGCATATCAACAGGTTGTTTAATGAAGGATTAAAACATGTCAGGGAATAAAACAGGAGTTAAAAGTTAAGAGTTTGGAATTAAAAATGGGACATCAAAAAGATAACAACCATGATGAAAATAGCTGTTCCTGCTGTTCTGCGGACTTCTTTGAAGAAAAGCCGCTTTTCTGGAAGCGCCAGAAATTAATCGTTGGCATTATTTCTGCGGGATTCCTTGCTACAGGACTGATACTTGAGTTTTTAACATCTCTGAATATTCTCGCACAGATTGTCTTTCTGTCTGTTATTGCCGTTTCCGGAAGGGACATCCTGAAGAAGGCCGGACTTTCAATACTCAAACGACGCCTGGACATGAACTGCCTTATAAGTATTGCGGCTTTCGGCTCTTTTTTCATAGGCCATGGCGAAGAAGGCGCGGCAGTGATTTTTCTTTTTTTCATTGCTGAGTCATTGGAGGACTATGCTGCTGACAGGGCGAAACAGTCTATCAGCCAACTGTTAAAATTAGCCCCTGACACTGCAAGGGTAAAGAGGAATAATGAGGAAATTGAGCTTCACGTGCATGAAGTTCAAATCGGAGACATTATTGTTATTCGTCCCGGAGAAAAAATCCCTTTAGACGGGAAGGTCTTAATCGGTCATTCCTCCATTAATGAATCTCCTATAACCGGAGAGTCGCTCCCGGCAGAAAAGACAGAAGGCGATGAAGTTTATGCAGGCACAATGAATGAGGAAGGTTATCTTGAAGTAAAGGTTACTAAAAAAACCGGGGATACTGTACTTTCCAAAATCGTTAAAATGGTTGAAGAGGCAGAAAGAAAAAAATCAAAGACAGAGAAGTATATCGACAAATTCGCCCGGTACTATACGCCCGCAGTTATTGGTCTTGCATTTGCCGCATTTCTTGTGCCGACTTTTATTCTGGGGTATCCCTGGGACGTATGGTTTTACCGCGCACTGGTGCTTCTGGTTGTTTCCTGTCCGTGTGCCCTGGCCATATCAACACCAGTTGCCATGGTATCCGCATTAACTAGCTCTGCAAGGCACGGTGTATTGATCAAAGGCGCCACTTATCTGGAAGAGCTGAGCAGGGTCAAAGCCATTGCGTTTGATAAAACAGGCACATTGACCAAAGGCAAACTGGAGGTTACTGATGTTGTCGGTTTCAACGGCCACTCCTCAGAAGAGGTGCTGTCCATAGCCGCATCTCTGGAGTCCCGTTCAGAACACCCTATCGCAAAAGCCGTTCTTAAGAAAGCGCGTGATAAAAATATAAGATTTAAAGAGATTAGCGGGTTCAGGGCAATAAAGGGGAGAGGGCTGGAAGCACAAATCAACGGTAAAAAGTATTATGCCGGAGCAGGAAGCCTCTTTGATGATTTATCCATGGAGATTCCCAAAGAGCTGTCTCAATT
>CAZNPC010000117.1:0-4846 GCA_964574765.1 uncultured Nitrospirales bacterium | reverse complement strand
AACAGGGTCTTTATCAGTGACAGTTATATGGGTAATGTACAGGTAATGACCGACCTGGGTCGTTTCATAGGAATAGTCTGCAACAAAGGCAAAAAAAGAAAGTTTATTACACCTACAGGACTATTTATTGACAGAAAAGACAAGCTTTATGTGGTTGAGATGAGAGAAAATAAAGTGACAGTTTTGAAAATATTAGACTAATAAACTGTACCTGAATTGATACGGGATTCCGGATGCCGCCTGCCTGCTCGCCTCGATTCGGCGAAGCGGGCCGGTAGGCAGGGATGTTGGTATGGTACAGGTTATAAAATCATGAATTATGTATCATCTAATTTCAGACTTATTCCATTAAGTCTACTGGCACTTCTTATCTGTCTTGTTATCTCTTCGCCTGCCTTCGCTCTCGATATGTCTTCAAAAAGAGACTGCGTGATGTGTCACATAATGTGGATGGATGACTTCAGGACCGATAAAGAAACACTGATCGAATGGCAGCCGGGAAGCGTGCTTATGAAAGATACCCAGGGAGTTGTAAGCTCTGAGGACATATGCTACTCCTGTCATGACGGTTACGTACTGGATTCACGTTCAATCGTGTGGAAATTCAACAGGCATCCAACATTTATAAAGCCCTCCAGAAATATCAGGGTACCTGAAAACCTTCCGTTAAGTGTTAAAGGAGAAATATACTGCGGGACCTGTCACTCTGCTCATGGAAAAGGCGCGGCCCCTCACGGCGATCCTCTGGGCCGCACGTCTGTCATCCGAGAAGAAAATATAGATTCAGGCCTATGCAAAATGTGCCACAGAAATGAAGCTGATTACATGCGATCAAACGGTCATCCGATAAATACAACCGCGCTTGAGCTTCCTGATAAGCTCTTTAATCTGGGCAGCAAAAGAGCGAGAAATAAAAACAGAGTCATATGCCAGAGCTGTCACATTGTTCATGGATCCAAAGGGGAAAAACTCCTGGTAATTGACAACAAAAATTCAGATCTGTGCAGAACCTGCCATATAAAACAAAAAGACCTGGTTGACACAAAACATGATCTGCGCCTGACTCTGCCTGATGAGAAAAATATAAAAGGCCGGACCCTGTCTGAATCAGGCCCCTGTGGTGCGTGCCATACCCCTCATAAGGCTTCAGGCAGAAAACTTTGGGCAAGGCCCCTCAAATCCGGAAATCCCGCCACCCAGATGTGCCTTACATGCCATGGGGATGATACTGAATATAAGATCAAGCGGATCGGCAAGTATTCGCATCCGATAGATGTGGAGCCTGCCAGGAAAGCCGCTATTCCCAGTGAACTTCCTCTGTTCGCGTCTGACGGCAGCAAGAATCCGGCTGGAAAAGTACAGTGTTTTACCTGCCATGATGTTCATGTCTGGGATCCAAGCTCTTCCTCAAACAAGGGGGGCAAGAACGTCGAAGGCGATTCCTCAAACAGTTTCCTCAGGATATCCAACAGCTCCGCGTCTGCCCTCTGCCTGGAATGTCATATACAAAAAAAGCAGGTAGTAACTTCGGATCACAACCTTGAGGTAACCGCCCCCGAAGAAAAGAACATTCAGGGTTTCAACGTAAAGGCATCCGGACCCTGCGGGGCATGCCATGTTCCTCATAACGCGGCAGCTGACCATAACTGGGCAAAAGAACCTGTTGGGGATAAAGACTTTGTTACGCAATTATGTTCCGCATGCCATAACAAGAACGGCGCGGCAAAAGCTAAACTTACAGGTAACATCTACCATCCTGTTGACGTGACGTTAAAGAAATTCAATATCTCAACAACACTGCCTTTATATGACAGTGAGGGTCACATGATACAGGATGGGAAAATGGTATGTATAACATGCCATGATCCCCATGTCTGGGACCCGAATAAACCTGTAGCAAATTACGAGTTCAAAAATATGGAAGGAGATGCATCAAACAGTTTCCTGAGAAAATCCAATTCGCCTTTTTCCGACCTGTGCGAAACATGCCATAAGGATAAAGCATTCATTGACGGCACTGACCATGATCTTAACATTACAGTTCCATATGCCAAAAACCTTCTGGGACAAACTCCTAAAGAATCCGGCCAGTGCGGAGTATGCCATCTTGTCCACAACAGCCCGAACATACTTAAACTCTGGGCACGGAATTACGGTACTCCAACTGTCATGGAAACTGTTATGGATTCATTGTGCGAGAGCTGCCACTCAGCCGGCGGCATCGCCGAGAGCAAAATCCCGGCTATCGCGAATCATCCCAAAGACAGGCTTATAAACAATATTATGCGAAATGACAGGATGGCAATAGACTATACACCTTTATATGATAAAGAAGGCCGGGAGATCAATGTCGGCGATCTCTCATGTCCATCATGCCATAATGCCCATCAGTGGAGCCCGCTGGAAAAGAAAAAAGGCGCGGGAAAAAATATGGAAGGCAATGTTACAACCAGTTTTTTGCGCAACATCAGTTATGACAATATATGCATAGATTGTCACGGCCTTGACGCGCTTTTCCGGTATAAATATTTTCATGATCCTGAAGACAGATCACCGGGAATAAAACGGCCTCTCAGGCCGGGCGGTGACAAATAATTTTATTGACACAACAGCGTATTTTTATTTAAAATATAAAGAGTAAACTTCACAAATTTTCTTTCCTAAGGAGGACTGTAGAATGATGAAAAGATCAGTACCCGTGCTTCTCTCGCTAATGCTCTTATTGGTTTTTGTAAGCACAGCAAATGCAAATGATGTGAAATACATCGGGGCAAAGAAATGTAAGGCATGTCATATTAAGCAGTATAAAGCCTGGGAAAAAACAACCATGGCGAGCAGTTTTGAAAATCTTAAAGCAGGCGTAAAAGCTGATGAGAAGACAAAGGCTGGTCTTGACCCTGCGAAAGACTATACGGCCGACGCCAAGTGTCTTGCATGCCACACAATAGGTTACGGCAAGCCGGGCGGTTTTGAAAACATGGAAAAAACTCCTAAGCTTGCAAACGTCGGCTGTGAAGCATGTCATGGCCCTGGCGGTGAATACAGTGGAGTGATGAAAAAGAACAAAAAAACATGGAAAGAAACCGGATATACTTCGGAAGAACTTAAGGCAGTCGGCCTTATAATTCCTTCAGAGGATGAAAAAGGCTGTATGACATGTCACGGCAGTGACAGTCCGTTTACTGAGAAGGTTGACACCAAATATAAATTCAACTTTAAGGAAAGGCTTGAAAAAACACACGAACACTTTCCTTTAAAATACAAAAAATAACTTTCAATCAGAATAAGTCTCAAAAGGGGGTCGAATCGACCCCCTTTTTTATTGACAGAAAAATGACCTTTTGATATAAAGAGGTTAATACGCATAACATTATAACGGGTTAACCGGGGAAAGTTATGGCAAAAGCAAAAAAAAGACTCGGGGAAATGCTCATTGAAGCCGGGGTCATTGATAAAACTCAGTTAAACTCAGCCCTTGCGCATCAGAAGCAGTGGGGAGGAAAGCTGGCCTCTATACTAATCGAACTGGGTTATTTAGATGAAAAAATAGTCGCCTCGGTTTTGGAAAAACAGCTGAATGTAATATGTGTTTCATTAAAAGATATAAAAATATCGCCTGATGCACGGAAATTGATTGACGCGGACACCGCTCAAAAATACGAGATAATTCCTATTGATTTCAGTAAAGAAAGAGAGACCCTTACATTAGCCATGTCAGATCCGACTGACCTGAAAGTCATTGATGAGCTCAGCTTTTTGCTTGGCCTGGAAATCAAGCCTGTCCTTGCCATTAAATCTGCCATCACCAGAACCATACAGAAAATCTATCTTGGTAAACCTGCCGCAGCTTCCGATGGGGCAGACCTGGGCGGGTATAACATTGACTTTGAGAATCTGCCTGATGAAATGGAAATAACACGGCATGAAAAACTCAAAGAAAAGACCGTGCCTGAAGACAGATCTCAAAGCCTTCATCACCCTAAACTGGTCATCGACGCCCTGTTAGAGATCCTTAATGACAATACTATCAAAGAAGTACTCGTAAAAAAGATATCGAAAAAACTTAAAGACAGTAAATCTTAACCAGGCAATTTTCTTAAGTAAAACTGTTAGAAAGGAGATCGAACATGCTTACATTATTTGAAGAAACTTTAATTAACGGCATGACCATGCGAAACAGGATGGTTCGATCTGCCACCTGGGAAGGTATGTGCGATAAAGAAGGCAGGCCTTCGGAAAAGTTGATCCAATGTTATCGCGAATTGGCACAGGGAGGCATAGGCCTGATTATTTCCGGTTATACGTTTGTACGGCCTGAAGGCAGGCAGATGCCCGGTAAAATGGGCATACATACCGACGACTTTGCCGACGATTTCAGAAAGCTGACCGGTGCTGTTCATGAAACAGGAGGAAAGATCGCGGTTCAGCTGGTTCATGCAGGCGGACAGACCGACACAAAAAATGCCGGCAGACAGCCTTTTGCACCTTCTGCTGTCAAGCCTGCCCAATTCTCCGAAATGCCGGCTGAACTCAAAAAGGATAAAATTCATGATATTGTTACGGCATTGGGAGAGGGGGCACGCAGGGCAAAGGCATGGGGCTTTGACGCAGTCGAACTGCATGGCGCCCATGGATATCTTATCAACCAGTTTCTATCGCCCCTTACCAACCGCCGAAGTGATGAATACGGCGGCAGTATTGAAAACCGCAGCAGGTTTCTAATGCAGGTATACATAAAAGTGCGTGAGGTAGTCGGCGAAGGTTATCCTGTTCTTATCAAACTTAATGCCGCTGATAATCTGGAAGGCGGCCTGGAGATCAATGATGCAGTTTATGCCGCCAAAAA
>CAZNPC010000116.1:0-4903 GCA_964574765.1 uncultured Nitrospirales bacterium | reverse complement strand
AATATTGAAGCAGAAGTTAAAAAAGCGCGTGAATCGCTGAGAGGAAAGATTGACTCCTTCTGCAAGATAATTATCGAAAAAATGGTCGGCGCATGAACAAACCAGAACTCAGAAAACAGAACCTCGGAGCGAGTCGGAGTTCACTCGTATCAAGCGTAGATTCGCTTCGACCGGAACCCAGACAAAAAAAAGAAAAAAGATTTTTTTATTACATCTGTGCTCTGTGCTCTGTGCTCTTTGTTCTATCTTATGATATGGCTTTTGCTGCAGAAGGCGGGGAGCTCGCATTCGCATGGAAAGACTTAATCTGGCCCGGTATAAATTTTGCAATACTGGTCTTCATACTCGTTAAATTCGGCAGAAAACCCATAAAGGAATTCCTCAAAAAGCGGACAGAACTTATTGAAAAATCCTTAAAGGAAGCAGGGGAAGCAAAAGAACTTGCCCGGGAAACTCTCGTCGAGGTCAAGGAAAGGCTTAAAAATACTGACCGCGAGGTAGAAGCAATAGTTAATGCCGCAAAAAGAGCAGGCGAAAAAGAAAAAGAAGCGCTTATTGCTGAGGGCGAAAAATTAAAAATTAAAATTCTCGAACAGACAGAGGCAAATATTGCGTTTGAACTGCAAAAAGCAAAAAAAGCAATAAAATCCGAGGCAGCGCTTGCAGCGCTTGAACTCGCGGAAAAGCAGATAAAAGAGCAGCTCGGCAAAGAAGGACAGCTGTTGCTCATAGACGAATACATTAAAAAACTTGAGGTCAAGAATTGAACAAAAACCAGATTGCAAAAAAATACAGCAGGGCATTAATAAATACGTGTGAAACGGCAGACATCCCGGGAGTCCTGGAAGCGCTTCATATATTTTCCAGGCTGATGGATGCGGACAAAAAGCTTAGACTCCTGTTTGTAAGCCAGTTATTTACAGATGATGAAAAAGGCAAGGCATTAGAATCTGTAATTTCACAGCTCAAGATAACCGCACAGGGTGAGAAATTCCTCAGGCTTATCATCATGCAGGGACACATGCCTGCCATCAAAGAAATAATAAGGGCGTCAATCGATGCTTATAACGAAAAGCTTAAAAAGCAGACAGCCGTGGTAATATCGACTGTTACTCTTGAAGAAGGATATATTTCCAGACTTAAAAGCGCCCTGAAGGCCATGACGCAAAAAGACATTGAAATTGAAAGCGAGATTGACCCTTCTCTGCTGGGCGGTTTTATTGTTAAAGTCGGGAGCACTGTCTATGACAGCAGCCTGAAAGGTCAGTTCAGACTTTTAAAAGCAGACTTATTAAAAGATGTAGGAATGAATTAAAGAACTTAACTTTTTTGCGGGGGTGATTTAATGGATGTCACAGATCTTAAAGCTGAAGAAATAAGTGAATTAATCAAAAAACAGATTACTGATTTTGAAAAACGGGTAGACGTAAGTGAAGTAGGCACAGTCGTGAAAGTAGGAGACGGAATTGCCAAGGTCTACGGCCTTGACAATGCAATGGCTTCAGAGCTCCTTGAATTTCCGAACGATGTCTATGGAATGGCCTTGAACCTGGAAGAAGACTCTGTCGGTGCGGTTCTTTTTGGTGAGGATACCCTCATCAAGGAAGGCGACCTTGTCAAGCGCACAGGAAAAATTATGTCTGTGCCTGTCGGCGAAGCACTGCTCGGAAGAGTAGTTAATGCTATCGGACAGCCGATTGACGGAAAGGGCCCGATTGATTCAAAAGAAAGCAGAATAGTTGATGTTGTTGCCCCCGGTATTATTGACAGGCAGCCTGTTCGCGAGCCTCTTCAGACAGGGCTTAAAGCAGTGGATGCAATGATTCCAATCGGAAGGGGTCAGAGGGAACTTATCATCGGTGACCGTCAGGTCGGTAAAACCGCAATAGGTATTGACGCCATTATTAACCAGAAGGGCGGGGATGTTGTATGTATATATGTTGCTATAGGGCAGAAACGTTCCAATGTTGTCCGGGTTGCTAAAAAGCTCGAAGAAGCCGGGGCATTAGAGCATACAATTATTGTTTCTGCAACAGCGAGTGAACCCGCACCACTTCAGTACATCGCTCCTTATACAGGATGTGCAATGGGAGAATATTTCAGGGATAACAGTAAACATGCTTTAATTGTATATGATGACCTGAGTAAACAGGCTGCTTCATACAGACAGCTTTCACTGCTTCTCAGACGTCCGCCAGGACGTGAGGCTTATCCAGGTGATGTTTTTTACCTTCATTCAAGACTGCTTGAAAGGGCAGCTAAACTCTCTGATAAGCTCGGCGGAGGTTCTCTTACAGCTCTTCCTATTATTGAGACACAGGCAGGCGACGTGTCCGGTTATATTCCAACAAACGTTATTTCAATCACAGACGGCCAGATTTACCTTGAGCCTGAGCTTTTCTATGCCGGTGTAAGGCCTGCTGTTAACGTTGGCCTCTCTGTTAGCCGTGTTGGAGGCGCTGCCCAGACAAAGGCAATGAAGCAGGTTGCAGGAACCCTCAGACTTGACCTTGCGCAGTACAGGGAAATGGCGGCCTTTGCCCAGTTCGGCTCTGACCTTGATAAAGCGACTCTCGCACAGATAGAACGAGGCAAGAGAATGGTTGAACTACTGAAGCAGGACCAGTATGTTCCAGTAACAATGCAGGACCAGGTAATTATTCTGTTTGCCGGCACGCAGGGTTTTCTTGATGACATACCTGTTGAATCCATTAAGAAATTTGAAGAGGAATTCATTAAATTCATACATGGAACAAAGGACGATCTTCGTTCGGAACTTGCAGAGAAAAAAACGATTGACGACGACCTTAAAGCAAAACTGAGTCAGGCAATAGAAGAATTTAAGAAAGGATTCCAGGCATAAAAAATCAAAGATAAAAAATAAAATATTAAAAATAATGATTCCTGATCTTTTATTTTTGATTTTTACTTTTTGATTTAATGATATGGCTACTTTAAGAGATATAAAAAAGAGAATAACGGCTGTTCAAAATACCCAGAAGATAACAAAGGCCATGAAGATGGTGGCTGCTTCAAAGCTGAGAAAGGTTCAGACACGGATGCTGGACCTGAGGCCTTATGCAGACAAGATGCGTTCAGTGCTTTCAAGTCTTGCCAGTGGAGCTGATAGGGAAATACACCCGCTGCTTTCATTCAGGCCCAGAAAAACGGTCGAAATTGTCGTAGTCACTTCTGACAGAGGCCTTTGCGGCGCATTTAACACCAATATTCTTAAGGCCGCTCAGCAGACTATTGGTCAGCTCAAAAGTGACAATTTTGAGGTAAGCATAAGCACTGTCGGCAAAAAAGCCGCAGATTACTTTAAAAGAAGGCACGTCGAGCTGAGAAATTCATGGACCGGCATTTCAGGTAACATACGTTATTCTGATGCCGTAGAAATTGCGAATAACATCAAGGAAAATTATATAAATGAAACAATTGATGAAGTAACCGTCGTATATAATGCATTTAAATCAATGGTAGCACAGACCATTACAATGGCAAAACTTCTTCCATTGGCTCCCATAGAAGAGGGAGAAGAAGAGTCTGCCCCTGAATTCGAAGCAGTTGATTTTATTTATGAGCCTTCCATGAAGGCAATTTTTGATAAATTGATACCGAGAAATGTAGATATACAGATTTACAGGGCGCTCCTTGAAAGCTCTGCATCTGAAGAAGCTGCGCGGATGAGCGCTATGGAAAATGCAACGCAGAGCTGTAATGAAATGGTAGATAAACTCACGCTTCAGTACAACAAGGCCAGACAGGCATCCATTACAGGCGAGCTGATGGACATTGTCGGCGGTGTTGAAGCATTGAAAGGATAATGATAAAACATAGTTCAAACCGTTCAAATGTTCAAACGGCTTGAACAGCTTAAACAGCTTGAACGATTATTAAACGATTATTATAGGAGGTCATAGATCATGAATGAAGGTAAAGTTGCACAGGTCATTGGAGCAGTTGTTGACGTTGAATTTGACCAGAAACTACCCGGAATATTAAATGCACTTACGATCTCTCAGCCGGGTAATAAAGAAAAAGGCATTCCTGACCTTAATATAACACTTGAGGTCGCAGCTCACCTTGGCGATAACATGGTAAGGACTATTGCAATGTCTGCAACCGACGGACTCGTAAGAGGTACTCTGGCTATTGATACAGGCCAGCCGATAACAGTCCCTGTTGGAGAAAAAACGCTTGGACGGATCATGAATGTTATCGGTGAACCGATTGATCAGCTTGGCCCGATAGAAGCAAAGGAGAGACTGCCGATTCACAGGGAATCTCCTGAATTTGTCGCGCAGGATACGTCGACCCAGGTCTTTGAGACAGGCGTTAAGGTTTTTGACATGCTTGTTCCCTTTGTTAAAGGCGGTAAGATGGGGATGTTCGGCGGCGCCGGTGTCGGCAAGACAGTTATTATCATGGAGATGATTCACAATATTGCCATGGTTCACGGCGGCGTATCAGTGTTTGCAGGTGTTGGTGAGAGAACAAGGGAAGGAAATGACCTCTATCTTGAAATGAAAGAGGGAGGTGTTCTCGGAAAAACAGCCCTCGTCTATGGTCAGATGAATGAGCCCCCTGGAGCAAGGGCAAGGGTTGCACTTTCTGCGCTTACAACGGCCGAGTATTTCAGGGACGAGGGACAGGATGTTCTTGTCTTTTTAGATAACATTTTTAGATACACACTTGCAGGCGCCGAGCTTTCAGCGCTTCTCGGAAGGATGCCTTCAGCTGTTGGATACCAGCCTACTCTTGGAACAGATATGGGAATACTGCAGGAAAGGATCACATCCACGAATAAAGGCGCTATTACGTCAATGCAGGCCATTTACGTCCCTGCTGATGACCTGACAGACCCTGCTGTTGCTACGGCATTTACACACCTTGACGGAAC
>CAZNPC010000115.1:2076-4956 GCA_964574765.1 uncultured Nitrospirales bacterium | reverse complement strand
GTCTGATCCCATGCCCTCGGATGCACTGAATATCCGTTTGCCGTTGCCTCTATACATTGAATAGCTTTCATAGTCGCTCCCAGAGCGTCTTCTGTGCTCTGGAGCATGTTCATGGGCTGTCTTATGCAGCCTGCAGTATAAATACCTGTTCTGCGTGTTTCATACTGAAAACATATATAATTGGAATCTGTAAAACCATATGCCTCTTCAAGTATGGGCAGTTCAGGCCCCTGCATGTAATCGAGATGAAGGATATTGGGCACTTTGTGAGGTTCTAAAGGAGCATTGGGGTCTGGTTTTCCGCCGGACTTTGTCATCTCCTCGTCAAATTTCTTTTTCCAATCTGCCAGGGCATTCTGCTCTATTTTTGTATTCGGCACCATGCCAGTGGCAAGAACCACCATATCAGCCTCTATCCTGACATCTCCACCAAGGAGTGTATCCTTTAAATCTATATAAAGATTGCCGTCAGGAGCCTCACTGACACCAGTTATTTCGCCTTTTGTCATCATAACACCAGGGTCATCCTGTATCTTTTTATAGAACAGTTCATGCTGGCCCGGTGTTCTCATGTCCTTATAAAGGATATATGCCATAGCATCAGAGTTTTTCTCTCTCACATATGCTGCCTGTTTCAGAGAAGTCAGGCAACAATATGAAGAACAGTAAGGAAGATGCTCTTTATCACGCGAACCAGCACACTGAATAAATGCCACTTTCCTGGCTTCTTTACCGTCTGAAGGTCTCGTAATTTTGCCTTTTGAAGCTATTTCTTCCATCTGTATGTTTGTTATAACATTCTGGTTCTTACCATATCCGAGATGTTCAAGCTTATTGGCGTCATAAGGTCTCCAGCCTGCAGCCAGAATAACAGCGCCTGCCTTTTTCTGCTGTGAACCTGAACCGGTTTTTACTGAAACATCATACTGACCCGGGAATCCTGCTATCTTTTCAATCTCAGAAGATGTCAAAACCTCTATATTGGAGTGCGATTGTACCCTGTCTATTACTGATTTAACTGTAGGCTCCTCAAGGTTTTCAAAAGGATAGCTTTGCGGCAGCTGCTTGTAAACCTTTGTAGCCCAACCTCCAAGTTCAGAGCTTTTCTCGACAAGTAATACCTTGTAGTCTGCATCAGCCGCCCCTAAAGCAGATGTCATGCCTGAAATACCTCCGCCAACAACCAGGATTGTTTTATTGGTCTCTTCAAGCAAAAACGGCTCCGGGAGATCGCCTTTTTGAGCCTTTACAATGCCCATTCTCATGTAATCCTCAGCTAAAGCCTGTGTATCTTCAGTTTTGGGTTCCTGGCTCCATGCAACAAATTCCCTTAAGTTTATCCTGTCAACAAGGCTGCCGGGGAAACTGAACTCTTTAAACTTCACCCTTGGAGAACAGGCTGCTACCACGACTGTATTTATTCCTTCTCCGCTTATATCGTTTTTAATCAGATCAAGGCCTTCAGGACTGCATAGAACATCATGGGTCTTGCAAACAGGCACCTTGTGTTCCTTTGTAGCTACTTCCGTCAGTTTATCAATTTCTACAGTCTCTCCTATATCACAGCCTTTACATATATAAACACCTAATTTCTTTTCCATCAGGATTTCCTCCTCGAGATCTGGATGGCCTTAAGGGCGGCGCCTGTCGCCTCCTGAACTGATTTGGCAACATCAACAGGATTCTTTGAACACCCTACTGCAAAAATGCCCTGCTGGTCTTTAGCAGGGACCACAAAGCCGTTTTCATTGATTTTAATATCAGCCGGGAGTTTCATCTCCCCGATAGTCGGGACCATCCCTGTTGCAAGAACACACAGGTCAACATTTACCCTGACCTTTCCGCCTGCAAGGATATCCTCAGCCTCTACAATAATATCCTTTGTTGCAGGATCCTGTGAAACCTTTGCAACCTTACCTTTTATAAGAGATATATTTTCATCTTCCTTAACTTTGTTTAAAAACCTCTCATACGAAGTTCCCGGTGTCCGTATATCAATATAAAACATATATGCTTTGGAATCAGGGTACTGCTCTCTTACATATGTAGCTTGTTTTAATGAGGCCAGACAGCATACAGCAGAACAAAATGCCAGATGGTTTTCATCGCGTGAGCCTGCACACTGTACAAAAGCAACGCTTTTAACCTCTCTGCTATCAGAGGGTCTCAGGAGTTTTCCGCCTGTAGGCCCGTTACCGGATGCCAGCCTCTCCATCATTACATTGCTTATGATATCAGGGCTTGTGCCAAACCCTAAGTTGTCCATTTTGTTAGCATCATAAGGTTTCCATCCTGTAGCCAGGACAATCGAATCTGCCTTTATGCTGATGGTTTCAGATTTCATGTCCAGATCAATTGCATCATATTTACATGCATCTGCGCATTTTTTACAGTCTGCCTTTTTACAGACATTCCCATCTATTACATATTGAAAAGGAAAAGCATGTTCAAACGGGATGAATGCAGCTTTTCTCTTATCCATACCAAAGTTTATTTCATTTGGGACTTCAACCGGACATGCTTCTGTACATGCATTGCACCCGGTGCATTTGTCGTTTACATACCTCGGGCTTAATTTAACAGTCACATTGTAACTGCCGGGTTTACCTGAGATGTCCTGAACGTCAGCGAGGGTATAAACAGAAACACGCGGATTAAATTTTATTCTCCTGTAATTGATTTCCAGTCCGCATGCAGGCGGACATAGTTTAGGGAAATACTTGTTCATTTTGGCCACTCTGCCGCCAAGATAAGGGGTCTTTTCCACGATTGCAACATTATAACCTGCCTCAGCTGCTTCAACAGCAGTCGTCAGGCCGCTAATGCCGCCCCCGATAACCAGAATATTAGTTTCTTGCTCTGACATACCATGCCTCCATT
>CAZNPC010000115.1:0-1976 GCA_964574765.1 uncultured Nitrospirales bacterium | reverse complement strand
GTTATTAAGTTACTGAGTAATAAAGTTGTTTGAAACGTCTATCAGCACGGAATACTTTACTATAAAAAACATTGGTTAGTAAACCCCGTCAGATAAGGAATCTTTCCCCTCTCAGACACATGGAGTTCTTACGGGATAAAGATAACCTCAATCTTTGCAGCTACTGGATTTTAGCCAAAAAAAAACAACTTAATTACTCAATGACCAAATAACTTAATTGCTTAATAAATGATTCTCTGGGTGCTGTTACCAGCACCCAGAGAACATCTTTTGAGATCAGCAGGTTATTTTATAACCTCTACATAATCTCTCTTGGACATAGTGAATTCTCCTTTATCCATATCGTACTTTGAACAGGTGAAAACCTTCCAGTTGTCATCGTCAATAAAGTCGTGGTCACCTCTGTAGTAGTAGCCGGGGTATCTGGACTCTTCCCTGTAGAGAATGTGGCGTGCATGTGCCTCAAGAGAGAGAATCCTGTGATAGTTTTCCCAGCACCTCATAAGCTCATGAAGATTGCTTGCTGCAAGTTTGGTAGAGTCCTCTTTCAGCACTTTGAGCTGTTTTAATCCCTCATCAAGCATGGTCTTTGATGTCATATACCATGTTGAGATACCGGCAAAGTACTCGTCACCGATCTTCTGAAGTCTTGCCTGAAGCATGTCCGGCTTGATGTAATTAGGATTTATCTCAGGGTCTGTTGAATAGGTCTTGCTCTTCTCATACACCTCAAAAGGCATGTAGAGTTCTCCGGCAATCTCATCATTGGTCTTTCTGAGCTCAGGTTTATAATCAGGATGATCGAGAAGATAAGCTACAGCTGCCTTGCCTGCAATCCTTCCCTCAGCGTGAGAACCTGATGAGAACTTGTGACCAGAAGCGCCGCAGATGTCACCGGCCATGAATAAACCGTCTACAGTAGACATCCTGTTGTAACCCCAATGCCAGTCATCCGGTGTACCTGGAATATCGCCGGGGCCGCTGCACCAGAATCCTGCACAGCCTGCGTGTGAGCCGAGTATGTACGGCTCTGTCGGCATGATCTCAGAAGGTGATTTGGAAGGGTCAATATCCTTTGCAGCCCAGAGACCTGCCTGCCCGATACACATGTCAAGGAAGTCTTCCCATGCCTCTGCTTCAAGATGCCTGATCTTCTTTTTGGCCTCTTTTTCACCAAGCTTTTCGACAAATGTCTTGCTAATGATATCCATTGCCTTATCGGTTCCCATCATTATAGGACCTTTACCTGCTTTCATGTCTTTCATCATCAGATGGTTTCTGATAGCAGTGCCCATCTTGTCAACATACTTTTCACCATATTTCTGTCTTGCTTCAGCAAGGTACTCTTCATTTGCGCAGTAATCCTCCCCAAGGCTGTTTGTTGCTTTTGCCTTGAAGAACAGGAACCATGCGCCAACAGGTCCATAGCCGTCTTTAAAACGTGCCGGTACGAATCTGTTTTCCATCAGGGTCAGCTCAGCGCCTGCCTGCATGCCAAGGGCATATCCTGAACCTGCGTTCCATACCGGATACCACGCCCTGCCCTGGCCTTCTTTTGTAGATCTTGGCCTGAAACAGTTAACCGCTCCACCGGCAGCCAATACCATTGCCTTGGCCTTAAAAATATATATCTTGTTTTCTCTGACGCTAAAGCCAGCTGCTGCAGCAACTCTGTCAAGGTTATTTTTATCCCTTATAAGCCTGACAATGAACACCCTTTCATAGTGGTTCTGCTCAACGCCTGTTACCTCTCTGTTAGTCGCAAGGGCTTTTTTGGCAGCTTCTGCAACTATGGCCTTGTAGGATTCACCATTGATCATTATCTGCCATTTACCTGTTCTGACAGGTGTACCGCCTTCTCTTAATGATTTCTTTCCTGCGTCCTTTGACTGAAAACCGTCAAGAGAAAATCCGTCATCTCCCTTTTTCCAGATCGGAAGGCCCCATTCCTCAAACTGATGGACGCTGTCATCAAC
>CAZNPC010000114.1:0-4973 GCA_964574765.1 uncultured Nitrospirales bacterium | reverse complement strand
GTTTTAAATAGCTGAATGAGGAGTACCCCGTGCCAAAATCATCCATCGAGAGTTGCGCCCCCATGTTTTTCAATTTATGAAACATGGCAATAATTGTCTCCGCGTTTTTCATGATGACGCTTTCAGTGATTTCCAGTTCAAGATACTCCGGATTCAGGGAGGAATCATTCAGGACTTTTTCAACAATTTCTATAAATCCTTCCACATTTTTAAATTGATGTCCTGAAATGTTTACGGAAACAGCAACGCGCGTATGCGCAGAGCCTAATCTCTGCCAGATGTTGTTTTGATTACAGGCGGTTTTTAAAACCCATTCACCTATAGGGAGGATAAGACCGGTTTCTTCTGCAAGTGGAATAAACTCTGCCGGAAGAACCAATCCCTTACCAGGGCGGTTCCACCGCAGCAACGCTTCCGTAGCAACGATTTTTCCAGTACGAATTTCCATTCTTGGCTGGTAGTGAAGAATGAGCTCATTTCGTTCCACTGCTTTACGCAGGCTGTTCTCTGTGGTCAGTTTTTCTAATGCGGTAGCGTTCATTGACTGCTTATAAAACTGGAAGTTGTTTTTCCCCTGGCTTTTGGCATGATACATTGCCGTATCGGCATTTTTGAGAAGACTGTCCATGTCTTCTCCGTCAAACGGGTATACGGCTATGCCGATACTGCCGCTAACAAATACCTCATGTCCGTCCAGTCGAAACGGTACAGATAATGAATTCAGAATGCGTTGCGCTACTTTTGCGGCGTCCTGGAAAGAATTGATTTCCGTCAGCAGGATAGTGAATTCATCTCCGCCCAGACGCGCAACAGTATCGGATAATGGGTTTATTTCCTGACGGGCAACGGTGTCGGCTATTCGTACGCATTTAGTCAGCCGTTCTGCAACAGCCTTCAGCAGCAGGTCCCCCACACGATGATCAAGGGTATCATTGATACGTTTGAAATTGTCCAGATCAAGGAATAATATAGCTGAATTTCCTTTGTAGCGTCCATTATGTGCTAATGATTGTTGCAGCCGGTCATGAAACAGGGCGCGATTCGGCAGGCTGGTTAAATTATCGTAATATGCCATATGGAGAATGCGTTTCTCTGCCTGTTTGTGTTTAATGGCGTAACGGACCGAGCGTTCCAGTATTTGGGTGTTTATTCCTATTTTATTCAGGTAATCTGCTGCGCCTTCCTTCATTGCCTCCATATCCACATCATGGTCCCCCTGCCCGGTCAGCAGGATTATAGGCACTTTGCATCCGGCTGCAACTGTCTCACGCAGCAGCTCCACTCCTGTACGGGAGCCAAGCCGGTAGTCAAAAAGACAGACATCGTAATTGTTGCTGATGACTGCTTTTAGCCCGGCGTCGTAGGTTGATACCCACTCAAGATCGTACGATTCCCCTTTTATTTCGGAAAGCAAATCTCTTGTTAAGATATAATCGTCTTCGTCATCATCAACAAGGAGTATTTTTATTCGTTCTTTATTCACAGCGAATTCGGTTTAAAGTTTAAATGTTTTGAGTAATCCCTCAGTTACAGGTAATGACTGTTGAGTTGTCATTCCCGATGTCTGTTGATCGGGAATCCAGAGTCTTTTAAGATGAACTGGATTCCGGCTAAAGGACTACCGGAATGACGGACTTCTGCCACCCATAACTGAGGGGTTACTGTTTTGACATCTATTCATTTGACATTTGGTTTTTGGAATTTCTCATTCATTATCGTCCGGCAGCTGGACAATCTGGAACCAGTATCGCGCCAGCATCGTTACCACATATACCAGTCCTTCAAAGGATACCGGTTTCGTGATGAAGGAGTTTACGCCGAGGTCATAGCTGCGATAGATATCCACCTCGGCCTGTGATGTTGTCATCACTACAATCGGAATTCGCTTCAGATTGGGGTCGGCCTTGATCTCTTTGAGCGCCTCCCGCCCGTCTTTCTTCGGCATGTTCAGATCAAGAAGGATCAGGCCGGGACGCGGTGAATCAGCCGGATCGGTGTATTTGCCGCGACGGTACAGATAATCAAGAAGCTCCTCTCCGTCCATGACAAAGCGCAGGTCATTTGCCAGCTGGGCCTCTTCCAGCGCCTCCTTTGTCATCATACGGTCATCCTCATCATCATCAGCCATCAGGATTGTAATTAATTTCGGTTTCGTGTCCATTGTTCCCTCCATTTTGTTGTTTAACAGGCAATGTGATAATAAATGACGCTCCCTCACCGGGTGAGCTTTTTGTCGCAATTTTTCCTTTATGCCTGTCGACAATTTTACGGCAGATTGAAAGCCCTATTCCGGCCCCCTCATATTCTGTTCTTCCATGCAGACGCTGAAAAACACCAAAGATACGTTCTGCATATTTTTCGTCAAATCCTATACCGTTGTCTTCTACAGTTAGCCGGTAAAGTTCTTCATTTGCAGCATAAGTGCCTGTATTGCTGCCGCTGCCGTAAATCATTTTACCGTATACTTTTACAACGGTATGTGTCTCTTTTTTAGAGAACTTTAATGCATTACCGATAAGGTTTTGTAAAAGTTGACGCATCTGCATCGGATCGGCATCAATGGTGGCCAAATCACCAATCTCTACATGTCCATCTGTCTCTTGAATGCGCACTTCCAGATCAGATACTATTTCTTTTGCCACCCCGGTAAGATCTACAGGTTCAAAGGGTTGTGCCTTTGTTGTAACACGGGAGAACATGAGGAGACTGTTAATCAAAATATGCATCCGCATTGATGCATTATGCATTCTTGCAAGGTAATCACGACCCTTGTCATCAAGGGCATCCATGTATTGAGATTTCAGGCGCTCTCCAAAGGCCATTACTTTTCGCAGTGGTTCCTGCAGATCATGTGAGGCGATATGGGCAAAACCCTCTAATTCACGGTTGCTGCGCTGGAGTCTTTCAGCAAAGTCCTCCAGTCTCTTTCCGGTCTCTTTTTGCCTGACGATGCTCCTGTCCAGTCGAACCAGGAGGAAGATAGTGAGAGCAAGACCGCCTAACATCATGACAAACGGGGTGCCCACCGCTTTTAATACTACATTATCGAGAGCTTGACTTCTCCGGGTAATATCATGATTGATCTCAAAAGCGCTCACAAATGTATTGCCGCTCATTATCGGGATGTATATATGTAAAATATCAGCGGTTACCGCATTACCTTCAGGCGATACAGTCTCTTTTTTTATGATTTTTGAATATGACTTCCCCTTTGCTACGGTTTTGTGGAAGTAAGGGGTTTCATGTACTGTTCCGATATCTTCGGGATCAGTTGAATAAATTATCTCGCCTTTTTTTGAAAGGAGATCAAGTTTTGTAAAATGAAAATCATTTTGAAGCATTTTAACCGCCATTATTAAGTCAGGAGGTATGGACTCTTTCGTTAATCCCGTATATCCTCCTTTGTACATTGTTCTTAAGTGCGATATCGCACGCACCGCATCCTTTTCAGTATTTTCTATCAATAACTTTGTAAATTCAGGGGAAATGAGATTCATATTAATCAATGGAACCGATATTCCTAAAGCTAAAATAATGAAAAAAACATACCGCACAAATTTGTTTTTAAATATCATCTCCACGCCTCCAGGACAATAAACTCAAATCCCTCTTATGTGCTGTTTCAAAACAGTATACTACTATTATATATCGGATATAGTAAGAAAAAACTTAAAAGAAGTCCAGGGTCCCCATAGATTTCTCCCAAATCTGGACATGGGGATAATACACCCTCCAAAATTTGAGTGCTTTAAATGCCACAATAAGTAGAGCAGGGGGGGGGCTTTTTTAGACAGCAAATGTTAAAATAGTTTCTTTAAGTTTTATCTTTGATTAGGAGACTTCAAGCATGGCCGCAATTAAAGATTTGCATGTTTTCATTGAAATACTGAAGAAGGAAAAAGAGCTGCTCCTTGTCGAGACTTCGGTAGATCCCTGCCTGGAAATAGCTGAAATTCACAGAAGGGTCATAGAGAAGGGGGGACCGGCGCTTTTTTTTACGAATGTCAAAGGCAGCAAATTTCCGGTAGTAACAAACCTTTTCGGTACAGAGCGCAGGATGGACCTTGCTTTCGGCAAGCGACCGGTCAAATTCGTTAATGATGTAGTGAAACTTGCAGAGACCATCTTACCCCCGGATATAAAGAAACTATGGAATGGAAGAAGTATTTTTCAGCAGGGATTAAAGATCGGTCTCAAAAAAACTAAAAATGCGCCGATACTGGAAAACAGGCGGAGACCGCCCAGCTTATCAAAACTTCCAATGCTGACCTCATGGCATACAGATGGCGGACCTTTTGTTACCCTGCCGCTTGTCCATACAGAACACCCTGAAGGCAAAGGGCATAACCTGGGAATGTACAGGATACAGAGGCATGATGATTGCACTACCGGCATCCACTGGCAAATCCATAAAGGCGGCGGGTACCATTATAAGGTCGCCGAGAAAAAGGGAGAGCCTCTGCCGGTCAACCTGTATATCGGCGGACCTCCGGCGCTTATCCTATCGGCAATAGCCCCTGTGCCTGAGAATGTTCCCGAGCTTATATTAGCCTCTTTGATCTTAGGGAAACGCCTGGAGATGGTCGATGATCCTCTAGGTGGACATGCAATGGTTGCCAATGTAGAGTTCGCTATAAAAGGGGAGGCGCCTCCTTTCGTCAGAAAGCCGGAAGGCCCTTTCGGTGATCATTTTGGTTATAACTCATTAAGACACGACTATCCAATATTTAATGTTGACAGGCTGTACCACCGCAACAATGCCATTTATCCTGCCACAGTTGTCGGCAGACCCCGTCAGGAAGACTACTATATTGGTGATTATCTACAGGAGCTGCTGTCTCCCCTTTTCCCCCTTGTTATGACAGGAGTAAGACAATTAAAGACCTTTGGGGACACGGGCTTTCATTCTCTTGCTGCCGCCAAAGTGTATAATCGCTATCCCAGGGAGGCATTTGCATCCGCGATGAGAATTC
>CAZNPC010000113.1:0-4981 GCA_964574765.1 uncultured Nitrospirales bacterium | reverse complement strand
CCTTGCGAAGCGGGGCTGACGGGCCCGACCCTATTACGCATTATGATCAAGGGTCTTAAGGACAAAAAAGATTATATAATAGGTGTTATTTCAGACACCCACGGTATTCTGCGTCAAGAGGTGAACACTGTATTTCAGGGCGTTGATTTAATCATCCACGCAGGTGATATAGGGAAACTGTCTATACTTGATGAATTAAAGGCAATTGCATCTGTAGTTGCAGTAAGGGGAAACATGGATTGCGAAGCCTGGGCGCGCAGCCTGCCTGTGACAGAAGTTGCCGACATCGGGAAAAGCCTTGTGTATGTTCTTCACGATATCAACAGGCTTGATTTGAACCCTTATACTTCAGGGTTCCGGGCTGTGATAAGCGGCCATACTCACAGACCGCTTATTGAAAAACAGAATGGAGTTCTCTATATAAACCCCGGCAGTGCAGGGCCCGGAAGTTCTGCACCTACTGTTGCACTTCTGAATATAAAAGGAAAATCAGTGAATGCCAGAGTTGTGAAAATAGGGAACCCGTAAAATCCCCTTGGGATCACGGGTTTGTCTCGTGGTATGAAATACTTTACATGGTTTTCTCTCAAACAGTTGTTAATATTGCACAGGCTGTGAAGGTATCGGTGAAAAATTTGATTAGAAAAAAATATGAATTCATGGAGTTGTAAGCGATTTGTATTTATCGTTGTACAGCAGAACCGCCCACACAAAAGAGGAATGACTCCATGTAAGCGGAGAGACAGAAAGAGGCGAGCTGTTTAAAGGGTGGACCTGCTCTGCAAGCACACCGGAAGGCAGAGCATTTTCTGAACACCATTCAAGAAAAGGAATTGCCTTGCGAAGTTCCTGAAGACTTTCGGCACGGGCTATAAAATACTCCCCTAACCAAAGCGTTGAGATAAACCAGGGATTGCCGGTAATATCCGCAGGGCTGTCACCTGGCCGATGATAATCATCATTCTGGTATCGGGCACAACCTTTAACGGGGGTTTTGAGCCATAGTTCCCTGCGTATTGCCTCCATTGTTTCGACCATTCGCGGATCTTTGGGAGACAATGTCTCCAGAATAGTGAGTCCGGACAGGCTGACATCGATTACTTCATCGAGTTCATATCCTTTGCCTTTTCTGTAACCGGAGCGGGCGTACCTTTTCAGACCCTTATGGTAAAGATGTTTAGTAAGCCCTTCTTTTATTTCTTCGACCGCTTTATCATATTTCTCTGCCAATGGGACATTCTTAAAGAGTCTTGCGAAATTCGCTGCGGCTTTGAGACCGGCGATTACTGCTGAAACAGTAAAGGTGTGCACTCCGAATCTCTCTTCCCAGAGATCGTAGCAGGGTATGGGCAGTTTGGTCTCAGGATCGCGGTTACTTACCATAAAGTCAGCAGACTTTTTAATAAGCCTGGTATAGAGAATTCTGATGAATTCTATGTCTTTTGAACACTCATAGTGTATCCAGAGTGCCCAGAGAACCAGGGCAGTCGAATCCTCCTGTATTGGGAGCACCATCTTTCCATCCACTAACCAGGGGTGCCAACTGCTGGCAAGTGATCCATCAGGATTGTAATGCTGGTAAAGATATCCTTCCTCTGATAAAACATGGGCGCAAAAGTCAAAAAATTTCATACATATATGTGTGTAACCGGATTTTGCCAATGCAGCGGCCACAAACGCCCCATCGCGTCCCCACATATAAGAATATGTATCTTTCCCCCAACGGACTATATCCGAATCATTGGCCGCAATGATCGCTCCCCTGTTGTCTATCTGGGTTCTCAAAATAAGGAGGCTGCGGTTGAAAATGTCAGTAACAGACTTTGGCAGGTCTCCAAAAGATCTGGATTCTTTTTTAACCCATGCTTCCCAGTAATCTGATGTGCGTTTGATCAGTTTATCCGGCGTCTTATCTATTACATCCCAATTAAGTTGAACAACCTCATTATAATGCGTGCCTGCTGCAATCCAGTAAAAAGCTGTGGCTTCCCCCCTGGGAGGCAGGTTCAGCCATATTCCTATTGCAGAGTCGGCAGAGCCCCATGAGATCTGGTTGCCGCTAAGTTCTCCGTCCTCGGCGTCTTTCCATATTCCTTCTCTCCCCGGCTCTTCCTTGTCGCCGCAGGCATAGTAATTTACACCACACTTTTCAGGCTCGCGGTAATTAATGAGAAAGTAACGATTAGCCTTGTAGTGGATGATAGAGCTGGTCCTTGGATCAAAATAAGCAGTATCTCCGACATCATTGCCGTAAAGATGAAAGTCGTGACTGAAAAAAAGCCTTACCTGACGCTTCTTCTCTTTCAGATTTTTTACCTCGATCTTTTTAATATATACATTCAAGTCCATATCAACCACGTCATGGCATCGCAGTTCCAGACCCAGGGATTTGTTTTTTAGAAAGACATTAGTAACAAGACTGTCATCATGATACCTCAGATCCTTTTCCCACTCAGGACCTATCCAGGAGAAGCGTCCATCCACCCACACTCCGAAGCGAAAAGGGGCGCCTTTTGAATGGTTCTCCTGCCCTATGAAGGGAAAATACACGTCTCTGATCCGATAATCAGAATCAAAATTAACAAGGAGATTGCCGTTGCTTACCGGAATATCTTTAGGCATGGATTTATTGTATGGCTATCGTACCATGGTTGCGGGGTTTAGAAAGATAGTTGTCGGACAAACTGATGAGATTTTTTGATATTTTATGGCTGTCAATTATTTTATGATATAATTTTGAATATTCCAAGGCCATACTTGTTATGGAAAAATGATTCTCTACATGTCTCCGGCATTCACGAGGATCAATACTATCGATGCGGTCAACTGCTTCAATCATGGTGTTCATGGAATCTACCACAAACCCTGTTTTCCCATCCACCATTATTTCCGGAACAGCGCCTTTATTAAATGCAATAGCCGGTGTTCCGCATGCCATCGACTCAATCAGTACAAGCCCGAACGGTTCTCCCCATTGTATGGGGAACAGGGTGGCACGGGCATGCCGGTACCATTGCTTTTTATGCCTGCTGTTGATTTCTCCAATGTAGATAATCTGTTTGTCGCAGTCCAATAACGGTTTTATTACCCTGTCATAATACTCATTATCAACCGGATATTTGCCAACTTCAACGGACAGGTCTATAGAATTCTTTAAGCCTGAAAAAAATTCCATGTCTGCGGCTTTATTCTGGACACAGCCGGCAATGATAAGCTTAGAACCTGTTTTTTTCGCAAGCTCTATGGCCTTGTCCTGTCCCTTGTCACGGGTTATCCTGCCGATAGTAAATAAATAGCTTTCTTTGTCGGGCCTCTCTTTTACCTGGTATTCTTCAACATCAGTTCCATGGTAGACAACATTCTCTGCATTTACCAGGTCATTATACTGTCTTTTTTGATATTCGCTTATCGCAGTGCAACATACCAGGGGAGATGACAGAAGAGGATTACACCATCGCTGGTAAGCCCCTCCTCCCAAGTAGCTGTCTTTTGCAGACACATGAAGGGTCATCACAATTGGGATATGCATGCGGAATACACTGTTATACATGTACTCAACTGCTTTTGGATCATGCGAGTGTATGATGTCAATATCGCCCATCTTTGCCCTACCCAATGCCCTTAAAAAGTGCATATTTATAGTATTACGTCGTTCCCTGGTATTATTGCTCCAATAGTCACCGATGCTTTTATCAACAGTCACGTAGTGTTCTCCGGCGACTATGGAATCACCTGAACAGGCAACAATTGACCTGTGACCTATAGAATGAAGCCCTTTATCTATATTATGAATGATTGTTTCTATGGGACTATAACCAAGGTCTGGACTGATTGGCTGGTTAAGGGTTGCTATGTGCAGCACAGTTAGTTTTTTATGTTTTGCTTTAATTGCCATTGTAAATTTTCCCATCAGGCATTCACCCGCCTTGGGCGTGGTTTATCCGTCTATAAGTGTGCGGTTTATCCGCCTCAGGCGGAGGCCTGTCTAACTACTTCTCTTCCTGCTTTTCTTCTTCTGCCCAACATGCAGCTTCTTTCTGAAGACGTTTCCACTGTTCGTCTACATATTCCTGGGCATGCTTGAGCATCCACTCGTTTCCAGGTGCAAACATGTGCTTGAACCTGCCCTGGGGTTTCAGGAAATCTGTAATAGGTTTTTTATCTTTTGGCTTGACTGTTATTTTTGTTATGCCGTTTTCAACTTCATAAAGCGGCCAGTAACAGGTATTAACAGCAATCTTGCTTAAAGTAATTGCGTCATTAGTCTTTGAACGCCAGCCGCGGTTACACGGTGAGATGATGTTCATGAATTTCGGGCCTTTTATTTCAAAGGCCTTTTGCACTTTTTTCATCAGGTCCATCCAGTGTCCCGGTGATGCCTGGGCTGCATAAGGGATGCCGTGGGCAGCCATTATCCTGGTCAGGTCTTTTCTTTGCTGAGGCTTGCCCGGTATAACATCACCTGCAGGGCAGGTGGTTGTGTTTGCGCCGAACGGCGTTGCGCTTGAGCGCTGAATGCCCGTGTTCATATAAGCTCCGTTATCATAGCATATATACATCATGTCATGGCCTCGCTCCATTGCGCCTGAAAGGCTCTGAAAGCCTATATCATAGGTTCCGCCGTCACCGCCAAAAGCAATGAATTTAACCTGTTTGTCATCGATCTTGCCCTGCTTTACCAGAGACCTGTACATTGCCTCAACGCCTGATATTGTTGCCGCGGCGTTTTCAAACGCACTGTGTATCCAGGGTATTTTCCATGCTGTATACTCCTGAATGCATGAGGAGACCTCAAGACATCCTGTTGCATTAGAGGCAATAATGGGATAGTCGGTTGCCATAAGTATCTGTTTAACAATTATAGGAGCGCCGCATCCTGAGCACATCCTGTGGCCGTGAACGAAACGGTCTTCTTTTTTAGCAAGCTCTTTCAGTCTTAGCGGTTGTTTCTTTGTTTCAGTAGTCATTTTATTCTCCTGGT
>CAZNPC010000112.1:0-4992 GCA_964574765.1 uncultured Nitrospirales bacterium | reverse complement strand
TAACAGAGACGGTCTTTATAACCGCTGATGACGGAATGCCTGAAGCAGGACCGCCCCTTTGTTCTGCTTTGTATTTTTTGATATTTTCACGGAATTTATCATCAATGGCATTTATTTTAGTGTTCTCTTGCCGCGGTTTTTTCACGGCATCAAGCAGAAGGCGGACACTGATATAAAACAAAACACAGCCCACAAATAATTTAAAAACCCTCGGGTCAGGCATGTAGAGAACTCTAACGTAATAGCCAATGAGCACACCCGGAAGTGTACCCAGGATAATCACCCATGTAAGCGGCCATGCCATGCGCTGTTCTTTAATATAACGGTAAACACCACTGGGGATAGCTACGATATTAAAAACTAAATTCGTGGAACTTACGGAAGGGCTGGTAAAGTTAAAAAAACTCATCTGGAAAGGAAGCAGGAGGAATGCGCCAGAAACTCCGCTCATTGAAGTAAAAAACGAAATAATAAACGCGACCAGCGGAGGGATAAGTATATTTGTTTTTACTCCAGATACAGGAAAAATAACTTCTAACAATTCCAGATTATCCCTCCATAATAATTTATTACACCGATCCTTTTTACCCCGCTGTCCAGATTCGATAGAATCTAGCGGGGCCGGCCTACCGCAGACAGGCTCTCTACTTTAATACCTCAGCGTTGCCTTACATCCTTTAGGATTCAGAAGAAGATCAAGCCCGTTCTTTATACTTGATACATGAATGTCAGCAGCCATCAGTGCGTCAATCGAGCATCCTTCACCCTCTGTTACCGCGATCCCCAGTCGCGAGACCCTGAGCAGTTTCCTGTCATTATTCCCATTGCCGAACGCGATAACAGAAGAAGCACCAAGATCCAGAACATATTCCTCCTTCTGAAGATCATGGTATTCTCCCTTTAATATATGCATCTGGCAATTGATGTCCTTCAGCTCTGTTTTAGCTTTGCCGTATGTATCTGACGTGAGAACATGGATAGTCAGGGACTTAGACAGCCTGTTTAGTCTTTCTTTAACTCCGGGTAGAAGTTTACCGCCTACTGAGAGAGTACCTGTAAAGTCTGAAACAAGATGTTTTGCCTTGATAAATCCGAAACCGGCTATCTCTATTTCAATCATAAGCCACCTCCGTTTCCTGATAATTAGATCCGGGTCTAATCATAATGATATATAAAATTCATTAAAAAAACACTGTCATATTCATTCTTCTATGCCGGCTTTATAAGAGCGTTCTTTTTTCTTTTTGGACTGATGTTTCTTTTCATCAAGCATTTTTTCCTTAGCACGCCTTGAGCGTCTCCGTTTCTGCCTCTTGATCTTTGCAAGGCGCTCATCTTCTTCGCTTTTTCTGCCTTTTATCAGACGTTCAATTTTCAAGTAAAGGGTCAGTCTCGCATAGTAGCGGTTTAGCCCCTGTGAACGGGTTTTCTGACATTTTACTTCTATCCCGGTGGGTTTATGTTTAAGATAAACACAGGTAGCGGTCTTATTTACATTCTGGCCACCCTTACCCTGTGAACGAATGAAAGACTCCCTAATGTCTTTTTCATAAATCTCAAGACTGTTAAGTTTTTCTTTAAGGGCGCTTTTTTTCTCAGGGCTTACAGGGAACATGACATTCAATTGTCAATCGTCGATTGTAAATTGTCAATTAACGAGAAAACTTACTTAACTTCAAAGTTTATCCTGCATCCTCTAACCAGTGCTTCTGCTTTTTTCTTCAGCTTTAGCGCGAACTTATCATTTTGTTCAAGTTTTTTCCCGGTAATCTCCAGTATATCATAGAACAGCTTCCATCCCTGTTGTTCCGCATGAAACCGTTCAATTAAAGTTTCTGAAGGATCATTCATATTCTGAATTGCCTCATAAAGGCGTTTACTGCCTATTTGCAGAAAATCATATGCCTCTTTATTACCATTTTTTGTATTATCACGAAAGAACAGGGCCGTTTTTAATGCAAACCGCATATAAACTACGGTAACCGGTATTTTTGACACAAAACAGCCTGTAAAAGGGTCGATTGTATCTTTCACGTCCTCGAACTGCCAGGGCAGCGAATTTACATAATTTGAAAACAAAAGTATCCTGATATAATCACCGATCAGCTTTCCTTTTGCAGCGATCTTTATTGCCTCTCCGGCAAAAGCCTCTTTGTCATGGCGCATTATAAGCCCGTCCTTATGAACATAACGTAAGTTTTTCCGTTCGTTCCGGAACAGGACAGAGAGTATATATGCCTGGTCTTCCGCCCTGCCAATAAATGTCGGCGTAAAGGGCTGATATTTTCTTAACGCATCTACCAGGATGCCGCAGGCCCCCCCTGTAACGTGGATCCTCTGGATACAATGGCCCTTTCCGTCAAGCGTATTGTCAGTGTAACGTGTCATCATCTCAGCCTCTGTTGAAAGCGCCTGGGGAAGCGTACTGAAGAAGATCAATTCATCGGCCATAATCTCCCTGTCGGGAAAAACTACATCCGGATAAAACAGGGACTTATTAATATCCCGCTTGTTTACAAGAGCACCGGCAATCATACCGAGTTCCACCGCATTACCCCGGCTGTCAACGCCCTCCGCACCCCAGAGGGGTGTCATCAGGTGCTCAAATGCCGATGAACCGCTTTGTTCTGTCAGTTCTTTTTGCGGAAATACCTGGTCGAGGTCTATCTTAAATGTTCCCTTGATCTCAGGGTCAACAAGAACCTTCCAGAACACGGAAACAGCCTTAAGAAAACTGTAATGCCTGCCGTATTCCCCGTCTACGCCCACGATATCATAAAGCACGCTGTGCCGGCTTACATCCAGATATGTCTCAGCCGCAGGAATAAGAATATCTTTAACAAGCCTTTTTGTATCAGCCTCCGAGAATACAAATATGTCCAGGTTACGGATTTTCTTTTCTTTTTTAAACTCTTCCTCAAGATACTCCTTTATTATCGCCTGAAGCCCCCTGTGTGTCGAAGAAGCTGAAAGAACGCATGTAATTGTTTCATCCTTGCCGACAGTCCCCCTCATTTTTTCAAACTGGACAGCTTTATCCAATCCTTCCAGACCATACAGGGTTTCATTATTTTCAGGTGAGACTCCTATCGGGACAGGATGGTCATACCAGAAAACCTGATCCTCCCTTATTACGTTCCTCAACTTCTGACGGAGTGAGTCACTTACAGGCAGATCGCTGATTTCGCCGGGGGACTGGGGTATTGTAACCAGAATATTGGATGTGAACAGGATCTCTTTTGAAGGCCTGGTGACAGGAGACGGATTTAGCCGGTCAATTCTGATCTTCCTCTTGTCTCTGAGAGCATTAATCTTCTCCTCTCTTTGCTGCCGGTCTGATAATGACAAACCTTCCGGGAAGAAGACCCGACAAAATTTCTCAACCGTTTCCTGATAATTCTTTAAATTCTCCGGTTCTTCAGTCCATGAGAAAAGATCGGCCACACAGTTCCTGAACCTGTCATCATTATCGCACCTGTCGGATATCTCCGATCGTATCGCTTCAAGCCCTTCTGTATAAAAACGGACTGTTTTCCCCCACACGGGGTCGGTCCGGAGACCGTTGAAATAGTCTGCCGCCTGACTATGCAGATCATCGGATGCCCCGGACAACACAATCATAAATGCGGCATTCAGGTTGCGCGCTACCGCGTGGATATCAGTCTCTTCCGGCCGAAACTGGTCATGCACATTGACTTTCAGCAGAGAGTCAGCTGCCATTATGTGTTTGATAATCTCCTCAAATTTATGTTTCATGATATTTCCAGATAATTTCAGGCTTTGAGAGGCCCTTCGATTTCCACGAGCATTACGTGTCATATAGATTTGGCCAGAAATTAGAATATGTTATCTCTAATTTTACCAGAAACTCCTGATAAAATAGGACTGCATTTATTTTGCTATTGACAAATTATATTCTTTCCAGTATTGTCAGAGTATCAGCTTAGTTCTTCTTTTGAAACTCCCTGAGTAAAAAATAAAATCGGGACTTTCGAGCAAGGAATAAAAAAAATTATTTATTAAGATAGCTTGCTTTCATCCCCGCCAAAGGCGGGGCATTCAGAAAGCATCCTCGTTAATCTCTTTTTATTTGGAAGGCAGAACCTCCAAAAGCAAAAAAAAGCATATTTCTGAACTAAATATTTCCAACAATATGTATTCCCGCAAATAATATAATTGCAATCCTGAGATGAGCAAAACAAAAAATCAAGGAGACACCATGACGAAGACCGCAAAACCCCCGGTTGCAGGTATGAATATTACCGAGCTTAAGGAAAAAACTATTGACGCGCTTACCAAAATGGCAAAGGAGCTGAATGTTGAGGATGTCCGTGGACTCAGGAAACAGGATCTCATCTTCGCGATACTGCAGGCCCAGACGGAAAAGACCGGGTTGATTTTTGGTGAAGGCGTTCTCGAAATTCTTCCTGACGGATTTGGTTTTCTCCGTTCATCTGACTACAGCTACCTGCCCGGACCTGATGACATATATGTCTCTCCTTCACAGATAAGGAGATTTAACCTCAGAACCGGCGATCTGGTTACCGGGCAGATCAGGCCCCCAAAAGAGAGTGAACGTTACTTCGCGCTGCTGAAGGTCGAAGCCATTAATCATGAATCTCCTGATGAAAATATCGCAAGGGCACTCTTTGATAACCTGATTCCTTATTATCCAACAGACAAAATACTTCTCGACCACAACAAAGATGATTACTCAACAAGGGTTATGGACCTCACCTCTCCAATAGGAATGGGGCAGAGGGGAATGATCGTCGCGGCGCCTCGAACCGGCAAAACAATGCTGCTTCAATCAATTGCCAAGGCCATTAAAACAAACCACCCCGACATTCACCTGATAATTCTTCTCATTGATGAAAGACCCGAGGAAGTTACAGACTGGAAAAGACAGGTGCCCGGCGCCGAGATAATAAGTTCGACATTTGACGAGCCTCCTCAAAGACACTGCCAGGTTGCTGAAATGGTTATTGAAAG
>CAZNPC010000111.1:0-5172 GCA_964574765.1 uncultured Nitrospirales bacterium | reverse complement strand
AATGACAAATCTTATTGATAGCATCTAATTACACATTAATACCCACATACCCGCACAATTCCCGGAAGAACCAAAATATTTTACATTGCTAATTGTTAATTTTGCATTTACAATTTATTATTCTAACTTTTTATAAGTTCCAGCTTACCTTCCCATTTTTTCTTCAGGGCGCTTCCGAGCAGAGGAATACCCCCCAGGGAAGGATTTTTTTCAGCTAACGCGAATGCTTCTTTTCTCGATGATTCAAGCAAATCTATATCGCGAATTATGTTTGCGATCTTCAGATCCGGAATACCCGACTGCCGCGTACCAAAGAATTCTCCCGGCCCCCTTATATCAAGGTCAATTTCCGCGATTTTAAAACCGTCAACAGTCGATTCTAAAGCCTTAAGTCTCCTTTTTGCCTCCTCACTGAAAGGAGGATACGCCATAAGAAGGCAGTATGACTCATGATTTCCCCTGCCTATCCTGCCCCTTAGCTGATGCAGCTGGGCAAGGCCGAACCTCTCGGCATGAACAATAAGCATTATGGAAGCATTGGGTACATCTACCCCGACCTCAATTACAGTCGTCGATACAAGTATATCAATATCGCCGGACTTAAAGGAATTCATAATATTTTCTCTTTCCTCCTGAGGTACCTTTCCATGGACGAGTCCGACATTCCTTGACGGAAAGATTTTTTTGATCGCATCTGCTCCGTCAACCGCGTTTTTCAGGTCAAGTTTTTCAGAACCTTCTATAAGCGGATATACAATATATATCTGTCTGCCGCCTGCCATCTCTTTTTCCATTAAGGAATATATCCTGTCTTTTTGGGAAGAGAAAAACACCTTCGTAATTACCGGTTTTCTGCCGGCAGGAAGTTCTTCGATCAATGAAATATCCAGGTCGCCGTATAGCGTAAGGGCCAGAGTCCTCGGAATCGGCGTTGCCGTCATAATGAGGATATCAGGGTTATAACCTTTTTTCCGCAGGTTTGCTCTCTGGACAACACCGAATTTATGCTGTTCGTCAATAACGGCAAATCCCAGTTTTTTAAATTTCAACTTTTCCTGGATAAGGGAATGCGTACCGATAACAATATTTGATCTGCCGCCGGATATCTCTTCCACGGCTTTAGCCTTACTGCTTTTTGTCATAAGCGATACTTTCAAACCAAGACCCTCAAGCAGCTTATGAATATTTATATAATGCTGCTCAGCAAGCAGTTCGGTCGGAGCCATCATGCAGGCCTGAAATCCATTATCAACAGCAATAAGCATTGACATAAGGGCTACAATCGTTTTGCCGCAGCCGACATCGCCGTGGACAAGTCTGTTCATCGGCCGGTCTCTTTCCATGTCTTCCCTTATCTGATCCAGGACCTTCTTCTGGGAATTAGTAAGTTCGAATGAAAGTCTATCCCTCAGCTTGCCGGTCAGAAAGTCTTTATCCTGGAAACTTATGCCCTTTTCCCTGACCTCCCGTTTTTTCATAAGCGCCAGTCCAAGCTCCAGAAGGAAGAACTCATCAAAGATCAGACGTTTGTGACCCGGGCTAAGTCCACTGTTCAGAATGCCGACATCCTCGAACTTCTCGGGGAAGTGGGTTTCCTTAATCGCAGCTTGCAGCGGCATCAGGCCGTGACGTTCAAGTATCTCTTCAGGTAAATAATCTTTAATTGACGAAGAGTAAGTATTTATAGTGTTGAATATCACTACTCGGAGCTGCTTCGGGGTCAATCCTTCAGTGACTTTATAGACCGGGACTATTCTCGTGGTATGAATAAAGGCATCATCATTTTCGAGATGTTCAAAATCAGGATTTTCCATCTCAAAGTCAGCTGACAGAGACGCCAGTTTCGCGCCCGCGCCAAGTGAGGGCTGTCCTTTAACAACACCGCTTACGATCACATTCTGACCCTTTTTAAAATACTTATCCATATAGGGCTGATTGAACCATTTACACCTGAGAAAACCCGACTTGTCGGTAATTACAAGTTCATATATCTTCATACCTCTCTTTCGGGTGGTAATAACCTTTCCCGATAATACTTCTCCGACAGTTGTCTCAAGGCTTCCGAAAGATAGGTCACAGATCTTCTTTAAACTCTTTCGGTCTTCATACCGCCATGGAAAATAATAGAGGATGTCTTCGAGGGTTTTGATTCCGAGCCGTTCAAGATGCCTGGCCCTTTTGGGTCCGACCCCTTTTACATACTGTACAGAAGTTTCTTTTAACAGGATAGGCTTAATCCCCGCCGGTTTTGATTCGTACCTGTTTTTTTTTACACAACCGATATCATTCGGTCTTCTCATCATTAGGGGCCTGAGAGTCTTTATCCTCTACCGGCATCTCATCTCCGGCATCAATAGGATCGGACTCTCCTGCTCTCATCTTCTCATACTCCGTTTCACTGATTATATCAATATCCCAGCCTGTGAGCTTCATTGCCAGTCGTACGTTCTGCCCTTTCTTTCCGATGGCAATTGAGAGCTGCTGATCACTGACAACGACCATAGCTGATTTCTCTTCTTCATTAATTCCGATCTTGTCAACATGCGCGGGACTGAGCGCCTTGACTAAAAGCGTCCTTGGATCATCTGTCCAGGGTATTATATCGATTCTCTCTCCTTTAAGCTCTCGTACAATGGATTGTACGCGTGTCCCCTTCATCCCCACACACGCCCCGACAGGGTCTACCGTCTGGTTTTTTGAATAAACAGTCAATTTGGTTCTATCGCCAGCCTCTCTTACGATATCCTTAATAACAACGAGACCTTCATATATCTCCGGCACTTCCATTTTAAAAAGCTCTACCACAAAGTTCGGATGCGCACGTGAAAGTATTATCGCCGGACCTTTGGAAGTAAGCCTTACATCCTCAATGTATACTCTCACCGATTCGCCTCTCTTCAGGCTCTCGTTGGAAAGAGTATCCTTCTGGGGCAGGACAGCCTCGGCCCTTCCCAGGGCCACATAAAAATTGTTCTTTTCCTTGCGGATCACTACTCCGCTCGCGATCTGTCCTATTTTATCCTTATATTCATCAAAAATTACCTCTCTTTCGGCCTCTCGAACTTTCTGAAAAAGTACCTGCTTGGCCGTCTGAGCGGCAATTCTTCCGAAATCAACCAGATCCAAAGGAGCTTCTATATCATCACCCAACTTATTAGCGGGATTGATCTTTTTGGCTTCTGCAAGCGATATTTCCTCTTTTGGGTCGTCCACATTTTTGACCACTTTTTTCACTCCGTTTATGGAAATATCTCCTGACTGCGAGTCAATCTTAATATCGATATTTGTCTCGAGACCGTATTTCTTCCTGGCGGCGGACAGAAGTGCGGATTCCAGAGTTTTAATAATTGTCTCCTCCGGTATCCCCCTCTCCCTTCTCATCTGTTCAACCAGCTGTATTAACTGACGGCTCATAATTAAATAATTACCTCCAGTCTGGCCCGTGAAATATCTGCGTATTGCATAGTAACCTTTTTATCCTTTGGTAAAAACAGCACCAGGCCGGTATCTCCAGCCTCTGCGATCACTCCTACAAAAAAAGTCTGATCATCGATCGGACAGGAAGTGACAACTCTAGCCGTCTTTCCGATAAACTTCCTGAAGTCTTCAGGTTTTTTCAAAGCCCTGTCAAGACCGGGGGATGAGACCTCCAGTGTATACGAACACGGTATCCGGTCCTCCACCTCAAGTACAGTCCCTATTTCACGGCTGATATTTGCACAATCGTCCAAATTAACCCCTCCGTCCTTATCAATAAAAACTCTCAACAGGTACTTCCTCCCCATCTTTTTCAGCCATATATCTTCAAGCTCAAATCCCATGTCTCTAATCAGGGGGTTTATGAGATCCCTGATTTTATTTTCCATACTATTTGCATCCATCTTTCATATAAAACAAAAGAGTGGGAAAACCCACTCTTTAAATAAAGCTCAATACTCTAATACTGCTAATAAAAACTAATCTGACTTATAAAAAAATAACATATTTAAATATAAATTGCAAGAGACTGTATTTTCAAGGTTTTTTTGCTCTTAAACTTTGCAATAACCCATATAATATGTATATAATAACAAAATGGACGTAACCAAATATTGTGTCTGTTGCGGTGAAGAGGTCAGTGTAAATCGGGTAGAACGCAATGACAGAATTGAATTGACATGCGTTTTCTGCGGTTTTCTGCTTTCTGTGGAGGATGAACCTGTCCTGACTATCGATACCCCGACTTCCGAAGGCAGCTCTGAAAAATTAAACCATGTTCTTGTAACAGACGACTCAAAGTTTACCAGAAAAATAATAAAAGACCTCCTGATGGAAAAAGACCTTGCCGATGTAGTCATGGAATTTGAAAATGGCCTTGAACTTACAGCTGCCTTTGCCAAGCTTATAGCTGAAAAAAAACCTGTAGATGTTGCGATCATTGATATTAACATGCCCGTTATGGACGGCCTGACGGCTGCAAAAATAATAAGAAGCATTGAGTCGCAGAACGGCATCCCCCGCATGCCGATAGCCTTTTTCTCAGCTGTCAAGGCTGATGACAATCTAAGGAATCAAATGGATCTGCTCGCTCCTGCCAATTATGTAAACAAGGGAGCAGACCCTGACCCTGACAAGCTGGCTGAGAGAGTTGAACATCTGCTTTCATACTTCATGCAGATGAAAAGATAGTTTTTCCCTCGACTCTGCTCGGGACAGTGAGCCTGTCGAACTGTAATTTCCGCTTTGTCTGCCTTTTCTTCCAGCCTGGTTTCGTACTATTTATACCAATATAAGAATATTTTTTATTGATTTTATACACGCATGTTAATTATTATGTATGTCAACCGTTGCATAATAAATCATCATTGATGCAAAATGAATCAGACTTATTCTTTATTCATCTTTAATTTTTTAAAAAAATTCAGATAAAGGAAGGACTGATAATGCTACAAAAGATATTGAAAATCTCCAAGGTCTTATTGCCTGTTGTACTATTTGTGATTCTGATTGCCGGTGCTGCTGATCTGTTTGCTGCTCATCCTGAGACTCCGATAGAGACACCCTCTGCTCAGGCATGGTGGGTATGGCCTCTGGTGCTCCTTGTCCTCTCATTTGTTCTCGGCATTTTTGCGGTGCTTGCGGGAGTCGGAGGCGGTGTTCTGTATGTTCCTATTGTAAGCGGTTTTTTACCGT
>CAZNPC010000110.1:0-5215 GCA_964574765.1 uncultured Nitrospirales bacterium | reverse complement strand
TAAATTTCTTTATGTCTCTACTTCCAGATTCGCAATATCCATCTCCTCACCTGACAGGACCTTGAGATTGTATGAATTACAGTCCCGGCAGGAAGGAAAAACAGTGTCTTCAGGTGCGTCAGTCCCGGTCGATGACTCGTCGAGGAGAGCTGATTTATCCTGTGGCGAAAAAGTTCTCCCGCAGTCAATACATTCATAAACAAGCGGAACTTCTTCTATGCGGATCGCTGTCGAAATCAATATCGGATGTTCCAGTTTGACCGCGTCAAAGGCGAATTTCAGTGAATCTGTTACAATGCCGCTCATCTTTCCTATCTTTAAATTAACCGTAAGGATATTTTTGGCATTATTTTTATCCGCGATCCTGATCAGCTCATCCACCATCCCCAGGGCCAAAGATACTTCATGCATCTTCTTCCTCCGCGTCGATCGTCATAAGTATTTCATCAAGGGTCTTCCAGATCTCCTCAGCCTGTTTAGTATCAAGTTTTTCTATTGCAAACCCGACATGGACTATAACGTAGTCGCCTATATTAATATCGGTCTCAGGGATCAACTGAAGGCCTATTTCTCTTGTAACACCTTTTGCCTCTGCTATCCCGGCAGGGTAATTTATGTTTATCATTTTCATTGGGACGCCAAGGCACATAAAAAGCCTCCATTATTAAAAAGTCATTTAGTTAATAAGTTATTAAGTCATCAAGAAGTATCATATATTCTAAAAAATCAGGCTGGAAAATTGCTATTAATGATCCGGAAGCGAAGACGCTGTTTTTTTTGTCACATTCACTCCCCAGTCTCTTAATTTCAACAGGGCCTTGTCTATCAGTGACTGAAGCTTATTCTTTATCTCATCCGACATCTCAGTACCGGTTTCCATGGTTTTCGGCTGAATTCCTATCAGGAACATTTCTGACGGGGTGATGTCCATCAGCTTTGCCGCAAACAGCATGTCAGGAAGTCCGATCTGGTGAACAGAGAGCTTTGAGCTTAAGAAAGCGGGTATCTTATCGCCTTCCACAGTGTCAATTGTGCCGGGTTCTTTTTTGAAATTGGCCGCGTCAATTATTAAAACCTTATCAAGGTCTTCAATGAACGGCAATAAGTCGAGTCCTTTTGTCCCGCCGTCTATCAGGCTGACATGATCAGGGAATTCGTATTCTTCCTTGAGCTTATTCAGCACGTGAACTCCGACCCCGTCATCTTCCAGAAGAATGTTGCCTAATCCAAGAACCGCTATTTTCAATAAGTTCTCCAAAAAATAAACCCCGGAAAGTCCACAGCACTGTCAAGACTTCCGGGGCTGTAATTTATTATTTGTTGTCCGTTGTTAAACCCTGCCTGTTTTATATGTCCTGCTCATGCCCTGTTACGAATTTGTACCCGCTTAAAATAGAGGCCATCAGGCCGTTCTTTTCCCTTGAGGCAGAATACCATGCAATATAGATATGGCCGAGAGCGAATGCAAGGAGCACATACATTAAGAGATGGTGATAAAGCCTGATATTCGGCAGGTACATTACTCCCAGCATCCATCCTCCAAGCACTGTCCATAACGTTCCTGAATGTGTCACAGAGTAAATGGCAAACCCTGAAATTATCTGGAAAATACAGATGGCAAACACGAGGAGCATGGCTAATCCGCCAAAGGCAGTGTGGCCGACGACATCCGGCGCTTTACTGCTGGCCAGGGAATAGAACTTCAGTTCCTTGCTAATGTCACTCATCTTCCTGCCTGAGAGTGGAAACCATGTCCTGAAGTTCGCATATCTGTTGCCCATGACTGACCAGTAGATCCTGATTATTATGCTCATCATGAGTGTATAGGCGCTGATGTAGTGGATAAGCCTCATCCAGCCCATTATGAACTGATCCGGTGAAGTGGCATGAATAAAGGGCCTGCCTATATAGAATCCCGTAACAGAAAGGGCAAGTATACAGAGAACATTGATCCAGTGAGTAAGCCTTACAGGGAATTCCCAGACATATTTTCTTGTTCGCTGTTCTTCCATATCCGTTCCTCCCCTTTATTTGACTTTTATCCTTATTACCTCTTTTCCTTCAGGATCAACAACATGGACGGCGCAGGCCATACAAGGGTCAAATGAATGAATTGTCCTGAGTATTTCCACCGGCTGCTCCATGTTGGCCACAGGTGTACCGATAAGGGCTTCTTCGTAAGGCCCTCTCTGGTCACTTGCATCGCGAGGTGAACCGTTCCATGTGCCAGGAACAACTATCTGGTAATTGTCGATCTTCTTGTTTTTGATGTTTATCCAGTGGCCCAGTGAGCCCCTCGGCGCTTCATGAAACCCGTAACCTTTCGCCTGAGCAGGCCATTCGGACGGGTCCCATTTATCACCGCTGTGTATCTTCAGGTCACCCTTCTTCATGTTCGCAGTGAGCTGTCCAAGCCATACAGGTATCTGTTCAGCCGTTACCAGTGTTTCAACACCCCTTGCAGCGATCCTTCCGAGAGTTGAAAAGAGTACTGTGGCCGGAAGGTCTCCGAGTGTCTTCAGGACATGATTGACTACCTCCTGAACTCTCTTGTGACCGGAGGCGTAAGCAACCAGCATTCTTGCAAGAGGACCTACTTCCATTGCCTTGTCGTCATAACGGGGTGCTTTAAGCCATGAATATTTTTTGTCAGTATCCAGAAACTTGTAAGGAGGTTTCGGGCCTGAATACTTATAGTTGGTTTCGCCTTCATAAGGATGCTTTGCCTTGCTGTCACCGCCTGAATATTCATACCAGGAACGCGTAACGTACTCAGTCACTTTTGCCTGGTCGACTTTATGGACTGTTGACAGATCCTTGTTAAGGATAATGCCGCTGGGAAGCCACATCTTTTCCGTATTGCTCACATTGTCCTCTGGAAATTCACCATAGGACATGAAGTTGCCGACACCCGCACCAATACCGGCCCAGTCCAGATAGAAAGGAGCCACAGCAAGTATATCCGGGATGTAGACTTTTTCCACAAAATCCTTTGCCTTTTGTGCCAGACTTGATATAAAGGCAATGCTTCCGGCATTAAGCGCGTTCTGGCTGTCCGGATCAACAGGAATCGACATGCCGCCTACAATGTAAGTCTGAGCATGAGGGTTTTTTGCCCCAAGCAGTGCCTGGATCTTTATTACGTCCCTCTGCCAGTCAAGCGCTTCAAGATAATGGGCCACAGCCATGAGATTCGCTTCAGGCGGCAGTTTATATGCCGGATGTCCCCAGTAACCGTTGGCAAACGGGCCGAGCTGGCCGTTCTCAACAAAAGATTTAAGCTTGTTCTGAACACCCCTGAAATAATCTGTACTTGATTTTGACCAGTCAGATATCGACTGTGCAAGTGCTGATGTCTTGGCAGGGTCCGCGCTTAAAGCGCTGACTATATCGACCCAGTCAAGCGCATGAAGGTGATAAAAATGGATAACGTGGTCCTGAACATACTGAATCCCTGATATCAGATTTCTTATGATCCTCGCGTTATCAGGAATTGTGATCCCTAAAGCATTTTCGACCGACCTCACCGAGGCGGTTGCGTGAACCGTAGTTCAGACGCCTCATATTCGTTGAGTAAATGCCCAGGCATCCCTCGGGTCTCTGCCTTTGAGGATGACCTCTATTCCCCTGAACATTGTGCTTGAACTCCAGGCATCAACAACTTTGCCTCCTTCAACTTTCGCTTCTATTCTTAAATGCCCTTCGATCCTTGTAATGGGATCAATAACCAGTTTCTTTGCCAATTTTATTCACCTCCCTCGTCTTTCTTGGGTTTTATTGCTCTTCCTATTCCATGAGCCAGAATACCTGCGGCAGTCACTGCTGCAAGCCCGGCGCCAACTTTATCCGCAGTCTTTTCAACGCTGATCCCGGGAACCTTGGGAAGCCGTTTATAGAACGGGCTCATTGTATCCCAGAAACTCGGTTCAGCACAGCCGATACAGCCGTGTCCTCCCTGCACCGGCCAGCTTGTGCCTTCGTTATATTTAACCGTCGGGCAGTTATGGAATGTCTCAGGTCCTTTGCATCCCATCTCATAAAGGCACCAGCCCTTTCTGTGACCATCATCGCCCCACTGCTGAACAAATTGTCCGGCATCAAAAGACCCCCTTCTTTCGCAGTTGTCATGTATCCTTTTGCCATAAGCAAAGTAAGGTCTTCCAAGTTCGTCTGTGGCAGGAAGCTTGCCGAATGTAAGATAGTGAACAATCGTGGCAGAGATATTCTCCGCATTGGCCGGGCATCCCGGAAGATTAATAACAGTAGCGCCCGGTACGGCTTCCTTAATGCCTACTGCCCCTGTGGGATTGGGAGATGCCGCCGGTATGCCGCCATAAGTGGCGCATGTGCCTACAGCTATGGTAGCAATGGCACTGCCGCAGACCTCTCTTGCAAGATCGACAGCTGTCCTGCCGCCTATACAGCAGTAAATTCCGTCGTCTTTCATGGGAATGGAGCCTTCTACAACTACGAGGTAATTACCCTTATGATTTTTGACCACATCCATAAGAGACTTTTCAGCCTGAAATCCTGAAGGCGCCATTATTGTCTCGTGATAGTCCACAGACAGGACATCAAGTATGATCTGTCCCACAGTGGGTTTTGACACCCTCAGCAGGGCTTCAGTGTCGCCGGCGCAGTCCTGATATTCAAGCCATACAAGAATCGGCTTTTTACCTCCGGCTACTGCCTCGGCAATTTTTGGAATAAAAGAAGCCGGCAAAGCAAGCAAGGCGGCCATTCCGGTGCAGAACTTCATGAAATCTCTTCGGGACACTCCTTTTTTTGAAAGAGACTCCAATGTTTCTGTCATTCCATGCAGAACATCATCAGATGAAGATTTCATCCATTCACCCCCTTTTTTAAAGTGAGAAAAATGAAGCGTTTTGCTGAAAAGCTAATGTTAGGTGAGAAAAGCGTTATATTAGAATTATCAGATATGAGACTGTAAGTCAAGCTATTTTTAAAGCTTTTAACAGGATGAGAACCATAATAATATGTTTAATAGATAGATTTATTATATTCCCTTAACTCCTCAATAGGATTTTGTATAAATTTCAATAATAATCCCCTTCTTATTTTAGTGAGACCAATTAGATGGCTGACAAGCGTAAAGAAAGGCGCAAAATAAAGAGACGGCCTGTGTCCTTTCTGTGCGGCTGCAAGTTGTACAACGGTATATCCTCAGATCCTAGATCTTCTTGCAGGTAACGCC
>CAZNPC010000109.1:0-5240 GCA_964574765.1 uncultured Nitrospirales bacterium | reverse complement strand
TAATGTTTTCTGTCCTTGACTAATTCCGTGATTCTGGACAGTAGTTCATCGCTGACCTCTAAGAAATCCAGGCCAAATCCGATACCTTCCTGGATGTGTTTGACCTTTGCCTTAAGTTCAATGTTCTCGTCTTTGAAGGGGATGGAAACCTTAACCACATCTTCAGAGTTGAAATTGTGTTTTGTGTACACATACAGGCCGCCTTCACTGATCTCGATCGCCTTGACTTTCAACGAATCGTTAAGGGTTATTTCTTTGCTGTAAGGCTTTCTGTCATGTCTTCGCTGTTTGTCGTTCTCTGAGAATTCCATAATAGTTGAATTAATTGTAATACATTTGAAGTCCAAAATCCAGAAAACCGATATTTCCGTAATTTGATATAATTATGAAGACCGCTGTTTACAGCTGTAAACAAGAGTATTAAATCTTAGCACAAGAGTAAGGAGAACTGGAACGATGGAATGGTCAACTCGATTAATATTAATGTTGTTAATTGGAGCTTTTTTGCTGAGCGGATGTATTTCCACTAAAGTAACGCTTTTCAGGAGCTATAGCGAGCCGTTAAAAGAATATACTCTGGAAGGAGAGGCTGACGGCAAGGTACTGATAATCCCTGTAAAAGGTGTGATCACCAGCCGTGCAAAAAACAGATTGACCTACACAGAGCCCGGCACAGTCCAGGAGGTCGTGTCTCATCTGGAAATGGCTGCGAAAGATGGAAAGATAAAAGTGGTTGTTTTACAGATTGACAGTCCAGGGGGCACAGTTACTGCTTCTGACATTCTTTATCATGAAATAAATAAGTTTAAGAACAAAACCGGAAAGAAAGTAGTGATAGCCATGATGAACCTTGCAGCTTCTGGAGGGTATTATATCGCGCTTGCCGGTGACGAGATATATGCCCATCCCACCACTGTAACCGGCTCAATAGGGGTGATCTTCATACGTCCCAATATTGAAGGCCTTATGGGAAAAATTGGAGTTGAGGCAGATGTTACAAAATCAGGCGTTTATAAAGATATGGGGTCGCCTTTTAGAAAGAAGACAAAGGCTGAGCTGGAATTATTCCAGGGAATAATTGATGAATTGTACGGCCGTTTTGTCGGCCTCATCGCTGAGAACCGCGGCCTTGATCCTGACACGGTCAGGAATATCGGCGATGGCCGCATATATACTGCCCGGCAGGCCCTTGATCTGAAACTGATAGACAGGATCGGGTATCTTGATGAAGCTATTTCAGGAGCAAAACAGATTGCAGGACTGTCTGATAATGCTCAGGTCGTAGTCTACCGCCGCACCGAAAGGGCCAATGACAACAGGTACAATACAGCAACAGGAAAAGGCGGGGGAGGGTCTCCAAAGCTGATAGATCTGGGTATTCCGGGGTACATGAGTATTCCTGATGCCGGATTTTATTACCTGTGGACACCAGGGGCGGAGTAGTGCTATCGGCTTATAGAGGGCAAACCAATGGCAAATATACGAAGCAGCGGTCTTAATGATACTGCCATTGCAATAGGTACATATACTTAAAATAAACTATTTTCTGTTTTATTTTTTCAAGCCCTATGAATCATTGACAAATGAACCTATTGGTGATAATAAGTAGGTATAGGCTGCTTCTGAATAAATATATTTTTTAATGCTAAGACCAACATCTCCCAAACGGGAGGAAATGCGTGTCTTGATAATTAATCGTATTGAATGATGAAAGGAGGTAATTTATGCCTTTAGAGAGCAGGAGAAAAAAGAGAATAACCATAGTAGGGGATGTTGTAGTTGATGACATCATTAATGCGAAGGCGCTTGATTTCAGTGAAGGTGGAATGTATGTCTTTATAAGGGACCATTTTGAAAAAGGTAAAATTGTTAATGTCTCAATACCTTTTAAAGAAACAACTATTAATTTGAAAGCAGTGGTTGAGCATATTGAGGAAGAGATGGGTATTGGTCTCAGGTTCTACGATATTGATGCTGATCAAAAAGCGTTGATAAATGATTTTCTGGATTATTTCTATTCAAGACCTCTGGAAAAAACCAAGAAAAGGGTGCTCCTTGCTGATAGCAATGAGAAATACAGGAAGTCTGACAAGAACAGGCTGGCTTTAGAAGGGTTTGATGTCTTTGATGTGATTAACGGGTCTGAGCTTTTAGAAGTTCTTGAAGAGGAGAAAGTGGATATTGTTGTAGCAGATATGTTTCTTGATAAAATGGATGCATTTAAACTCCTTTCACTTATGAAACAAACTCCTCGTTTTAAAGATATTCCAGTAGTGGTCCTTTCATCTTCGAATAATCCGGATGATATTGACAGGGCAGCTTCTGCCGGAGCTGTTGAGATTCTAACAAAGATAACAACAACACCGTGCAGATTGTCTTCAAGAGTAAAGGAAATTCTGAAGATGTAATATCTAACTGTATGGTGTCCTTATATAGTTTGTAAGGGTATTTATTTATGACATACACGTATCCCACAGACACACTTGCCTGATTACACTCCAATTCTCCTTTTCAGTCTGCTAAACATGTTTACCACCGGGCTACGGACATTACCGGCAGAAAATACTGTTTATTATGATTTATATCATGGCACTTTCACTTTGGATGTGATTAAATCCATATCAAAATCAATTTCCAAAAACAAGGAGGTAGTAAATGTTTTGTTATCAATGTGAACAGACTATGGAAGGCGGCTGTGACAAAAAGATAGGAGTATGCGGGAAAAATGAGGATATTGCAAGTCTTCAGGACATCGCAATTTTCGGACTTAAGGGGGTCGCTGCATATGCGCACCACGCGCGTGAACTCGGGGCCGTAGATCCGGAAGTTGACTCTATTGTGGCAGATACTCTTTATTCGACCCTTACAAATGTAAATTTCCGTCTGAATGATAATGTCGATACAGTGCTTAAAGTCGGTGAGGCAACCATTAAAGTGATGGACCTTCTTGATAAGGCCCATACGGACAGGCTGGGTATTCCTGAGCCGGTGACCGTGTCTGAAGACAAGGTTGAAGGCAAGAGCATCCTGGTGTCAGGACACAATCTTTACGCGCTCGAGGAATTGTTGAAGCAGACAGAGGGCAAAGGCATCAATATTTATACGCATTCCGAGATGCTTCCCGCCCATGGCTATCCAAAGCTGAAAAAATACAGTCATCTTAAAGGCAATGTAGGGCAGGCATGGCATGACCAGAGAAGGCTGTTTGATGATTTTCCGGGGGCCATTCTTATGACTACCAATTGCGTAATGCCTGTCAGAGGTACATATCGTAACAAATTGTTTACCTATGATGTTACCGGCGTGGAGGAATGTCCATATATCGAGGGAAATGACTTTGCCCCGCTTATTGATAAAGCCCTCTCCCTGCCTGATGCTGACGTAAAGTCCAATAAAACACTGACAACAGGCTATCACCATGAAACTGTCCTGAAGCTTGCACCACAGATAATTGATGCTGTGAAGTCAGGCAGGATAAAACGCTTCTTTGTAATAGCAGGATGTGACGCCCCCGGCAGCGGAGGCGATTACTTCAGGGAGCTTGCGGAACTTGTCCCTGAAGATTGTGTAATACTGACAACCTCCTGCGGCAAGTTCAGGTTCAACGATTTAGATTTTGGGGACATTGATGGTATCCCGCGCTATATAGATCTCGGTCAGTGCAATAACTCCATATCTTGCGTAAAGATAGCTGTAGCGCTTGCTGAGGCATTCAAATGTTCCGTAAATGAGCTGCCGTTGACCATTGTTCTTTCATGGTTTGAACAGAAAGCTGTTGCAATTCTTCTAGGACTGTTCAGCCTTGACGTTAAAAATATCTATCTTGGTCCCAAGCCTCCTGAATTTGTAACACCAGCTGTCTTAAAGGTACTGCAGGACAACTTCAATCTGAAGCTGACAGGAGATGCCGCTAATGATATGAGGGCGATGCTTGGATAAATAATTAGATATTGTGTCTAATTCATCAGCCCTGATTATTTAAGAATAATCAGGGCTGGTTTTTGGTGTAAGATGGAATGCATTTGCCTGCTGCTGCGCCGGGGGATTTATTTTATGTGTATTGTATGGTGACTTCGTAGACAATATTTGAGTGATCGGGGCGAGGGCCGCTGTCATCACAACCAAGTTCTCCTTTTGATGTCTCGCTATGGTTGCTGATCATAGATGTTATAATACGGGTCATATCAAACCCGCCGTCAACACAGTCTTTACTTAAACAGTCTACTCTGAAAAAAGCATAACTGCCTGGAGAGAAATTCTTTATCCTGGATATTGGACTTGCTATTCCCTTCTGTTTGTACATCATGCTGATGACAATGCTTGCAACGCCTGGAAAACGCTTGGACACAATGCCGGCGTCAAGCCTCTGCTGATTTCTTTCTATTCTTGCCTGATTATTTCTGCTAAGCACGTTCCTCCTGAATGAAAGCCCCTTCCAGGGGGAAGGGGCCTTCTCCGGTTAATTACAGTTTTACAACATTGATAGCTTTGGGGCCTTTCGGGCCGCTTTCAGTATCAAAGCTGACCGTGTCACCTTCGGCAAGGGATTTATATCCGTCGCCCTGGATGGACGTATGATGTACAAAAGCATCACTTCCGTCTTCACACGAAATAAAGCCAAAACCTTTGCTGTCGTTAAACCATTTAACAGTTCCCTGGTTCATTTCTTTTACCTCCTATATATAAAATTAAAATCTCAGAAGGTTTTAACAATAAAAAAAGCCGCAAAGATCAAGAATCTTTGTGGCTTCATCAACTACAAAAACTTCTAAAACTCCGGCTAGATCATAGCATGTCTTTAAACAGTCCGTCAAGGAGAATAGCGGGACCGCCCTGGACAGCCTGCTCAGGGCTTTAAGAGGAATTTAGTGAAATATTTAGAATCGTTGCTGCCATTCCGGTTTCATTTAGCATGTTTTATAACCTCTTTAATGGTCCGGAGCAGATCGTCCAGAGCATAAGGTTTTTGTAGAAACCGAAATCCTCTTTCGTATATCATGGACCATTGAGATTTATCATCCGTATAACCACTGCTCAATAAAACCAGGAGTTCGGGTTTGCGGGAGAGGAGTTGTTCAACCAGTTGAGGACCGCTTTTGTCGGGCAGGACCACGTCGCAGAAGACCAGGTGGAAGTTTCCCTTTTCTTTCTCAAAGCTTTCCATTGCCTCTTTTGCATTTGCGGCTTCAAATACCATGTATCCGTTTTCACCCAGCGCCCTCATGCCAAAGTCCCGGACT
>CAZNPC010000108.1:0-5287 GCA_964574765.1 uncultured Nitrospirales bacterium | reverse complement strand
TTTTATTTGTCTGAACTTCTCTTTCAAGGACTCTGTACTGCATTGTCTTATTGCCTCTGTCAATACCGTCCAGACCGTCGATCTTGTTCCTTAAGGATCCTATCTGCGCTGTAAGTTCAATTACTTTGGGATGCGCGCTTGTATACCGCTGGGAATAATTAGCCAGCAAAGCCTGAAGACGGGAGTATTCAGCCTTTACATCCTCAATAGCACTTTCCTCTCCCGATTTGGGGAGGATATTTATGTTATACTGTCCGCGGTAGTTTGCAAGTGCCTGCTCAGCGTTTATCAGCTTCTTTCTCTGTTCTTCTATCTTTTCTGAAAGCCATTCGGCCGCATTATTGGACGCGCTCGTACCCTTCTTAAGAGTGTATTTAATATATTCAGTGGCAACTGTATTTGCGATCATAGCGGCCATTACAGGATCAGGGTCTTCAACATATATGCTGACCAGCTGGCTTTTCTTGACAGGAATGACCTTTATCGCCTTCAAAAGCCTCTCCACCGGGTCTTTTCCCCTGCGGGGATTATGTTTCATTCCAAGGGAGTCAGCCACACTTTTCAGGAGAATCCGGCCTTTGATAAGTTTGTACTGTGTTTCGTAGTACTCTTTATACGCGTAATAATCGCTCAACCCCATGGGAGCAACTTCCTGAACAGACAGGATCTGGGGGCTTCTTCGTTCTATTAAAAGTGTGGTACTCGTTTCATATATAGGTGTCTGCTTCAGCGACCCTATTAACACGCTGACAACGATTATGAAAAAAAACGTAAATATCACCCATCTCCGACGCATTAATACCTGGAAATAATCCTGCAGGTGCGGTTGTGATTTTATCATCTTATATCTCCCTATTAAATAACACAGATGATCGCGGATATATTACTGATGACCGCAGATTCTTTATTTTCAGATGTATGTATCATTTATCTGTGCTAATCTGTGTTGTTTATTAGTGACTATCTGCGCTTTTTTAAGCGATTTTATAAGTTAATATTAGTATTGATTTTTTGATAAAAAAAATATGCCGCCAGTCTCAAAACAGTCTCTCAGGAACAAATATAGTGTCACTGCGCCTGAGAATCACATCTTTTGATAAAAAAAAATATACTCACCGTCTCAAAACAGGCTTTCAGGAACAAATATAGTGTCGTTGCGCCTGAGAGTCACATCTATTGTCTTATCGCCTCTCCGGTTAATATCAGCCACTTTCACAGTTATAGTCTTTTTTTCACCGTTTTCTATCCGCATTACCTTAACTTTATTGCGTGAAGCGAATTTGGTAAATCCTCCCGCCATTCCAAGCACATCGATCACAGTAAGCCCGCTCTTTAAAGGATAAGAGCCGGGATTCTTGACCTGGCCGGTCACTGTAACAGTGCTCTCAGGCACAAAAACTATATCTCCGCGTTCCAGCCAGACGTCCCGTGTCTTATCTCCTTCAGCGTTTATATCCGCCACTTTTATATCTATGGTTCTCTTTACTCCATTTTTCATACGCATGACCTTTACATCATTCTGCGCGGCGATCCCGGTAAATCCTTCAGCCAGGCCTATCGCCTGAAGAACGCTGAGTTCTCCCTTCAGGGGATATGAGCCGGGTTTTTCCACCTGACCGATCACGGTGATCGTTGCATATTCAACAATATATACCGACACCTGAGGATTTTTTATATATTGTTTATATTCTTCAGAAATCCTGTTTTCAAGATCTGAAACAGTCAGTCCTACTGCCATAATCTTCCCCATCATAGGCAATGATATGTATCCGTTAGACGACACTCTTACGGTTCTATTCAGCTCCGGTTCCCGATATACGGAAATCTCTAAAACATCATCCGGACCAAGCTGGTAATCCCGGGCGTGAGCCGGACCGCACACCACGGACACCAGGCAAATGACTGCAAATAACCCGCTTAACCGGAGAATCCGCTGATTCGTGGTTAAGTTCGAACACCTTTTCATCTATACCATCCCCTTTCCTGTATGTCAGACTTTTTGTGATCCTCAGAACATGACAGACAATGCAACTGAGGCTATATGATCCACATAGTCGAATTCAGCAAAATTTGAGTCACGTTCTTTGTATTCATACCCTGTGCGAACGTACAGCCATCTCCGGATCTCATACCTCATTCCGGTGTTCAGGCCCCAAATGTCATCTCTTCTCTTCCTCGTTATGAAATTCTCGATTGTCTCGTCAGGATACCGGTTCTCACCGTAAAAACCTCCGCTGTAAAACCAGAAGCGTTCCACTATCTGATGGTCAAGCGTAAGTTTCACTAAAATGGACTCATAGTAGCTGTTCGTGGAATACGAGGATTCATTTGAGGTCAATTCTGCCGAAAGGTTAATAACCGTCCTTTTTGTGGCGTTATATTTAATTTTCCCATACAGGGTAAAACCTGAAAAATCATCTTTGTCGCTTTCATCATATCCGACTGTCCGGTACCCGGCCTTTACCGTACCTGTCACTTTTGGCAGAAGATTACCTTCCAGGCCAAGCCGTCCCTGATGATACTCTGAGTCACTGTTTGTCATGTTGTTGTCATATGAGATCATTCCATAGTTGTACTCGGCAAAGACCGATGTCTTCGGGAATATCTGGTAAAAAATAGCTCCTGTAAACATATTATCGGTCCTGTCGAGATTATCCAGATCGTCATAATCATCCCTTACAGCCCTGAAACCGCCCTGAACTCTTATCCTCTCTCTGTCATAAGAAATTATTGTGTCAAACGCATTTTGGAATCTCTCCTCAATAGCGGTTCTTTCAGAGTCGGGCGGGTCTTCGGTCTTCTCGAAATTATCTCCGATCCTCAATCTCAGATCATTGGAAAAAGTGAGATCAAGCAGGCCGGATGCTAAATGATCAACCCTGTTCTGAGCATCATGATCCCAAAACCTGATTATGTCCGCCTCATATGAGACCGTCATCATAAAATCCTCCTGCCTCTGCGGAACCAGCGGCAACTCTATTCCCATCCCCAACTTGAAATCAGTAATAAAATCCTCTGCCGCCCCGCTCGACGGCTCAAGGAAAATATTGGACTCATACTTCTGCTTGACAGAAGCAAAAGGATGGAACTCCATAGCGCCTATGTGAATATTTGATTCCTCATATGCAGATATCTTTCCTGCAAAGGCCAAAGTCAGGAATATTGTCAATATACAGCTGAAGAGCCTTTTTGAATGCGATAATGGCATCACGTCCTCCTTATTACGGCAGGAAATTACTACCTTCCTGTCTCTCCGGTTCTGCTGGTTCTTCAGTCAGAGAAATTGCCGGCATTCCTCCGGTAAAAGTCTGTATTTCACCAACAACATACCCTGATAAATCCACTGTCTTCCCGTCAGCCAGCAGCATTATTTTCCCGTTTACAGATACTACTTCCAATGTCCCTCCGACAGATTCAACATGCACTAGTCTTGTATTCGGGTCAGCGCTTATTTTCGCGGCAACACCTTCCGGCACAGAGACCACAATGCCCACTGTAACTGTCTTTATTCTCCCTTTAACGCTCCTGACCTCTGCAACTCCTGTTTTACTGTTCAGGCCAGTGCGGACGCGCTGGTTTGTCCCGACTGTAACTGTCGTATTGCCTACAACTATATTTATTTCGCCCGCATTTACTTTAAAATCAGCCAGGCCAGTATCCTTATTAATATTGGCAATGACCCTGTCACCGGCTTCAACATTAGTTACTGAATTTCCGGCGATAACCTTAATAAAACCCTCTTTCGGCGAGACATACATACTTCCGTCCAGTATTTCAACTGTAGAGCCCGATGGGATCGCTGGAAGAGGTTCGCTCTTATTAACGGTCAGAACCGCACCGTCAGGTTTTGTTATCCTGATGGTTCCGGTACGGCCTGTGATCACGTCTTTCGCATACACGACCTGAGCAAATGCCAAAACAGCAGCGCACAGAACCAGCACTGTTAAAAGTGTTTTTGTCTTCATATCATTCCCTCCCCCTTCATCTGTTTAATAATTTACGATTAGACCGTCATTTCTTACAGGTCCCGCACCCTTTTGTTGCTGTCTATAACTCCATCAGCGTAAGCTATACGCTGTATTAACTCATCATCAGTCATTCTTTTGACTTTAAACCATGTATTTATCCGTTTATTCACATCATCCAGATCAAATGGCTTTCTAATAACGTCTATAGCTCCATAATAAAAGGATTTTTTTACGTGTTCACTTGAGACATGCCCTGTTATAATGATTATTCCGGTGCGCGGATCAGACCGCAGCATCTGTTTCAGCCTGCGGCACGTTTCAATGCCGTCCAGCCCCGGCATTTTTATATCAAGCAGAACCATATCCGGCTTCTGCTCCTTTACAAACGAAATAGCGCTTAGTCCATCTTCCAGAGAAACTGTATCATAGCCTTGATTCTCCAGAGAAGTGCATAAGACATCTCTGATAAACTTCTCGTCATCTACAACCATGATAAGCTTTCTGTCAGACATCCTGTCTCCTCCTGTCATGACTGATATTCGAGCCGACTGCTTATTATTCGTATAAATTGTTTTCTTTATTGCAGGAAAACATTTTTTTTGAATACGCCCGAATCCGGGATACTTCGTCTTCCAGACTCCTGACTTCGAACCATGTATTTATCCGTTTATGAACATCTTCAAGGTCAAAGGGTTTTCTGATAATATCAATGGCTCCCGAAGCAATTGACCTTATTATGTTGTTGGGCGATCCATAGCCTGTTAAAATTATTATCCCTGAGTCCGGAGAGGACCTCAGTATCCGTTTCAACATCTGGCAGGTCGAAATACCGTCAAGGCCCGGCATTCTTATATCAAGAAGAATTACGTCGGGTTTCTTCTTGCTGGCGTATGAAATAGCACTTTGTCCGTCTGATACAGCCACTGTTTTATATCCTCTGTTCATCAAGAATCTGCACAATACATCCCGTACAGCTTCTTCATCATCTACAACCATAATGTGTTTGGATTCAGCCATGAAATAAAATCCGGATCAGTTACAAGCAGAAAGTATTACCCGCGATGCTTATCAGGGTACTCTTTGAACTTATATAATGACCAATATTTAGTTTGTATCCTTCTTAATAAAATGGAGCGTCCTTTCCCTGGATTTCTTATCAAGCCTTTCACACAGTAACTATCAATATAATATTAAATTAGATGTTGATGCTATTTCCTACAACAAATACAATAATAAAATGCTGTATATTATCTTATATAGTATTTTATAAGGTTTGTCAAGCCCTAATTTATAATATATTATATTATTATATCAGGATA
>CAZNPC010000107.1:0-5406 GCA_964574765.1 uncultured Nitrospirales bacterium | reverse complement strand
GGAGTGGGAATCCAGTATTTTCAATGGGTTACATAACGCTCTGGATTCCCGTTTTTACGGGAATGACGACTTTTGCAAGAGGCTCTGTATTCTAAAAAATAAATAGGCGTTATATTCATCAATTATATGAATATTGAAGGGACAAAGTATGCTATATTGTTGTAAATGGTAATTGTAATGAAACAGTTAAAGAGTGCAATATTGATTGTATCAGCGCTGGCATCGCTTGTCTTGCCTGCATTTGCGCAAGTTGTGCCTGACGCACAAAAGATAGTGGAACAGGTTGACAGGCTCTACCGCAGTGACACAAGCCGGGGTAAAATAGAGATGACCATCGTATCAGAAAACTGGACACGCACGCTCACCATGGATATCTGGAGCGAGGGTCTGGACAAAACGTTCATCAATATAACCGGTCCTAAAAAAGATGCAGGCATTGCCACCTTGCGCAAGAAAACCGAGATGTGGAACTACTTCCCGAAGATTAACAAGGTGATGAAAGTGCCGCCATCCATGATGATGAGCTCATGGATGGGTTCGGACTTCACAAACGATGACCTTGTAAAAGAAAGCTCCATGGCCAGTGACTACAACGCCAGGTTCATAACCCCGGAAGATGCAAAGTCTGACAACTATTATATTGAACTCGTACCCAAAAAAGAGATTTCCATAGTATGGGCCAGAACAGTCCTGACAGTTCGCAGGAAAGACTACATTCCGGTCCAGGAGGCTTATTTTGATGAAAAGGGCCGTAAGATGAGGGTCATGGAATTCAGGGAAATAAAAAAGTTCGGCAAGCGGCGTATTCCATCCGTACTTGAGATGAGACCCTTGAACAAAAAAGGAAAAAAGACTGTCATACGCTATATAGACATGCAGTTTGACATAAAATTAAAAGCCGGCATATTCACCCTGCGCAACCTCCAGAAAAAAAGATAATAAAAAATATTTGAAATGATTATCTCAAGGATAGCATTCCGAAATATATTCCGCAGCAAGCGGCGCTCGGCGCTTACAGGCTTGATGATGGCAGGAGCGTGCAGTCTGTTTGTAATCTCCATAGGAATGGTGGACGGAAGTTACAGCGACCTTATAGAGATGTTCACAAGGGACCATACAGGACACATTCAGATCCATAAAAACGGCTATCTTGATAAACCCTCAATATACAAAACCCTGAATAACCCGGATTCCATAGGCAGTAAAATTAAGCCCCTTGCTTATGTCCGGTCATGGGCGCCCAGGGTCTACACCCCTGCACTTGCCTTTGCAGGGAGAAAGACAACAGGCGTACGTGTAGTAGGGATAGACCCGATAAAAGAAGCCCAAACCACAAGGCTTAAGAACAAGATCGAAAAAGGTAGATTTATATCAGAAAAGCCTTTAAACGAGGTTGTTATAAGCAACAGGCTTGCCAGTCTCCTCAGGGTTGACCTCGGAGACGAGGTAGCGCTCATTGCACAGGGCATTGACGGCTCTGTGGCAAACGGGCTCTTTACTGTTGTGGGAATAACAGGCAAGGCAGGAGGCTCTTACGGAGCTTCAACATGCTATATGCACATAAACACAGCACAGGAATTTCTCTCCATGGACAATAGTGTTCATGAGATAGCTGTTGTTCTTACAGACTATACAAAGACAATGAAGGCCGTAAGCCTGATAAAAGATACGCTTAATAATCCTTTACTTGATGTTGAACCGTGGCAGGTTGTGGAAAGCCAGTTTTACAAGGCAATGCAGGCAGACGTAAAAGGCAACTGGTATACCATAGTGATACTTACAATAATAGTAGCCATTGGCGTGCTTAACACCGTGCTCATGGTAATACTTGAAAGAACGCGGGAGTTCGGCGTACTAAAGGCGCTCGGCACAAGACCCTCCCAGATATTCATGCTTATAGTGCTTGAGACCGCATATCTTTCAGTTCTGAGCATAATAGTGGGCACTGCATTAGGAATGCTCGTTAACTGGATACTCTCTGTGCACGGCATAACACTTTCAACCCCTATGGAATACGGGGGGTATCTCATTGACAAGTTAACAGCAAGGATTACGCTTAAGTCTGTTCTGGTGCCTGCGGCGGTAATCTTTAGCTCTGCTATGCTTGTAAGCATACTTCCGGCTATAAGGGCTGCGCGCGTAATCCCTGTAAAAGCATTAAGGACAGGTTAGGTATGAGACTTCTTTTAAAGCTTGCCTGGAGAAACGTGCTCAGGAACAAAAGAAGGACAATCCTGTCCGGCCTGGCAGTCGGCATTGGCCTTGCCTCTTTGATGTTTGTAGACGGACTTTATCAAGGCATGATTGAAAGCATGATAAGGACGGCGACAGACACACTCCTCGGACAGGGCCAGATACATGCAAGCGGTTTCCGCGACACCCTTGAAGTGGAAAAGACAATAAACAATTCAGAGGGTTTAATCGAGTCCCTGCATTCTGAGAATCTGCTTTCAGGTTTTTCTCCGCGCACTGTGTCCTTCGGCATGCTCAGCTCTGCATCAGGAGTAAACTCTGTTTTGCTTTACGGAATAGCGCCTGAAACAGAAAAACACATATCAATGATTGATGAGGCTGTGAGAGAGGGCGAGTTTCTTGCCCCTGATGGCATGGGTCAGATACTTATAGGCTCTAAGGCAGCAGATATTCTTGAGGTTGAGACAGGTGACCGCCTGGTGCTTACAATGGCGCAGGCAGGCACAGGCGAGCTTTCGCAGGATATGTTCAGGGTAACAGGCATTTTTCACATGGGAATAAGAGAGGTTGACAGCGGCATGGCATTTATAAACATAAAGAAGTCGCGTGAGATTCTCTCACTTGGCAGGGGCACGCATGAAATTGCGCTTAAGTTTAATGATATTAATGATGCCGGAGACCGCTCTCTAATGTTCTGGGAAAAATACTCTACGCAGGGAAACGAAGCAATTGGATGGAGGGATTTAGCGCCCCAGCTTGCAGGTGTGATAGAAATGTCAGAGATATCAACCGTCATAACCTCATTTTTAGTCTTTGCTATTGTGGCAGTGATAATAATGAACTCGCTTTTCATGTCGCTTTATGAAAGGATGTTTGAGTTCGGTGTGCTGAGGGCAGTGGGAACAAGACCGGGGAGCATGGCGCTCATCATCCTGTTTGAGGCAGCATCGCTTTCTCTGATAAGCATACTTTTAGGTCTGTTGTCCGGTTTTCTGGTCATGCAGATTTTTTCAGTTTACGGAATAAACTACAAGGGCATAGAGTTTGCAGGCGTAACCATTACCGAGCTCATATACCCTGTGATGAGGCTAAGGCAGTTTATACTGTTTCCGATTTTAATATTTATCTTTTCACTTATCGCAGCCATATATCCGGCTGTTTTTGCAGCAAAGCTCTCACCTGCAAGGGCAATGCAGAAAAGCCTTTAGAGAGGAGAATTTGAATGTCTGAAGAAGTTATAAAAATTGAAAACGTATCCAGAATCTACCGGACAGACAGCGTGGATGTCCATGCGCTCAGGTCTTTGAGCCTTAGTATTAAAAAGGGAGAGTTTACTGCAATTGCCGGACCTTCAGGTTCCGGCAAGACCACGCTGCTTAATGTAATGAGCGGTCTTGACACACCGAGCTCCGGACGCGTAATGCTTGCAGGCAAATTTATAAGTGAGATGAAGGGCAGTGAACTTTCGGATTTCAGACGTGACCACATCGGCTTTATATTTCAGGCATATAACCTCATACCGGCGCTTACAGTAAAAGAGAACATTGAATATATCATGCTTCTTCAGGGCATTGATGAAGAAGAAAGACGCTCACGTGTGGTGTCCATATTAAAGCAGATAGGTCTTGAGGGCATGGAGGCAAGACTGCCCAAGCAGCTCTCAGGCGGGCAACAGCAGCGCGTAGCAGTAGCAAGGGCAATGGTCTCAAGACCGGATATAATACTTGCAGACGAACCCACAGCCAACCTTGACTCTGCAACAGGCGCTGCACTTCTGGACATGATGCGTGAGCTTAATGAAAGAAACGGTATGACCTTTGTGTTCTCCACACATGACAGCATGATTATGCAGAGGGCAAAGCGGCTTGTGCTCTTAAAAGACGGTTCAGTAGACAAAGACGAGATAAGGGGTTGAGAGTGCGGTTTTTCCTCTTTACCACTTTTGCTGCTCTGCTTTTCTTTGCAAACCCTTTATGGGCAGAAAAGACCGACATCAAAACCGGCGGTTATATCAAAAACTTTTTTATCCTCACAGACTATAGGGATGATACCGCTTTTGAGGCCCTGTCGCGCTTGAGGCTAAGCCTCAATATCAGACAATCTGAGTCTGCCTCATTTGAACTTGCATACGACTTGCTTCCCCGCCTCAGGGAACAGGGTGCAAATTCCGGTGTATCTCTTCCAGTCCCTGAACTTCTTTCATACCGCGTCTTTGACCTAAATGAAAGGCTTTATCCTGAAAACAAAAGTTCAGGCAGTGACTTTGCGCTTACGCAGAATCTTGACAGAGCATTTCTGACCTTAACAATTTCTTCTTATGATGTATACATAGGCCGTCAGCCTGTTGCATTCGGCTCAGCGCGTGTTACAAACCCCTCCGACATAATCGCTCCTTTCACATACAACGCAATTGCAAAAGAAGAGCTTGCCGGTGTTGATGCAATAAGGGTAAAGAGACCTTTAGCTGAGATGGGTGAGATTGATATCGGAATAGTCTTTGGAGATTATTTTGAGCCGGACAAAAGCGCCGGCTTTATCCGATTAAAATCATACCTCTTCAGAACAGACATCTCATTAATGACAACTGTATTCAGGAAAAACGTCCTCTTAGGTCTTGACATGGCACGCTCTATAGGTGGAGCCGGCGCCTGGTTTGAAGCGGCGCAAACACTGGCAGGCAGAGCATCTCATTACAGGCCTGAGGAAAATTATTTCAGGCTGTCAGCAGGTTCTGACTACAGTTTTACAGGAAAGCTCTACGCTTACATAGAATACCACTATAACGGCGCAGGAACCGGAAGTCCTTCAAATTACTTTAACGCCATTTCAGAGACAGCATTTACAGACGGCGCTGTTTATCTCCTTGGGAAACACTACATAGCCCCTGGATTTAAGTATGCGATCACACCACTTCTTATCTTCAATGCACAATCGCTTGTGAACATGGAGGATGGCTCGGCCCTTGCCTCACCAGGGTTTGATTTCAACCTGGCCCAGGATATCTACGTAGAAACCGGGGCATATTTAGGTCTTGGTAAAGAATCCACTGAACCCTCCCAGCCGGAAAGCGAGTTCGGCCTCTACCCCGACATATACTACACATCCCTGAACATCTACTTTTAGGAGACGGGCCTATGTAGTCAAATGGGTAACCAGCAATAAGAGTGATGACATCATATGGAAGGTCACCTGTCAAATCCATACTATGTTTAG
>CAZNPC010000106.1:0-5590 GCA_964574765.1 uncultured Nitrospirales bacterium | reverse complement strand
GCAACAATCATTCTCCCGGGTTTTCCGATCTGGTACTTCATAACACCTCCTTGTTAATCTCATGTAAATTTAAATTATATATATTTGGAAGGATCTTATCTATATATCGAGGTTGAACCTCGATATTCAGGATATCTATTTGATTTAAATTGCATTAATTCGCTAAGATATTTGACCACGCGCGGAGTGGTTGGAGTCTTCGTTTTTGTTTGTAATATTTATCCAGTTTAATTTCCCGAAAAGGTGGTATCAATAAATGGAAAAAGAGTGCAGGAAGATACTTGATAAATATCACAGAAACGATGGTAACGTAATATCACTGCTGCAGGATATGCAGGAGAGTTTTGGATATATCCGCGAAGATGTTGTTAATTGGTTTTCAAAGGAATTGAATATCCCTGCAAGTAACTTCTATGGTGTGGTAACTTTTTACGCGCAGTTTTATCTGAAACCCCGCGGTAAAAATATTGTCACGACCTGCTGTGGCACGGCCTGTCATGTCAAGGGCTCGGGTACAATCATTGAAAAGGTAAGGAAAACTCTGAAAATCCCGGATGGTGAGACTACGAGTAAAGATGGCAAGTTTACTATTGAGAGCGTTGCATGTGTAGGAGCATGCAGTATCGCTCCCGTCTTTATAGCAAACAAAAAGGTGTATGGCAAAATGACCTCTGACAAGGCTGCCAGAATAATAGAGGAGGTCGGAAATGGTTAAAGCGAAGAAGGCAGCGAGCAACAAAACGGGCACTAAACCGGTTAATCCCGACCTGACTATCAGGGTCTGTGTAGGAACGGGTGGTTTTGCGGCCGGCAGTCAGGAGGTCATGGATGAATTCGGCAGGCAGCTAAAGGTCCAGGGGATAAAGGCATCAATTGCCAGGAAGTGCGTCAACAAAACAGGTTGCCGGGGGTTTTGCTCAAAAGAGGTTCTTGCAGATGTTATCATCAACGGTAAATCAGAGACATACCAACTCCTTACCCCGGACAATGTCAGTCGCATTGTGAGTGAACATATCATAGGCGGAGAACCGGTTAAGGAGTGGCTTGTAGGGCCTGAATACCATGCCTTCCATAATAAGCAGACAAAGATACTCCTGAAGCAGTGCGGCCAGATAGATCCGGAGGACATTGAGGCATATATTGATATCGGCGGTTATGAAGGCGCCAGAAAGGCGCTGTCGTCAAAGCCTGAAAAAGTAATAGATACGGTCAAGGATTCAGGCCTCAGGGGAAGGGGCGGTGCAGGTTTCTCCACAGGGCTGAAGTGGGAGTCTTGCCGCAAGAATAAGGAGAAGACAAGATACATCATCTGTAATGCTGACGAAGGAGACCCGGGCGCATTTATGGATTGTTCCATTATTGAGGGTAATCCGCATTCTGTCATTGAAGGGATGATTATCGGAGGCTATGCAATAGGCGCAGCTACAGGATATATTTATATACGTGCGGAATACCCGCTCGCTGTCGAGAGACTCAGGATCGCACTTAAACAGGCAAGAAAAAAGAAGTTTCTGGGCAAAAACATTTTCGGGAAAAAACATGATTTCGACCTGAAAATAAAGCTCGGCGCAGGGGCTTTTGTTTGCGGTGAGAGCACTGCACTGATGTTCTCCATTGAGGGCAAAAGAGGAATGCCGAGGCCGACTCCTCCCCGCTCTGTCAATAAAGGACTATGGGAGAAACCTACTGCTCTCAATAATGTTGAAACCCTTGCAAATATTCCCTTGATAATGCTTAACGGCGGCAAATGGTTCGCATCATTCGGCACCCCCGGGAATACGGGGACCAAAGTATTCTCTCTGACAGGAAATGTTAAAAATACCGGCTTGATCGAGGTGCCGCTTGGAATATCCCTGAAAAAAATTGTTTTTGATATAGGCGGCGGAGTAGAGAAGAAGAAGAAGCTGAAGGCCGTTCAAACCGGAGGGCCTTCCGGCGGCTGTATTCCGGCTTCTCATATCGACATGCCTGTGGACTTTGATTCATTGAAAAAGGCAGGCTCAATGATGGGATCAGGCGGTATGGTGGTGATGGACGATACCACCTGCATGGTTGATATGTCGAAATTTTTCCTCTCTTTCACCCAGAATGAGTCCTGTGGTAAATGTGTGCCATGCAGAATTGGTACAAAGAGGATGCTTGAGATATTGACCAGGATCACTATGGGGAATGGGAGGAAAGATGATATAGATCGCCTTCTTGAACTTGGAGAAACCATCAGGAAGGCTTCCCTATGTGGACTCGGTATGTCAGCTCCAAATCCTGTTCTCTCAACGATCAGGTTTTTTAAGGATGAATATGAAGCGCACATTATAGAGGGTAAATGCCCGGCAGGTGTCTGCAAGGCATTGCGACAATATACTGTCAATGTTGTTCTTTGCAAAATGTGCGGAAAGTGCTTCAAGGCATGCCCGTCTGACGCGATTCAATGGGAGAAGAAACACCCCGCATTTCTTGATAAGGACAAATGCATAAAGTGCGGTGCATGCTATGATGCATGCCCTTTTGATGCGATATTGTAATTTAACGTTCAAACGGTTCAAACAGCTTGAACAGTTCAAACGGGTTTCTTTAGGAGGTTACATTGCCGGAACAATTAAAAATAACAATTAACGGAATCCAGGTTTTTTGTAATGAAGGAGAGACGATCCTCGAGGCCGCTAAAAGGGCTGGAGTAAGGATTCCGACACTTTGTCATGACGACAGGCTCAAGCCATACGGCGGATGCAGGTTATGTATAGTAGAGGTCAAGGGAGTTAAAAGGTCTTTTCCGGCATGTACAACCCCTGTCACCGACAAGATGGAGGTTGTCACTGAGAATGATGATATCAGGAGGATAAGGACAAATATAGTAGAACTCCTCCTCTCTAACCACCCGAATGACTGTATGAGGTGCGAGTCGACCGGTGACTGCACGCTGCAGGACCTTTCCTACGAGTACGGAGCAACTGGTGCCAAATTTGCGGGAGAGAGGTGGAACCTTCCTATCCGTGAAGACAACCCGTTTATAACATTCGAACCCAATAAATGCATTTTATGTGGAAGGTGTACGCGTATTTGCAATGAGGTTGTAATGGCAGGGACTATTGAACTTGCGGGCAGGGGTTTTAATACTGTTCCTGATACATCATTCAGCAAGCCCCGCACTATCGAGAACTGCGAATTCTGCGGCCAGTGTGTGTCTGCCTGTCCCGTGGGCGCTCTTACGGACAAGAAGGGCAGGGGAAAGGGACGTTCCTATGAAATAAAGAAGGTGAGGACGACCTGCAGCTACTGCGGAACAGGGTGTAATTTTGATTTAAACATAAAGGACGACAAGGTAGTAAAAGTAACATCAGCATACGATGCTCCTGTCAATCATGGCAATTTGTGTATAAAGGGACGATACGGGTATGACTTCATTCACAGTCCTGACAGGATAACGACCCCGCTTATCAGAAAGGGGAAGAAATTCGTTGAAGCATCATGGGACGAGGCACTTGAACTCTGTGCAACGAAATTCAAAGAGCTTCTGAAAAAGCACGGGCCTAACTCAATCGGGGGCTTTTCATCAGCACGATGTACCAATGAGGAAAACTTTTTAATGTCAAAATTTGTGCGCACAGTTTTCAGGAGCAACAATGTTGATAACTGTGCCCGTGTCTGACACGCTCCTACTGTGGCCGGTCTGGCCACCAGCCTGGGAGCAGGTGCTGCTACCAATTCATTAGCACAGATGCCGGAAATAGACACGCTCTTCCTCTTTGGATCAAATCCCACAGAGGCACATCCTATTGTTTCAATCTACCTGAAGAAGGCGTTGCGCAATGGCGCTAAATTAGTAGTCGGTGATCCGAGAGAGACATGGATGGCCAAGCGATCGGATGTCTGGCTTAATCTCAAACCTGGAAGTAACATTGCCATGTTAAACGGCCTGACAAATGTGATATTGGAAAAAGGCTGGGACAACAAGGAGTTCATATCGAGAAGGACAGAGGGTTTTGAGGAATTCAAGGAGCATGTCGCAGCATATGACCTGAAGAGGGTTGAAAAACTGACCGGTGTTTCGAAAGATAAAATTATAGAGGCAGCGCGTCTTTATTCACATGCAGACAAGGCGATGATCGTCTATGGTCTCGGTGTCACCGAGCACCAGACAGGCACAGAAAACGCGATGGCGATCGCGAATCTTGCTCTTGTCTGTGGTCATATCGGAAGACCGTCAACGGGAATTATGGCACTGAGGGGACAGAACAATGTCCAGGGAGCTTCAGACCTTGGTCCATTACCTGCAACCCTGCCTGGTTACCAGTCAGTAACTGACCCTGCACATCGTGCGAAATTCGAGAAAGTGTGGGGAGTTCCTGTTGACCCGAAGGTGGGACTTAAATCAGTCGAGATGCTGGACAGGGCGTGCCTTGGCAAATTCAAGGGACTCTATATATTAGGTGAAGACCCTGCACAGACAGACCCGAATGTCCATGAAGTAAGAAAAGCGCTCAGGTCACTTGATTTCCTAGTAGTCCATGACATTTTTCATACTGAGACGACAAAGCATGCACATGTAATATTACCGGGTGCAAGCTTTGCCGAGAAGGAAGGAACCTTTACAAATGGCGAACGCCGTGTTCAGCGTGTAAGAAAGGCGATTGAACCCCTGGCAGGCATGGCAGAGTGGCAGGTCATCACGAAGCTCGCCAACCTGATGGGATATCCTATGACATACAACCACCCTTCAGATGTGATGGATGAGATTGCAAGACTGGTACCGTCATACGGAGGTATCAGCTTTGAACGCCTTGAGACAGAAAGCCTGCAGTGGCCCTGTCCCACAAAGGACCATCCAGGTACTACTACAATGTATACTGACCTTTTTGCACGACCCGGTGGGCTGGCCCAGTTCATGGTACTTGATCATAAAGGCTCCGGTGAAGTGCCTGACAAGAAATATCCGTACGTGCTGATTACGGGAAGGATACGCGAGCACTACAACAACGGCTCCATGACCAGACGGGTTAAGGGTATTATGGAACTCGTGCCGGAGGAACTGGTTGAAATTAATCCTGCGGATGCAACAAAGCTGAAGATTAAAGACGGAGAAATGATTACGGTAACTTCCAGGAGAGGAAAAGTCAAAGCAAAGGCAAAAGTTACCAGCCGTTCGCAGAAAGGCAATATCTTCATGACCTTTCATTTCGATAATGCCCTTACTAATATTCTTACTTCAGAGCACAAAGACCCGATTGCCGGCACTCCTGAATACAAGGCCTGCGCGGTGAAGATAGAGAAGTAAAAGAGTTGTCATTCCTCGAAACAGTCAGGAACTGGTCTGAATATGCGAACAGGGCATGCGTCAATGCCAAAAAGATGCAGAATATTAAACGGACTTTCCTTACTACTCTATAATTTCTTGCTCAGCTTTCTGTTTCAGCCATCAACTGCTCTTTGGACTTAACCTTCTTACGCCCCATAACGTAATCATCGATTGCCCTTGCAGCGCGCTTGCCTGCTCCCATGGCGCTGATGACCGTTGCCGCGCCGGTTGCAATATCACCGCCTGCGAAAATACCTGGAATGTTTGTGGTCCCATCTTCATCTATTTCTATATAAC
>CAZNPC010000105.1:0-5602 GCA_964574765.1 uncultured Nitrospirales bacterium | reverse complement strand
TCAAGTCCGCAGGTTATGAGGTTGCAGTCGAGTTTTCCTGAAAGCTTCCTTATTTTGGAATCATCATTGTTCAGCACCGCGTAACCGTCACTGCCCAGATAATCGAAGAGCCTGCTCTTGGCACTGAAATATTCTTTCATTGTTCCATGAAAATCAAGATGGTCCTGCGAAAAATTGGTGAACACCGCAACCCTGAAGAGACAGCCTTCTACTCTCCGGAGCAAAAGAGCGTGCGAAGACACTTCAATAACTGCAAACTTCATCTCATCTTCAACCATCTCCCTCAGGTATCTCTGCAGGTCCAGAGATTCGGGTGTTGTTTGAGAGGCTGCAATGGTCTTTTTGCCGATAATATAATTATTTGTTCCGATCAGGCCGGTTTTCCTGCCCCATGTCTCAAGTATGCTTTTTATAATGTAGCTTGTTGAAGTCTTTCCGTTAGTTCCGGTAATTCCGATCAGTGATAATTCTTTTGCCGGTTCCTTATAAAAAGCAGATGAAAGAGAAGCAAGGGCGCTTCTGCTGTCATTAACCTCGATAACAGCTGTTTCAGTCTGAAGATCCAACCTGTTTTCTATAACCACCCCCGCACACCCCCTGCTTATTGCTTCTTTTATGTAAGTGTGGCCATCTTCTGAAAACCCTTTGATCGCTACAAAAAGATAACCATCTTTTACATGCCTTGAATCATACACAATCCCCTGAACATCTCTGTCCAGCCTGCCGACGGTTCTTCTGACCTTTAATCCTCTTAACAGCTCTTTAAGCGTCATCAATCCCGCCAGACAGTAGCGCCCGGAAACCCAAGCGTCCTTTATCGGGATTTGCTGACAAGCAGAACATTGTTTTGTTCTCTCTCCATTGGCACATCAAGATATACAAATGCATTTTCAATTATTCTCTTAAATACCGGAGCAGCGACTATTCCGCCGTATCTTGCCCCTCTGGGTTTGAATATAACAACTATAAGCGCCATCCTGGGATCATCAGCCGGGACAAAACCGATAAATGAACTCACATAATCTTTTTTTGAATACCTGCCTGTCTCAGGATCCACCATCTGGGCAGTCCCTGTTTTACCGGCAACCATGTTCCCCTGAATGGATGCCTTCCGGGCTGTACCGCCTTCCTCAACAACTGTCTTTAGTATTTCTCTCATAATCAGAGAATTATATTTTGATATCACCCGCCTCTTTTCCTTCGGAGCAAACTTTTTTATTATCTCGCCTTCATGCGAAACAATCTCAGAGACGACATACGGCCTCATTAATTTCCCTCCGTTTGCAATTGCAGAATACGCTGTAAGAAGCTGCAATGGAGTTATACCTATTTCCTGCCCGATAGACAAAGATGCCTGAGTCCTGCCGGACCAGCGCTCCGGCCTTTTCAAAAGCCCTTTGACCTCACCTGGAAGGTCTATATCTGTCTTTTCCCCGAAGCCATACTTCCTGATATAGTCGTAGAACACCTCCGGCTGAAGTTTCATACCCACCTGCACAGCACCAACGTTGGAAGACTTCTGTATTACCTCTCTAAAGTTAAGATCTTCGTGTTTGTGCACATCGCGGATTATCCCGCCCGGCACTTTTATATATCCGTCGGATACATCAAATATCTCATCTACCTTTGCAACGCCCTCTTCAATAGCCGCTGAAGCAAGGAACGGTTTAAATGTGGAACCCGGCTCATAGACATCGGTAATTGCCCTGTTGCGCCTGTTCCCTGCTTTGACGCTCCCCGCGAAATTCGGGTCATATGTGGGTCTGTTGGACATGGCAAGGATCTCTCCGGTCACCGGGTTCATCATTATGGCAATCGCCGACTCAGCTTCCCATTCCTCTATGGCATTGTCCAGTTCCCTTTCAACGATATACTGTATGCCCTCGTCAATAGTCAGTACCAGAGTATTTCCATGCATATTGTCCTCAATGCCCCTGGAAATACTGAAGCCCCGGGCATCTCTGCCAAGCAGGACTTCTTTTGTTTTGCCTTTTATATAGTCGTTATATCTGAGTTCGACCCCTGACAGGCCCTCATTGTCAATGTTAGTGTGGCCGATAATATGCGAAGCCAAACGGCCTTTAGGGTAGTAACGTTTTGTTTCCGAAAGTACACCCAGCTCCTGAAGTTCCAGTTCGCTTTTCAATTTGCTTATCCTCAGAGAGGTTTCTCTGTCCATTTTTCTCGCGACCCATATAAACTCTTTGTCCTTCTTTGACAGAAACTTTTTGTTGAGTCTCCTTGCAGGCACTTTAATCAGAGGCGCCAGATGAAATGACAAACTTTCAGTGTCTCTAATCCTGGAAGGGACCACATAAAGAGAATCAGTCTCAATGTTGACTGCCAGTTCTCTCATATTTCTGTCACGGATAATTCCCCTCTGCGGCTTTAGCACTTTGGTTCTGCTATACTGCTGATCAGCTTTTTTTGTCAGCCTGTCATGGTCAAGAACCATAATATCGAAAAGGCGGAGGCAAATGATCGAAAAACAGAAGAATATGATCGTACAAACAACAATAGACCTGTTTTTGCTCTTCTTAAGCCGTATTTTTGTATAATCTTCGTCCCAGAGCTTCCTTTCGCCCTTCCGAATACGCCTTTTTGCCATTTCCTGACCTTTTCTACCCGTGTTACCCGGGGGGAGAATACCTTCGTTATCCACTGCAACGGCAGGAAGCTACGTACTTTCAGTCTTCATCCCACAATTCGATCATGTCCCCACCCCGTTTATTAATTAATCCCCGGAAGTCAGCTTATCAGTCCCGGGGAACTGATTTTATTGAAACTTTGTAAGGAGCAGCACCTGTTGTCTGCTTGACGAAATAGACCTTTTTCCTGTCCGGAAGTGACATGCCAAGTTTTTTTATTGCCACATCTTCTATCTTCGCCACAGAGTAATCCCTGGCTTTTTCAGCCAACACCATTTTTTCCTGCTTCACCAGGTCGATTCTCTGCTTACTGTACTGGGCAAGCTCATACTCAAGACTGACAGTGGTCGTTCTGAGCCATATAAGTGAAAAAATCAGGGCAAGAAAACAGAGCGTAAAAGCAAACTTTGTAAGTTTCCATTTTATGTCCCATCTTGCCCGTCTTGCCGTCATATTTTCTCCGCCACCCTGAGTTTTGCGCTTCTTGATGATGGATTTGCTCTCTGCTCTTCCGGAGTGGGAACGATGGGTTTTTTTGTAATGATTCGAACAACCCCTGCTTTTGCCATATCTTTAAAAAAATGTTTCACTATCCTGTCTTCAAGTGAGTGATATGACAGCACACAGAACCGCCCTTCCTGCCCAAGCACTTCAACACCCGCTTTCATTGCCAACGACAATAAGGTCAGCTCCTTGTTCAACTCTATCCTCAAAGCCTGAAATGTCTTTGTCGCAGGATGGATCCTGCCCCTTCTCCATACTGCTTTTTCAATGATCTGTGACAGCTCACGGCATGTATTGACAGCCTTCTTCTGTCTGGCGTACACAATAGCCCTCGCTATTTTCCTGCTGTGCCTTTCCTCTCCGAACTTCCAAATAAGATTCGCCAGATCTTTTTCAGGATATTTATTTATGATCGTTGCCGCTGTCATCTGCTGTGCTTTGTCCATTCTCATATCAAGAGGTTCGTCCTTCAAAAAACTGAAGCCCCTGCCTTCTTCCTTAAGCTGGAGGGTCGAAACTCCCAGGTCGAGGAGAACGCCGTCTACTTCTTCATATCCCAACCTGCCGGCGATATTTTCCATATTGGAGAATTCATCTTTCACAAGATGAACGTCACAACCTTTCAACCTGTGCTCCGATATGTTCAGCGCTTCTGAATCCCGGTCTATGCCGACTACAGTACACTTGCCTTCCGATCTGGCTAAAATTCCCTCTGCATGGCCTCCGAGACCTACAGTGCCGTCTATGTAAACCCCTGACTCCCTGATCTTCATGGCCTCCAATACCTCCGAAAGCATAACCGGTTCATGTACAACCCCCATTTACAGACCAAGGTTTGAAAGATTGGCTTTATGTTCCTTAATTGTCTCATCGTCAAATTTCGACGGGTCTGCGACACCTTCAAATTCTTTCTTGTCCCAAACCTCTATTTTGCCGCCCTGACCTATCAGAACAATCTCGCTGTTTAAACCCGCGTCAGACCTTAAGGCTGAAGGAATTAAGGTTCTGCCCTGCTTATCAATATCGCATTCAACAGCAGAACCGATAACACGCCGCATAAAATATTTGACTGCGTCAAGCGTCTGAGGCATGGCTTTTACTTGTTCCATTAACCTGTTCCATTCATCAACAGGATACGCGCAGAGGCAATTGTCAAACGCATCATTAACAAAAACTAATCTGAGGCTGTAATTCGAGGAAAGGGCTTCCTTAAATGAAGGTGGAATTAAAATTCGGCCCTTGGCATCCAGGGTATAATAGTGTTTACCATAAAAACCCGGCAAGTTTCCCTCCACTTTTAACCACTTTTAACCACAGTATATTAGTCTGCTAAGTCCTTGTCAAGTAAAAAAAATAACACCACTACATTTTGTGGTGCTATGAAACTATAACTACCGCTTATAGTGTCATATTGAAATCTGATTATATTAAGAAATTTTACAGGTATCTCTGTATGTTGTTTTTTCATAATTAATAAGCCTTATAATCCGGGATTGCTACTTCATGACCGCATAGGTTATTCTGAAATACGGCCTTTAATTGATGGTATGTTTTCGGCACGAAGAGAGAGCCTTATAAAAGGTCGAGGATATAGATGAGAGATCAGATAGAGCGTTTTCTAAGTTATCTTACAGTGGAAAAAGGGCTTTCCCTGAATACAATCAGTTCTTATAAAAATGATATTTACAAATTCGACCGCCATCTTACGGAACTCGGTAAAAATATAGCCGGTTTTAACAGGAAAGATCTCCTTGCGTACCTGAACGACCTTCGCGACTCCGGCATCCAGACGCCTACCATAGCGCGAAACATAGCATCACTCAGGGGACTTTGCAGGTTTATGCTGACTGAAGGATTAATCGAAGAAGATCCTCTGGAGAATCTCAGCAGTCCCAAAGGATGGAAACATCTGCCAAAGGTACTGGGAGTTGATGATGTTATTGCGCTTGTCGAAAAACCAGAGGGGAATAAATACTCATTAAGGGATAAAGCCATGCTTGAACTCCTGTATTCTTCAGGTCTGAGAGCGAGTGAAATAATAAACATGAAAGTAAATGATATTAATTTCGAGGCCGGTTTTATAACCGTAATGGGCAAAGGGTCCAAAGAGAGAGTAATCCCTGTAAATGAACGTGCGATGAAAGCCCTGGAGAAATACATCAAAGAATTAAGGCCGCAGCTTCATAAAAGGAAAACAACACAATATCTGTTTCTGGCAAGGGGCGGCAGGCCCCTGACCAGGCAGAGGCTGTGGCAGCTTCTCAAACTGTATTCAGACGGAATATGTTCCAATATCTCACCCCACACCCTCAGGCACTGTTTCGCAAGTCATCTTCTTGAAGGAGGAGCGGACCTGAGGGCGCTTCAGAAAATGCTGGGCCATGCCGATATTGCAACAACCCAGATATACACCAAGGTGACTCCTGAAAAACTGAAAAAGGTACACAAAG
>CAZNPC010000104.1:0-5695 GCA_964574765.1 uncultured Nitrospirales bacterium | reverse complement strand
TAAATTCATATGGCCTTTTTCCATAAGGCTCTGATAATTGCCATCGCTGATGATTATATGGTCCAGGACATTGATCCCGACTATTTTCCCTGTACTTACAAGTCTTTTGGTTATATCAATGTCATCTCTGCTTGGTGAAGGATCACCGCTTGGATGATTGTGAACGAACAGTACAGAGGCAGCGGCTTCTTTGATGGCATAGCGAAAGACTTCACGGGGATGAACCGGAGATGACGAAAGCGTGCCGTCTGATATGACTGTTTCTTTGAAGACCCTGTTTTTGGTATTGAGCATCGCGCAAACAAACCTTTCTTTTTTCAGGCCGAAAAACCTGGGCCTGTAATAATCAAAAACCTCTTCACTGTTTTTAAAAACGGGCATATGCGGACTATTATCCGCCTCGTTTTGTAAAAGTCGTCTGCCAAGCTCCAGAGAGGCCTTTATCTGGGCAACTTTTGCGCTGCCTATACCCCTTATTTGTGAGAATTCAGCGATTGACGCGTCTTCCAGTTCCTTCAGGTCCCTGAACTGAATAAGCAGTTCCCGCGCAAGTCTTAAAGCGCTTTTCTCTTTCCCCCCGGTTCTGAGGATTATCGCCAGCAGCTGCGCTGTGCTGAGATTGCCCGCACCTGTCTTGAGAAGTCTTTCCCTCGGTCTTTCGTCTTCAGGCCAGTTCTTTATGCTTTTGTAATCCATAACAGAGGTTAAAGCTGATCCGCTACGAGATACAGGATACAGGATACAGGATTCATGATCCGGGATTCAATATAATTAATTTACTATAAAAAATATAAATTCCGGCTCCTGCATATCCGGAGTTCATCCATTTTCTTCAAGTACACTTTTCTGTATTGAGATGATCTCTCTGATTCCTTTTTCCGCAAGATCAAGCATTTTCTGCAGCAATTTCCTGTCAAAAGGGTTGGTTTCAGCTGTTCCCTGGATCTCTATAAACTCACCGGATCCGGTCATCACTATGTTCATATCAACTTCCGCTCCGGCGTCCTCTTCGTATGACAGGTCCAGCCGCGGAACACCGTCAACAATGCCGACACTGACGCCTGCTACATAATCTCTAACAGGAGGCTCTGTGATAATAGCGTTATCAACCGCATACTTGACTGCTTCTGCGAGCGCAACAAACGCGCCTGTAACAGAGGCTATCCTTGTTCCGCCATCGGCCTGAATAACATCACAATCAAGCCGTATGGTTGTTTCACCCAGGGCATCAAGGTTTACGACGGAACGCATGGCCCTGCCTATGAGCCTCTGTATTTCATGTGTCCGGCCCCCTATCTTTCCGATAACCGATTCCCGTGCTGTCCGTGTGTTTGTAGCCCGGGGAAGCATGGCGTACTCAGCTGTTACCCAGCCCCTGTTCTTATCCTTAAGAAAAAAAGGCACCCTGTTTTCTATCGTTGCCGAGCATAATACCCTGGTGCTGCCTATCTCAATCAGCGCGGAACCTTCGGCATTTTCCATATAACCTTTTGTTATCCTGATCTGTCTGAGTTCGTCAACTGCTCTTCCGTCCGGCCGCAGACCTGACTTCTCGATATGCATAGTGTATATCCTCCCTGGCATACGTTCCTGATCCAACTATACTAATTATTTCAGGAGAGTATATCTATTTTCTTAATATTTAATATTGAATGCTCCAAAAACCTTTCACCCACGTCTACAAACTTATCAGGTGAGTCAGTTACAAGGAATTCTCTCTCAGGATCATCCGCGCTTAGCCTGAGTAATTCCATATCCCTTAATACACGGTGAACTTCCCTGGCTGTTTCAACTGCAGAGTCTATTAAAGGTACTCCGGCCACACTGGCTATTATATCTTTTATCATCGGATAATGCGTGCATCCCAGAACAATCGAATCAACTCCATGTTTTTTCACGGGGGAAAGGTATTTTTTCGCGGTAAGAGTCACCACGTCTCCTTCAAGCCATCCCTCCTCAACAAGCGGGACGAACAAAGGGCATGCAACTCCAATAACTTCAGACGAGCTGTCTATTGATTTCATGGCATTTTCATATGACCTGCTCCTTATGGTTGTTTCCGTGCCTATTACAGCGATCTTTTTAGATATGCTTTTATGAACCGCCGCCCGCGCCCCGGGCTCAACAACACCTATGACCGGGACAGACAGTTCATCAGCGAGACGCTGAAGGCTTATTGATGAGGAAGTGTTGCACGCCACTACAAGAAGCTTAATGTCCTTTGACATAAGGATCTTTGCGTTTTCAAGAGAATATCTCATTACAGTTTCAGCAGACCTGATCCCGTAAGGAACCCTTGCTGTATCTCCAAGGTAAATAGTACTTTCCCCGGGTAGTTCTTTGATGATTTCCTTTAGAACTGTAAGTCCGCCGATACCTGAATCAAAAATACCTATTGGTTTTTCTATAGATGACATCTCTGATCTCTCTTCCGACAGGTCTGGATATGTCTATGTGGCCGCCGAAGCTGTCCGCCTCTTTGCCGTTTATTAATATTTTTAGCGCGCTAAACCCGGGAATACTTATGCTTAGCCGGTCATAAAGGCCTGATATGAGCTGATGCTCTTCACTTGCGTCGCCATGAAAATTTTTCATGAGATCGCTGCTGAAATCGGCATAAATAATGCCTTCCGCGTCCATGTACAGATCAAGGAGTTTTACACTGTAAGATTCCATGTGTTTTCTGATAACATCTTCCGCCGTAACAAGCAATTGCCCCCTTCTGATCCCGTCACCGTCTGTTAATGAGCTTCCCTCAGATGAATACAGCCGGTCGGAACTATCTCCTTCTCCATCCGTCTTTGACGCCGGAATTTGAGATTCGATGCTGTCCATGAACGGTACATCAGTTTCAAGAACGGGTTTGAAATATATATAGCTTGCAATCATGCTGACAGCGAACAGTAATACTGCGGCAAGCAAGTAATACCAAAAATACATTTTTGTTTTTTTAATCCGATGTTTTTTCTTCATACAGATAAAGCCCCTTGTATATTGAATTAGCCAACTCTGTTTTAAACTCGGCAATATAATAGGCGTCTTCAAATGAAGGCATTTCAATGATCAGCGCGGCTCCTTCGACCTTTGAGAGAATGCTGTACGGAAGCGGTTTTGATGATACCATATCGCTGCCGAAATCTTCTGTCAGCGCCTTGAATAAGGCATCCCTGAGAATTGCCGTCTGAACCATGAAGTCTTCCTGCCCTTTATTGACCAGGTACGGCTTTACATCCGGAGGGAATGATTCAGTAATCACAGGCGTGTAAAGTACTATACCGGTATGCCTGCCGATATGAAGACTGAGAAAAATCTCGGCATTACTGCTGTTTGAAAGTTTTACCCGTTCACCGAGCGACATGGACTGGTCGCTTTTTCTCGTAAGGATGCCCCGTGAAGCATCTCTGTTTATCAGTGCCCCGAGCCGTCTGGCTATATCAAGAACAACATTTTTTTCTTTATCGGTTTCTGCCGTAATTCCTGCGTCATAACCGCCGTGGCCGGGGTCTATTACTATCGTCTTGAATTTGTGTATCTTCTGGGACCTTTCCAGCGGTTCAGGCATTGGCAGAGGCTCTATGTCTTTTGTTTCTGTTTTCTGAGGGGTGATGCCGGGCTTCGGCTTTCTTTTTTTCTTTTTTGCGTCAATACGAACATCCATGACCAGCCGGCTTGGATATTTCAGAGAAAAGACCCTTAGTTCGCTGAAACCTCCGGTTGAGAAAAGAATAGAGTCTTTTTTCTGTCTGTATTTAATAGGGATCTTTCCCCTGTCCAGAATAAATCTGATACCAGGGAATTTGACAGTAATATCTTTGCCTTTTTGATTGACAAGCCCCCGTGATATTACAGTTTCATCACCCTCTACAACAATTCTCAGGAAGTCAGTATGGTAGCTTGCTCTGAGTTTTAATGTGTATGTCTCTTCTCCCTGTGCCGGAAGGTCCAGGGCGTAGCTTGAAACAGAAGACGATATTATTGCCAGTAGAAGAATAATAATTTTTTTCATCATAAAATATTAGCATTTCCCGTGTATATATTCCATTCCGGCATCCCTGTATGCCTGTGGCATGTAACCCCGCCCAACCAGGCGTGTAAACCTGCCGACCGGCTTGTTAATCTGGGATTAATACTCTATAATAATTAAGTAAATTTTATGTAAGGAGGGCCTGATGGCAGAGGTAATATCCAAATTGAAAGACTGTGTGACTGTAACTGACGGAAAAGTTGAGATCAGAGACGCCGGGTCGGTAAAGAGCATTATTGACGACCTGATCTATGAAGCTGTATTTAATGCTGATGAAGAACAGCGAAAAGCGCTTCAAAGGCTTGTCATAGAAATAGCCAAAAAAATGGGAGCAGTTCCCTGTTCCATACAGACTTTTTACGAGGAAATGGGCAGGCAGTATCCCGGGTTTTCTGTGCCTGCCATAAATATAAGGGGACTGACCTATAATGTCGCGCAGGTCATATTCAAAAAAGCAATTGAGAAGAATGTCGGGGCATTTATTTTTGAGATAGCCCGCTCGGAAATAGGATATACAAAGCAGAGGCCTCTCGAGTATTCCGCGGTTATACTGGCTGCGGCTGTTAAAGAAGGCTTTGTCGGACCTGTCTTTATTCAGGGTGATCACTTTCAGCTTGTCAGAAAATACTACATGGATGACCCCAAACCTGAGACAGAATATATAAAAGGGCTTATTAAAGAGGCTATTGAAGCTGATTTTTATAATATAGACATTGATTCATCCACTCTTGTTGACCTTGAAAAACCAACATTAAAGGAACAGCAAAGACCGAACTTCGAAGTCGCGGCGAGACTTACCGACTATATCAGGGAATTACAGCCTCAGGGAATAGATGTATCTGTGGGCGGTGAGATAGGTGAGATAGGAGGAAAAAACAGCACGCCTGACGAACTGAGGGCGTATCTCGATGGATTTAAAGAGGTCTTTAAAGGAGATAAAGGGCTCAGCAAGTTAAGTGTTCAGTCCGGCACATCGCATGGAGGAGTGGTGCTTCCTGACGGCTCGCTTGCGCAGGTAAGTATAGATTTTGAGACGCTAAGGGCCATGTCAGAGCTTGCAAGAAAAGAGTATGGGCTATCAGGAGCTGTCCAGCATGGGGCATCAACGCTTCCCGATGAGGCATTTCATATGTTCCCCGAGACCGGTACTTCAGAGGTACATCTGGCAACCGGTTTCCAGAATATCATCTATGATAATTCGGCGCTTCCGGACGAATTCAGGGCGGGGGTCTATTCTTATATAAAAGACACCTTTGCTAAAGAATGGAAAGAAGGCAAGACCGAAGAGCAGTTCATATACAGTACGCGCAAAAAGGGTTTTGGTGGACTTAAACAGAAATGGTGGGACCTTCCTGCGGAAGTAAAGGCTCCCATAATGAAAGAGCTTGAAGATAAATTTGATCTGCTTTTTGAAAAACTGAAGGTGGTTAATTCAAAAGCGCTTGTTGATAAAACTGTGAAGCCTGTGATCGTTGAGAAAACGGTATCGGACGCGCTTTTGAAATAAGGCATGAAGAAAACTCTTGCAATAGTGGTCGGTGGAGGACCTGCGCCCGGGATCAACGGCGTAATCAGTGCGGCAACGATTGAGGCTGAAAGCAGGGGAATGAAGGTTATTGGAATACTTGACGGATTTAAATGGCTCTTCTCCGGCGATTCACGCAAGGTTGT
>CAZNPC010000103.1:0-5757 GCA_964574765.1 uncultured Nitrospirales bacterium | reverse complement strand
TTGAAAAAGAGAGATGCTGAAAACAGGCAGTGAATCCTTACTTAAGGATGCCTTTAATAAGGTTTTACTGGTAACGGCGGTAGTTACAGCAGGCCTTTTTTTAAGCGCTGCCCTGGTTGAGTGGATGAAAAGTTCATATGCCCCTTTTCATGGTTTTGCAAATTACGAATGGATACCCCGGTTAAATACATTTCTTTACCTGATGACGATGTTCAATATCCTTGTGATAAGATACGCTGTAATGCGGATATATATAGCACCCGGTCCTGATGACCTTAAAACAATTGTCAGGCGATTAGCCAGGGCTGATATTGCGTCTATGCTGCTCTCAGGACTGCCCTGTATTTACGGTCTTGTGCTTTTTCTGCTGGCTGGCGACCATGTAGATTTCTACCTTTTGTTCGGATTGTCGGTTATTTACGGGACGATTTATTTCCCCAGATATAAGAAATGGGTCGCAACGATCGAGGAAAAGGCCCCTGATGAATAGCAGTTCTACAGGTCCCGGCAGAAGGATAATGAATATAAAAGCAGTTGAAAAGGAGGATTAATTGTAATGCATTTTTATCTACCGATTGCTTTAACGAGTATCAGCCTGCCGCTTATAGTCGGGCTTGGGCTGCTGGTTGGGTTGCTTTCAGGTCTGTTCGGTGTTGGAGGAGGTTTTTTAATGACACCGCTTTTGATCATGATCGGCATCCCCCCGACAGTTGCCGCGGCTACTGACTCACTTCAAATCGTTGGCGCTTCCACGTCCGGCACATTCGCGCACTGGCGGCTCGGAAATGTTGATTTCAAAATGGGCAGTTATTTGCTGATAGGGGGTTTCAGCGGCGGCCTTGCCGGAGTACAACTCATCAAGGTTCTCAGAGTAATGGGTAACGCGGACTTTACGATAAAAATAACGTATGTCCTTATGCTGGGAATTGTAGGCGGCTATATGTTTTTTGAAAGTTTGAGCGCCCTTAAAAAAGCGAAACGTGCAAAACAAACGCAACAGAATGTCGAAACACACTCAAAGAGCAGAAAAGAATCCGGATTTATAAAATTCATGAAAGCTCTCCCTCTTCAGACCAGGTTTAACAAATCAGGTGTAACCCATTCAGCCCTGCTGGTAGTGTTTCTTGGCATGTTTGTCGGTGTTCTTGCCGCTATTATGGGCGTGGGGGGCGGGTTTCTGATGGTCCCGGTCATGATATACCTTTTGAGAATGCCGATGCATGTAGTTGTGGGAACCAGCCTGTTCCAGATACTTTTCACCTGTATTGAGGTATCTTTCCTGCAGTCATATATAAACCATACAGTTGATTTTATACTGGCAATACTGCTTCTGGCGGGGTCTACCTTCGGGGCTCAGATAGGCACTAAACTCGGGAAAAAGCTCCATGGCGACCAATTGAAGATACTTCTTGCCATGATCGTTCTTGTGGTTACCGCAAAAATAATGCTTGACCTGCTGATTGAACCCTCTGTGCTTCTTTCGCTTAAAGGAGGGCATTAAAATGCGAATTATAAAAGGGTTGAATATTAAGGCACTGCTTCTGGCAGGCTGTTTAATCCTGGTTTTTGGCACTGATGTATTTTCCGCTGCAGTTAATGTTTCCCCTGAACATATTTCGATCGATTCTCTTTACCACGGGAGCAGGGTGTTGATAACCGGCGAAGTCGGGGCGGACGAAGAGGTTATTGTAAAGATAACTTCAGAGGAAGGCAAGGTCGATTTGCGCAGGAAAGGCAAAAAAGGGGGGGTTCTTTGGATGAATGTGGGAGAACTGACGATAGAGCCTGTGTCTGATGTTTATCTCTTATTTTCAACTAGTGATATCAATGAAATATTGAATCCGGAACAGCAGAACAGGTATGTAATAGGATACGACGCCCTGAAGAAAATAGTGAGTTTAGAACCTGTATCGGATGAAGCTGAAAAAGAAAAATGGTTCGATGAATTTATTAAATTCAAAGAGACTAACAATATATACGGCGTGTTCCCCGGATCCATAGATGTTATTTCATCCGGAGAAGGGAGAAAATTCAGACTTGAAGCGGAATGGCCTTATCAGGCCCCGCCCCGGGAATATAAGGTCAGCGCGTACACAGTGAAAAACGGTTTGATATCAGGCGAATCAAACGCCACGCTTATCGTTGAGAAAACTGGCGTACTTAAATTTCTCTCCGGCATGGCTTTTAATAACGCCGCGGTTTACGGAGTCGTTTCAATAATTATAGCCTTGTTTGCCGGGTTTATTGTAAGCATAATCTTTAAAGGTGGCGGAGGCGGACACTGACTTTTCAGGATGTGTCGGAAACAGTGTGTTTATACCCGGGGAATCGGAAGTGTTATAATAGTTAAGTTGTTGATACAGGTACTTTTATCAGCGGATCAGTCATGGAAAAAGAAAAATATCTGATGATGGTGGTGGATGACGAACCCATAGTGGGAAAACGTCTAAAACAGATCTTCGAGAAGGCCGGTTATAATACGGAAGTATTCACCGAGGGCCGTTCTGCCCTAAAGGATCTACACAGAAACATCTACGACATTATTGTTACAGACCTGAGAATGGATGACGTGGACGGGATGAAGATACTTGAAGAGGCAATAGAGATGAATCCTCAAATAAAAGTGATAATGATTACCGCATTTGCGGAGATGGAAATCGCCAAAGAGGCCTTTAAAAAAGGGGTCTTTGATTTTATCGCTAAACCTTTCAAGATTGACGACCTCCGTAAAGTGGTTGCGAGAGCGGAGAAAGAGATCTCCAAAGCCAGGGGCAACCTGTAACCATTAGTTGCCTTCCGTCAGGATTTCCCCCTTATTTTTATCCTGTTTGTACATATTCCAGTTCAATATCGAATCAACCGGGGAAAATATTCCGTGCGAACCCGCTGTTTTGTTTATCTAATTTGACCATACGTGCTAAAATAATGACGATATGAAGGGACTGTTTAAAAGGATCATAGATTTTTTCAGGAAAAAACAGGCCGGTCCTGACGGGAAACTGCCTTTTAAGGTTTTATTTAGCCGTTTTCGCCAGGTGCTTGACAGTAATAATCGCGCTCTGGAGATCATGGCCGATATGGGAGACAAGCTTAGCGGCGATTATATATTCGATGTGAAATACATAAAGAGCGTATACGCCGAATTTGCGGATACCATCTTCAAATCTATCTATAACCTCAATGCCCTTGCGCAGAACAAATATCTTAATTTGCACGGTACGTTTGAAAGGATAAACGACCAGGTAAACAGGATACTTAAGGGAAAGCCCCCTTCAGGCCTTGCGGACCCGGTACTTTTTTACAGCGAAGTTTCATGGGAAATTTCCGATGAGGTCGGAGAAAAGAACGCCAGACTGGCCGAACTTAAGAATTATCTAAAGCTCAACGTGCCTGACGGTTTTGCCATAACTGCCGCTGCGTTCAGACGGTTTGTGGAACATAACCGTATCGATGGAAAGATCACTGATCTCAAACGCAAATACAGAAAGGCCGCGAAGCGGTCCCGGCAGGACGACGTCATGGCGGCGATCACGTTTGCGGAAGCCGGAGAGCATGAAACAGCCAAAGAGATCCTGCATGAAGAAGATTACCTGAACGAACCTTATTACCTTGATGTCCAGAGGTTGTTCAGAAAAGGCACTGTCCCTCCGGATGTTGCTGAAAAAATAGAAAATGCCCTGGAGATGTTAAGGACCGATCACGGAAAGGATTTCTGCCTTGCGGTGAGGAGCAGTGCTGAAGAAGAGGATGGAGATTATTCATTCGCAGGGCAGTTCGAGTCGGAATTAAACGTGCCGGCTGTAAAAAAAGCAGTAGAAACAGCATATAAAAAAGTACTGTCCAGTCTTTTCTCTCCCAAGGTGATTGCCTATAAGGAGCAGATCATGACGAGTAATACCATGATGGCCATGTCCGTGGGATGTATAAAAATGGTGGATTCCGAGGTAAGTGGTGTTATGTATTCTTCTGATCCGAATAATTTAAATGCTAACGCGGTGATAATTAATGCGGCCTGGGGCCTTGGCAAAACAGTGGTTGAAGGTGAGGTTGACGCGGATCATTATCTGGTTGAAAAGAACGAACCATACAGGATAATAGAGAAAAAGGCAGGGGCGAAGGAGATAATATTAAAAGCAAAAAAAGGCGGCGGCATTGATGAAGCGCGGGTGCCTGAAGATAAACAGTCTGAGTACTGCCTGACAGATGAACAGCTCAAAGAGCTTGTGCGTCAGGCGGTTGTCATTGAGAACTACTTTAGAAAACCGCAGGACATAGAATGGTCAATAGACGCAAGTGGAAATATTTTTATACTTCAGTCAAGAGATCTTAAAGTTCAGCCAGTACCGTCAGACTCCTTTGGCGATATCTCATCCGTGCTCCGAAAATACCCGGTTCTCATGGAGAACCAGGGTATGATTGCTCAGCGGGGGATAGGGTCTGGCAGGGTGTTTGTGCTGGAGAATATGAGAGATCTTAATAAGTTCACTCCTGGATCGGTACTTGTGGCCAAGCACGATTCATCACATTTTGTAAGAATAATGCCCAAGGCGTCTGCGATAATCACTTCCATAGGAACACCCACAAGTCATATGTCCAATATCGCGCGGGAATTTCAGGTGCCTACGATAGTAAATGCCGGAACAGGCACAGAGGCGCTGAAAAACGGAGAAGAAATTACAGTTGATGCGGATGACAACAGGATATATGCCGGAATAGTCCAGGAACTTTTAAGGTATAAAATTTCAGAAGATATTGATTTAAAGGGAACAAAGGAGTTCAGACTCCTGAAAAGGGTTCTCAGATATGTAACACCGTTAAACCTGATAGACCCTCTTCTGGAAAATTTTACGCCCGAAGGCTGCCGGAGTTTTCATGACATTATCCGTTTCATTCATGAAAAGGCAATTGCAGAGCTTGTTAATGTAGACCGTTATGACGGCGATCTCCTAAAGAACAATGTTGCTGTAAAACTCGACCTGGACATTCCAACCGGAATTTTTATCATTGATATAGGCGGGGGCCTGAAGTTAAGCGGGCACGGAAACAAAGCCGCTTTTGATGAAATAAACTCCATACCTTTCAAGGCGATTATCAAAGGTATGACGCATCCCGGTGTATGGCATTCAGAAGCAGTGGCTATGAGGATGAATGATTTCATGTCAAGCATGATGAAGATGCCTGATGTTGCTTCAATGCGGTATCTTGGAGATAACGTGGCGGTTATTTCACGTGAATATATAAATCTTAGTCTCAGGTTCGGTTATCATTTCAACATGCTGGACTGTTATTGCAGTGAAAACGTAAGGGACAACCATATTTATTTCAGATTCGTGGGCGGTGCTACGGATATCGTAAAAAGGTCAAGACGTGCCGAATTATTATCATTAATTCTTAAGGAAATGGACCTCATAGTTAATGTGAAGGGCGACCTTGTCGTCGGCCGTACAGGTAATATCAGCCGCCCGGAGATGGAAGGAGTGCTTAACTATCTGGGAAGGCTGATCGCTTATACCCGTCAGCTGGATGCCCTGCTCGATGACGACAGGACCGTTGATAAATATGTCAAACAGTTCCTCGATGGGAATTATAAATTGGATTAGTGAAACATCCCGTAAAGTCCAAATGGACTTGGACTACGGGACAGGCTGAAACACTGAAAATTGAACCCGTGTACCACAAGGGTACAGGGCAGGCTACTTAACCATCCCGTAAAGTCCAAATGGACTTGGACTACGGGACAGGCTGAAACACTGAACT
>CAZNPC010000102.1:0-5773 GCA_964574765.1 uncultured Nitrospirales bacterium | reverse complement strand
CCTTTCCGGTTTTAATGAGACTGTCAATTACATCTTTGGCCATATTGCTTGGAATTGCGAAACCAATACCCTGATATCCTCCGCTTTTGCTGAAGATGGCGGTATTGATACCCACTAGCTCAGCTTTTGCATTTACCAGGGCGCCGCCGGAGTTCCCGGGATTGATGGCCGCGTCAGTCTGGATAAAATCCTCATAATCGGCAATACCTACATTTGCTCTTCCAACAGCGCTTACTATACCCATTGTGACAGTCTGGTTTAAACCATAGGGACTGCCTACGGCGAGAACTATTTCTCCGACCATTAATTTATCGGAATTCCCCCATGTGATTGGTTGAAGATCGTTTGCGTCGATCTTGATAACAGAAAGGTCTGTTTTAGGGTCGGTGCCTATTACTTTTCCCTTTATTTCTCTCTTGTCAGGAAGTAAGACAGTAATTTCATCAGCATTTTTTATAACGTGATTGTTTGTCAGTATATATCCGTCAGCAGAAACAATTACACCTGAGCCGAGGCTGGCGGTTTTATATTCTTTAGGCAGCTGCTTCCTTAATCTGTCGCCGAAGAACCGCTTGAAAAAAGGATCATCAGAGAACGGGGCAAACTGACCCCCGGACATTTTCTCAGTCCTTGTGGTTGAAATGTTTACTATGGACGGCTTAACAGTCTCAGCAACCTCTGCCATGGCCTTGCTTGTCTTTGTCATAAAGTCTATTGATTCCTGTGACACTCCAGTAACTTCAGAGTAGGCACCGGGAAGGGCCGGGTTGAACAACATGACCAGTACAAAAAGGAATATAATTCTACTGAATTTGAATATGTTTGATTTCATTTAGCAGTCCTTTCTTTTTGTTTATAATATCTCGTGACCATTTTTTTATTATATATACTCAAAATGCTTTGAGTCAACTTTACCTCATAACATTTCAATAAATTAAAATATGGACTATGTGCACCCCGCTGCATCTGAAACGATACTGCCAGCAGGATTTATCCCATGACATTCTTTAAATAGCAGAATGTTGCCCATGGTATCTTACTATATTCTTTACATTCATAATGCCTTGATTTATCATTTAGACAGGTATAAACCTGAGAAAGTTTAATTGGCACGAGTATCGAGATATAAGGAGGGTAATTGTTGAAGAAAGTAAGGGTCGCTCTTGCTCAGATAAATCCTGTTGTAGGAGATCTTGACGGAAATACAAGGAAGATCGTTTCTTACATCAAAAAAGCCGGGAAATTGAAGGCGGACATTGTTGTGTTTCCGGAACTCGCTATAACAGGTTATCCGCCTGAAGACCTTCTGTTAAAACCACAGTTTATCAAAGACAACATTAAAGCGCTTAACAAGGCGATGGCTGTTACCAGAGGAATAACAGCAGTGATCGGGTTCGTAGATGGTGACAGCGGAACCCTGTACAATTCAGCAGCCATAGTTTCTAATGGAAAACTCTTAGATGTATATCATAAGAATCAATTACCGAATTACGGGGTCTTCGATGAATACCGTTATTTCCAGACGGGGAAGCGATATCCGGTTTATAAGCTGGGCGGCATTACATTTGGCATAAATATCTGTGAGGATATGTGGTTTGATGACGGGCCGGCTAAAGTCCAGGTAATGTCAGGCGCTGATCTTATTATTAATATCAATGCTTCACCTTATCACCTTGGAAAGGCCTCATTCAGAAAGAAAATGGTATATTCGAGAGTTTCAAAAAACAAAGTAGCAATTGTGTATATAAACATGATAGGCGGACAGGACGAGCTGATTTTTGACGGCGGAAGTTTTGTTGTAGACAGTACAGGCAAAACTTTGGTTAGTGCAAAACAGTTTGCTGAAGAACTTGTTACTGTCGATATTGAGATAAACAGTTCCAGGAAAAAGGCCGGTTCAAAGCTGTCCGCAGTCAGAAGAAAAAAAGTTGATAAAATAAATGTCCCTTTAGGTCTTGTCAAGGGGCCGAAGCCGTCTGTACGGAGAAAAAAGCAGGCTGTGATAACTGAAACAGAGGAAATTTATAGCGCGCTGCTGTTAGGAACCCGGGACTATGTGCGTAAGAATGGATTCAAAGGTGTTGTAATAGGTCTTAGCGGCGGCGTTGATTCCGCTCTGGTTGCCGCGATAGCGGTTGACGCGCTTGGCAGGGAAAATGTACATGGCCTGTTTATGCCGTCTGTCTATACCTCAAAGGAGAGCCGGGAAGATGTCGATTCCCTTGCGGAAAGACTCGGAATTAAAAGTATAAGTATACCGATTAACAGGATCTTCACATCGTACCTTAAAACGCTGGACGGATATTTCAATAAAACAAAGACAGATACAACAGAAGAAAATCTTCAGGCCAGGATAAGGGGTAATATATTAATGGCTTTTTCCAACAAGTTCGGCTGGCTTGTTCTCGCTACCGGAAACAAGTCTGAAATGAGTGTGGGCTATGCCACTCTTTACGGAGATATGGCAGGCGGGTTTGCCGTTATAAAGGATGTTCCGAAGATAATGGTCTACGAGCTCTGTAAATGGCGAAATATGAAAGAGGGAAAGGATTTGATCCCTGAGAGAATATTATGGAAAGAGCCGACTGCTGAACTCAAGCCCGACCAGAGAGATGTGGATACACTGCCGCCTTATCCGGTACTTGACCCGATATTGAAAGCATATGTTGAAGACGATAAGAGTTTTGATAAGATCATGAAGATGGGTTGCGACCTGGAATGCGCGCAGAATGTCATAAGAATGATAGATAGATCAGAGTATAAGAGGCGTCAGGCTCCGCCCGGGATAAAAATAACAGCAAGGGCGTTCGGAAAGGACAGGCGGTTTCCGATAACGAACAGGTATAAAAGTTATTGATCAAGATTAATTATTTAAACGGTTTGAACTATAACACTTATGGAGGCTGGAATGATTGATCGCAAATGGATGTGGATTCTACTGATTATTATCCTTATTTTTCCGGTATACGCTTGTAATAATAGCGGAGCCGGGGACAAACCCGCGGTCTTTAAACAGAACCCTGAGGTAAAAGAAATTAAACCCCAAAAACCTGTCAAGATCAAACTCAAGCGCAATGCCAAAGGCAGTTATTCATGGGATATCAGCGGAAATAATGCGGATGAGGTTTTAGAGACTGATAAAAAGTTAAGAAAGGGTTTGGGGAAAAAAGGAGGGAAAGATGAAACTTAAACCAATAGCGTTAGGCGTTACTGCCGGGATTTTATGGGGAGTATGCGTTTTTCTTACAACACTGCTTTCTGTTTATGCAGGCTATGGAACGGCCTTCCTTGAAGCGCTGCCGCTTTCCTTTTATCCTGGTTATTCAATAACCCTTGTAGGGAGTTTTGTAGGATTGCTGTATGGATTAGTGGATGGATTTGTATGTGGGGTAATTTTCGGGTGGCTGTATAATAAAATTGCGGGGTAGCAAGTAGTCAGTAATAAGTAGCTAAGGGAGAAAATCGTAATCAGTAATTAGTAATTTAGGGATGAGACCACTTGAAATTTCTTTACTACTATCTATCTGCTGTTAACTACTTTAGTTAAAGATAGCCTTCAAATAGTATATCCTCTCCTATTTTTTTTACATGAATGTTTTTCATCCTGAGGGCCTTACTGAGTGAGGCTGGTGACTTCCCGCCGATTGATAAGATAGAATCTGTACCTCCTATAATCATCGGCGCTATGAATATCATTAAATTATCAACGATACCGTCTGCAAGGGCAGAGGCGTTTATTGATGAGCCGCCCTCTATCATTACACTCGATATATCAAGTTTACCCAAGGCTTTCATAAGGCTTTTCAGATTTACCCCGTTAGAAACTTTAGTTGAGGTTTTTTTTCTAATGGGGCTGTCAATGATCAGGACATGGGCACCGCGTTTTTTTACTGACGCGATTTTATTTTTTGAGCCTTTTTTAGTCGTGGCAACTATTGTCTTAGCATCCTTATGCCTGAGAACCTTTGAATTAAGAGGTATCTGAAGCCGGCTGTCCACGATAACTCTGTAAGGGTTTCTGCCCCCTCTGATCCTGCAGTCAAGTGATGGATTGTCTTTTTTTACGGTATTAATGCCTACAAGTACGGCATCTACTTCATTTCTCAGTTTATGGACCAGGTTCCTTGCCTTTTTGCCTGTGATCCATTTGGATTCGCCTTTGGCAGTCGCGATCTTGCCGTCAAGGCTTTGAGCGATCTTAAGTATGACAAAAGGCTTTTTTTTAGTTATAAATTTGATAAATGCTTTATTAAGTTCCTGCGCCTCCAGTTTCATAATTCCTGTTTCTGCCATGATCCCGGCTTTTCCAAGCTCTCTTATGCCTCTTCCGGACACTTTTGGATTCGGGTCTTTTATGGCTATTACAACCTTGCCGATCCCGGATTGAATGATCGCCTTTGTGCAAGGAGGGGTCTTTTTGTCAGTATGACAGCAGGGTTCAAGGTTGACGTACAGGGTTGCGCCTTTTGCTTTAGCGCCTGCTTTTTTCAGGGCAACGACTTCTGCATGAGGCGTACCTGCTTTTCTATGGTAGCCCTCAGCGATTATCCTGCCGCTTTTCACGATAACAGCGCCGACCATTGGGTTAGGGCTTGTGCGTCCTTTTCCCTTTGCCGCGAGTTCCAGTACCCGCTTCATGTATTTATCATCATTCATAAGTATAAGATTGTAACAAAAATTGAGAAATTAGAACAGGAGAGTGAGGAAATATACTGAAATTACCTGGGAATTACACTTATATGCAAAAGAGAACAGAAATCGCAATATCCAGCCTTGTTTTATTATCAAAATTGTGCTGGAATAATATCGGGTTTTATTAAGTTTTCTGTCAGTGACTTATCGAAAAAAAGCAAATAGATACTGTCTTTAATAAATACGAAAGTGTCATGAAAAATAGTATTGTGAGAGTGTGTTATGAATCCTAAAATCAATAGATGAAAATAATAAAATAATGATAAATATACAAATAATTAAGATGGAGTCGAAATCATGAAAAAAACAGTGTTGATTTTAGTAGTCAGTATTCTGATGACGGCAGGCGGCGCTTATGGAGCAGGTGATCTTGAGGTGTCCGGGAAGTTAGGTATTGGAAAAACCCCGGTTTATCCATTGGACATTGTTTCAACCGATCAGAGGGCGATCAATATAGTAACCACGAAAACAGCGACCGGGTGGGAACAGGGTGCAGTAAACATCTCGGTTACGGATTCTCAAACATCAGGGCCCAAAGGCAATATAGGCGGAATGGTTCTTTCCTATACCCATGACGGAAGCATGTTAACCAATCACATGGCTTCGAGAATTTCAATGGGTCTGTCAGGAAGCGGTTCGACAACACTGGATGCAGGGAAAATAGCTCAGTCATCCTCTATTGCTTTCAAGGGAGACAGCGCAACCGGCGCTGGATATAACTATACAAACCCATATGCTTATGCTTTTGCGTCACGTGCATCAGTTATGACCCTTGGCACAAAGACGCATTACATCAGGAATATAGGCGGACTGCAGATCCTGCATTCATACGATAATTCTAACAGGACCCTGAGCGCGGAGAATTTATACGGAATAATTGTTGGAGATATTTCCCAATACAGCAGCGCCGGGCTTGATTCGGTCACCAATGCCGGTGGGATCCAGGTAAACAAACAGACCGACTCTGCGGGCGGCCGGATAGGCAATCTGCAGGGAATATGGATGAACGGAGACGGAGCAGGGGCTGATCTGGTTTTAGGGGCAAATAAGGAAACAAAGCTATATGGCAGTTCAGGAGACC
>CAZNPC010000101.1:0-5789 GCA_964574765.1 uncultured Nitrospirales bacterium | reverse complement strand
GGTGAAATGGCAAAGGCTGACGGCCTTGAGCTGACACAGGAACACTGGGATATCATTAAATTTCTCAGAGACTATTTCACAAAATATCAGATCGCGCCTATGATCAAGATCCTTACCAAAGAGATCGCAAAGACCATGGGTAAAGAAAAAGGCAATACCAAATATCTCTATCATCTGTATCCAGCGGGTCCTGCTAAACAGGCTTGCAGATACGCCGGATTGCCGAAGCCGACTGGCTGCGTATAAAAATTAGCGTTTAATACGTTGTTGTTCAATGGTTTCATTCCTTTTGCGCTTTTACCGGCAGGAGGAATGTTTTGACAAAGTAAATCTTTCAGGATAAGGATCAGCAGACACTATTTAGGATATTATGCTGAATAAACTTCTATCAGAGAGAAAGCCGGCTATATTAAAAAAATGGCTTAATGCTGTGCTGGATACTTATTCTGCCGAATCCAACGTATTTTTCAAGAACCTGACCGATCCGTCTTCAAATCCCGCGGGGACCACTATTTCTCAGGGGTTAGGGGGATGTTATGAATTACTGCTCCAGGATACGAATCCTCACAATGCTCTTTTTTTTCTTGAAGATGTTATCAAATTAAGGGCTGTTCAGGAATTTTCTCCTTCCGAGGCCCTTTCCTTTATCTTCCGTCTTAAGGACATTGTCGCGGAAGAACTAAAAGATGAACTTGGAGATCAAAGGCTTTTTGACGAATTGGCGGCATTCGGATCCAGATTGGATGATCTGGCCCTGACAGCCTTTGATTTCTTTATTAAATGCCGCGAGAAGATCTTTGAGCTCAAGGCTACAGAGGTTCAGAGATGGACATTCAGACAAATGCAGACGGCAAACAGGGTCTATGAGAGCCGTAAGCATGAAAATGATCTAAATTTCAGTGCAACTGACACTGTAAAGAAAAGGGGTAACTAAATGGGTAGTTTATTATCCTTATCAGCCGTTGTAATCCTTGTCTTACTCGCATTTGCGGGAATCAGAGGGGCAAATCTTCATAGCTTTTTTGGAATTGCTGTTCCGTATGCCGCTATTTTGATCTTTATTGCGGGAGTTGTTCTTAAAGTCATTAAATGGGGTCGTTCGCCTGTCCCGTTCAGAATACCGACAACCAGCGGTCAGCAGAAATCGCTCCCGTGGATCAAACAAAGCAGGCTGGACAATCCTTCAACCGGTCTTGAAGTTTTAGGCAGAATGCTTCTGGAGGTATTCCTGTTCCGGTCTTTATTCAGCAATACAAAAACAGAACTGCAGGACGGGCCCAAGCTTGGCCATGGATCTGCCAAAGCGCTCTGGCTCGCCGGATTGGCTTTTCACTGGTCTTTTCTTATAGTACTTATCAGGCACACAAGACTGTTCATGGAACCGATGCCTTCTTTTGTGCACAATATCGAGATACTTGACGGATTCTTACAGATCGGTGCACCCGGGCTTCTTATATCCGGTGTTGTTCTTCTGGTTGCTGTAACTTATCTATTTTTGAGAAGGGTTTTTATCCCTGAGGTCCGTTATATCTCTCTGGCTGCGGATTACTTCCCTCTCTTCCTTATCATGGCGATCGCAGTTACAGGTATCCTGATGAGATATTTTGTGAAAGTAGATGTCGTCACGCTCAAGGCTTTTACTCTGGGATTATTTAGTTTCAGTGCATCTGCCCCTGAAGGGGTAAGTGTCATTTTTTATATACATCTTTTTCTCGTAAGCGTGCTTTTCGCGTATATTCCATTCAGCAAGATAATGCACTTCGGAGGCGTGCTGATGAGCCCGACGAGAAACCTGGCGAATAACAGCCGTATAAAAAGACATATCAATCCCTGGAATTATCCTGTTCATCTTCATACGTATGAAGAATATGAGGATGACTTTAGAGAAAAAATGAAGGAAGCTGGAATACCCTTAGATAAGGAGTAAATATGGCAAAACTTCCAAATTCAGATGAACTTTCAAAAGTAGATTATACTCAGCCGAAAACTCAATGGATGAAGACCCAGACTGAATTCAAAGAGGGGATGTGGTGTTATGCCTCAAAACCAAAAGACCTTGAAACCCTTGAGTTCCCTAATCCGAGACAATGGTCTCCGGTTGAAGAGGACTGGAAACTTCCTGAGAACTGGCAGGAAATAATACTTAAGGGAATGAAAGACCTCCTCGGCAAGTACAGGTCTTTCAGGATATTCATGGATATCTGCGTCAGATGCGGGGCATGTGCAGATAAATGCCACTTCTTTATCGGCTCAGGTGACCCGAAGAACATGCCTGTTCTGAGGGCGGAACTTCTCCGGTCGGTTTACAGGGGAGAGTTCACAAAGGCAGGCAAAATTCTGGGAAGCATCGCGGGTGCGAGAAAACTTACTTTAGCTGTGCTTAAGGAATGGTGGTATTATTTTTTCCAGTGTACTGAATGCAGGCGCTGTTCTGTTTTCTGCCCGTATGGAATTGATACGGCGGAAATCACGATGATGGGCAGAGAGCTGCTTAATCTGCTCGGTTTGAACACCGGGTGGATCTCAGGCCCGGCGGCTAACTGTTATATGAAGGGCAACCACTTAGGCCTTGAACCCCACGCAATTACATCCAACATAGAATATATGCTGGATGATATAGAGGACATAACCGGGATCAGAATAACCCCGACCTTTAACAGGAAAGGGGCCGAGATCCTCTTTGTGACGCCGTCAGGTGACCTCTTCGCTGACCCCGGTACATATACCGCCATGGGTTATCTTATGCTGTTCCATGAACTGGGGCTGGACTACACATGGAGCACTTATGCCTCTGAGGGCGGGAACTTCGGGTTTTTCACAACCAATGAGCTGGCTAAAAGGCTGAATTCAAAGATATACGCTGAAGCCAGAAGATTGGGCGTTAAATGGATCCTTGGCGGAGAATGCGGCCATATGTGGCGTGTGCTCAACCAGTATATGGATACGTGGAACGGACCTGCGGATTTTCTTGAAGAGCCGGTATCTCCAATAACAGGAACAAAATTCGAGAATGCCAAGGCCACTAAAATGGTCCATATCGCCGAGTTTACCGCTGACCTGATAAAAAACAAAAAACTTAAACTTGACCCGGGCAGGAACGATAACCTGAAGATCACTTTCCATGATTCATGCAACACGGCAAGGGGAATGGGGATTTTCGAAGAGCCCCGCTACATTATCAATAATGTCGCTAATCACTTTTATGAAATGCATCCTAATGCAACCAGAGAAAAGACCTTCTGCTGCGGCAGCGGATCCGGCCTTAATGCCGGCGAAAATATGGAATTAAGGATGAGAGGGGGATTCCCCAGGGCTAATGCGGTAAAAGATGTAGCTGACAAACACGGTGTTAACATGCTTGCAAATATCTGCGCCATTGACAGGGCTGCACTGCCCCCGCTTATGGATTACTGGGTTCCCGGTGTTGGAGTTACTGGAGTTCATGAGCTTGTGGCAAACGCAATGATAATGAAGGGTGAGAAGAAGAGGACTACTGACTTGCGTGCTGAACCCCTTCCGGGGATGGAGGAAGAGGAGGAAGAAGACAATGCATGACAGCGCTAAGATTATTATCGGGCTGCTAATTTTTATAGTGTTGGTTGCCGCGCCTTTCTATTACAGTTCTGATACGGCAGCTACTATGCCTGAGCCAAGCCTTGATACCCCCGTAATTAATATGCTGAACACTAAAAAATGTGTGGAATCCAGGGAATATATGAGATCCAACCATATGCAGCTTCTCGATGAGTGGAGGGATATTGTTGTCCGGGACGGTGAAAGGACGTATATAACAAAGGACGGCAGGCCGTTTTTAATAAGTCTGCAAAATACATGTCTTAAATGTCACTCAAACAAGGAAGCTTTTTGCGACAGGTGCCACACTTACACAAATGTCAAGCCTTACTGCTGGGATTGCCATATAGCGACAAAGGAGAAGAAGACATGAGCGTAGATAGAAGAGATTTCTTAAAATTAGCCGGTGCATCTGCCGTATTCAGCTTCGGAGGCATATCGGTTATTGACGGATTTCTTAATAAAGGGGCTGAAGCCTCCTCTCAGGTATCGGTCAAGCCCGGTGAGCGGACAGAAGACAGGCTTGCAATGGTTGTAGACATGAGCAGGTTTAAGACCGAGGCTGATTATAAAAGGGTGACTGATGCGTGTCATACTCTTCATAATGTCCCCAGTATAGATAATCCAAAACACGAGGTGAAATGGATCTGGAAGGAAAAATATATTCATGCTTTTCCGGAACAGGCGGACGAATATCTGGCAGAGAGCATAAAGCATCAGCCTTTTATGGTGTTGTGCAATCACTGTAAAAAACCGCCGTGTGTAAGGGTATGCCCTACAAAGGCTACTTTCAAGAAAAAAGACGGAACAGTAATGATGGACTATCACCGCTGTATCGGATGCCGTTTCTGTATGGCGGCATGTCCATATGGAGCGAGAAGTTTTAACTGGTTTGACCCACGGCCTCACATAAAGGAATTGAACACTTCGTTCCCCACGAGGACAAAAGGTGTTGTAGAGAAATGTAATTTCTGCGCTGAGAGGCTGGCTGTTGGCAATATACCTGCCTGTGTAGAGGCTTCCAACGGCGCGTTGGTTTTTGGTAATCTGGGGGACCCTTCTTCAGAAGTGAGAAAGATCCTCAGTACCCGGTACGCTATCAGGCGTAAACCGGACCTTGGAACAGGCCCCAGTATCTACTACGTGATCGGAGGTAATGAACATGCTTGAAAAGGCACTAACCGGCAGCCGCGCATACTGGGTATGGATATTTATTTTGCTGGGTATAATCGGGGTAGGATTTATTAATTACCTTGAGCAGTTTCAAACCGGCCTTGGAATTACAGGTATGAGCCGGGATGTATCGTGGGGTTTTTATATTGCGCAGTTCACCTTTCTTGTCGGTGTCGCGGCTTCTGCTGTTATGCTGGTAATACCATACTACCTTCATAACTATAAGGAATTCGGGAAGATCGTTATTCTGGGAGAATTCCTTGCCGTAGCCGCTGTGACCATGTGTGTACTTTTTATTTTTGTGGACCTTGGCCAGCCCACAAGGATTTTGAATGTTATGCTGCACCCTACTCCGAACTCCATTCTCTTCTGGGACATGATCGTTCTGAACGTATATCTTATTCTCAATATTGTGATCGGCTGGACCACTCTCGGCGCGGACCGCAAAGGTCTGCCGGCTCCAAAATGGGTGAAGCCGCTGATATATCTGTCCATACCCTGGGCAGTCAGCATTCATACTGTTACGGCTTTTCTCTATGCAGGACTTCCCGGGAGGCATTTCTGGCTTACAGCCATTATGGCGGCCCGTTTTCTTGCGTCAGCCTTTGCTGCAGGGCCGGCTCTGCTTATTATTCTCTGTCTCATTGTAAGGAAATTCACTAAATTTGATCCGGGTAAAGAGGCCATCCGAGCGGTCGGCAGAATTGTGGCTTACGCGATGATCGCCAACGTGTTCTTTATTTGTCTTGAGCTGTTTACGGCGTTCTACAGTCAGCAGCCGGGGCACATGCATGCCTTTCAATATCTTTACGCCGGAATAGATGGACACAACGCGCTTGTTCCTCTGATGTGGATATCCAGCATCCTTGCGGTTGTGGCGCTTATTTTCCTGGTATTTCCGAAATTACGGAATAACGAGACAACACTGACCATTGCATGTATTGCCGTCTTTATCTCTTTGTGGATCGACAAAGGATTCGGCCTGGTGGTCGGGGGCTTTATCCCGAACACATTTGGAAAAGTGACTGAGTACCTGCCGACAA
>CAZNPC010000100.1:0-5973 GCA_964574765.1 uncultured Nitrospirales bacterium | reverse complement strand
CAAAGAATTTTTTTACTTTTATAGGAAGGTCATTTACTGATCCGGATGATACAGTGAGAAATGTCTTCTTACGTTTCATAAAACCCGTGTTCCAGCTTCTGTTCAAGACTGCCTGCGAGGCATTACCGCACCATACTCAGGAACTCATTTTCTGGAGGCTCCATTTTTCAATAGGCGCACTTCTCCATGCAATACATGTATGTGGAAATATCAAGCCTGAATTAGCAGGAATAAAAACTGATGTTAACGCACAAACCCTGATTAACCAGATCATTCCATATGTCACAGCGGGGATGAATGCAAAATGAAAGTCATAAAATTTTTACCAGGTTTGTTCATGTTTTTCTTTTTACTTGCCGGCTGTGCCCTGCACAGGTCAGAGATCAAAGAGCCTGTAGTTAAAGTTCCTTCTTCATATTCGACAAAAGAGGAAAGCCCTTCTCCGCCAATCGGCAAATGGTGGACCCGGTTTAAGGATGAAAAATTAAACCAGCTTATGGAACAGGCATTCATATACAACCTGGATATTGCGCAGTCATACGAACGCCTGAGGCAGGCTCAGGCGGCAATACGAATTACTAACGCCGAAAGAGGGCTTTTCGTAAATGTTGATGCATCCGGCGGCAGGGCGCGCCAGTCAGGAATAACCGGAGCCGTGACCGCGGATACTTACTCGTTATCAGCGGCAGCCGGCTATGAGATCGACCTCTGGGGAAAACTCAGGTCAAAAGCCAAAGCCGCCCGCCTGGACGCGCTTGCGTCAGAGCAGAACCTGAAGTCAATGTTCATTAGTATTTCAGCTCAGCTTACTGACCTGTATTTTCTCGCGGCGGAACAGCGGGCCCAGCTCGAGCTTTCTGATCAGACGATCGCCTCTTTTCAGGATACTCTTGATCGCGTTAATAGGCGTTACAGTGCCGGACTGGTACCCGCAGTTGATGTATACCAGGCCCGCCAGAATTTCGCTTCCGCAAAGGCACAACGGCCTCTTTTCGAGTCCAGACTTACGGAATCACTCAACGCCATAGCTGTCCTGACCGGAAATTTCCCGAAACAGAAAACAGACGGATACGCAAATCAATTGGAAACTCCTCCATTTTTTCCCGCGGGACTGCCTTCTCAGCTTTTGATCAGCCGTCCGGATATCCAGGCGGCGCTGTTCAGCCTAAAGGCAAGTGACAAAAGGATAGGCGCCGCAATCGCAGACAGGTTTCCTTCCTTTAACCTGATTGGAAGTTACGGGGGATCAAGCGATGAAGTAAAGGGTGTTCTCGATTCACCCAACATATTCTGGAATATTCTTTTGCAGGCTGCTCAGCCTCTACTTGATTCAGGCAGAAGAAGAGCTGAAGTGGACCGCATCGAAGCCGTATTCAGGGAAAATCTGGCCATTTACCATAAAACCGTGATTAACTCGTTCAGGGAAGTTGAAGATGCCCTTGCCGGCATCAGGGCCTCGGAAGAACGAATAAAAATGCTTAACGAAACAGTTTCAGCTTCAGAAAATTCCCTCCGTCTTGCTCTCGAATGGTATATGAACGGCCTGACCGATTATCTGCCGGTGCTTACCGGACAATTAAGCCATTTCAATGCGAAAAGCAATCTGCTGGCAGAAAGACGACAGTTGATATCAAATACTGTCCAGCTTGCCCGCGCGCTGGGCGGAGAATGGACTGATCAGGTTATCAGCCAATATATAAGCCATAAGAAAACAGAGGAAAAGGAAAAATGACCCTAAAAAAAATATTTATACCAATCATCATTATTCTATTGGGAATAATAATCATGGCGGCTCTGATCATATTGCGTCCCGAGCCAAAAAAAGAAGTAAAAACAGACCCGGGAGCCCTTGTTCAATTGCTGGAAGTAAAAAAAGAACCCGTCCGGATAGAAGTAAAAGGCACTGGTATAGTAACAGCGGAAGAAGAAATAACTATAAACCCCCAGGTGAGCGGACGGATAGTCCGTGTTTCGCCGCAGTTGGCGGTAGGCGGTTTTTTTCGTGAGGAGGATATCCTTTTTGAAATTGAAGATACTGATTATATACTGGCCATTGACCATGCAAAAGCATCCAGGGCAAAGGCTGAATATGACCTTGCAACAATAAAGAGCCAGGCCCGGATCGCGCGAACGGAGTGGGAGCGTCTCAACCAGAACGTTCAGGATCAGCCTGATCCACTTGTGCTTTTCGAACCACAGCTAAAAAACGCCATGTCAGCACTGGCATCTGCCGATGCCGCAGTCAAACAGGCTGAGCTGGATCTGAAGAGAACCAAAATAAAGACCCCGTTTAACTGCAGGGTCCGGTCTGAAAATATAGACCGGGGCCAGTATGTAAGATCAGGCAGCACTGTGGCGGTCCTCTCAGGGACTGACAACTCCGAAATACTAGTCCCAATGACTCTGGACGATCTTCAGTGGCTGACAATTCCGCGAAACGGGGAAAAGGACAAAGGTTCATCTGCCGTCGTCAGTTTTAATGTGGGCAAAAAAACATATGAATGGCAGGGACGCGTTGTAAGGTCCACAGGAGAAGTCGACTCTAAAACCCGTATGATGAAACTCGTCGTCCTGATAAATGACCCCTATGGTTTAGAAAACAGACCGGATATTTCGCAGCCGTCCCTTGCAGAAGGCACTTTTGTTGAAGTGCGTTTTGCAGGCAGAGAGCTCGACAATATGATTGTTATACCGAGAACCGCCTTTCGCGATAATTCATCTGTCTGGATAATGGATAATAACAAACTGTCCATCAAAAAAATAGTTCCGCTTCGAATAGAGCGTGATCAGGTAATTATCAGTGACGGCATTGCTGAAGGAGACAGGGTCATACTGACCAATATATCAGGCGCAGCTAACGGAATGAAATTAAGAACTATGGAGAATAAAACAGGTCATTAAGTCAATAAGTTACTACGTTATTAAAAAAATAACTCAATGACTTAATTGCTCAATTACTTAAGCTATGAAGGGTCCTATAACATGGATGGCTAATAACCACGTGGCTGCTAACCTTCTTATGATGATCTTCATCATAGGCGGGCTGGTTATGGCATTTTCAATAAAACAGGAGGTCTTTCCTGAGATCAGCCTGGATATTGTTATGGTCTCTGTGGCATATCCCGGTGCAGGCCCTGAAGAAGTTGAAGACGGCATAATACTCAAGATCGAAGATAGCCTTAGCAGCATAACCGGGATCAAGGAAATAAGATCCACTGCTTCTGAAGGGTTCGCACAGGTCACAGCCGAGATCCTGGCGGGAGAGGATATTGATATCATTCTGCAGGATATTAAGGCTGAGGTTGACAGGATCACCTCTTTTCCGGAAGACGCTGAGAAACCGGTTGTCACAAAAATAGCAAACCGCAGCGAGGTCGTTTCGCTGATAGTATACGGCAATGCACCTGAGCGGAGCCTGAGGGAACAGGCCGAACTGATCAGGGATGACCTGCTTGCAATGCCGGAGATCACGCAGGTCGACCTGGGAGGAGTCCGTCCTTATGAGATCTCCGTTGAAATACAGGAAGAGAACTTACAGCGTTACGGCCTGACGCTTGGACAGGTAGCTGACAGAATAAAAAAGGCATCAGTGGACCTTCCGGGCGGAGCCGTAAAGTCCAAAGGCGGCGAGGTCCTTATCCGCACAAAAGGAAAGCGTTACAAAGGACCGGAATACGCTGACATTACCATACTTGAACAGAGCGACGGAACAGAACTGAAGCTTGGTGACATCGCAAAAGTCCGGGACGAGTTCGAAGAAACAGACGAGTGGGCGTTTTTAGACGGTTTGCCTGCGGCCGCGATATCGGTATACCGTGTAGGTGATCAGAAACCACTGGATATTTCCGGGATCGTAAAAGAGTATGTTAAGCAGAAGAACAACCTGCTTCCCGAGTCACTTAACCTTGCCGTGTGGAACGATTTCTCTGATATCTATAGAAGCAGACTCAATTTGTTATTAAAAAACGCGTTAATCGGACTAATTCTCATTTTTCTGATCCTCGGGCTTTTCCTGCAGATACGGCTTGCCATCTGGGTAATGCTGGGCATCCCTATTTCATTTCTGGGCGCGCTATTGATGATGCCTTCTTTTGATGTCTCAATAAATATGCTTTCTCTGTTCGCTTTTATTCTTGCTCTCGGAATAGTAGTGGATGACGCGATCATTGTCGGTGAAAACGTCTATACACACCGTAGAATGAAAAAGCCATATACAGATGCTGCTGTGGACGGAGCAATAGAGGTCGGGCGGCCTATTATATTCTCGGTGCTCACCACTGTTGCCGCATTTATGCCTCTCCTGTTCGTCAGCGGAATAATGGGTCAATTCATAAGGGTCATCCCGTTCGTGGTAATACCGATACTGCTGGTTTCCCTTATCGAATCACTGCTGATCCTCCCGGCTCATCTAAGTTTTGGAAAACCCGTGCGCTCGTCAAAAGGCATAGCAGGTTTTACAACACGGATCAGGGAGGGTTTTGGCAGGAGGCTTGAACTGTTTGTGGCAGGACCATACAAGAGTTTTCTGTCCCTGTGTATAAATTATAGATACACTACATTCGCAATAGCCCTGGCCGTGCTGTTGATCAGTTTTGGTACTGTCGGCGGAGGAATAATAAAGTTTCGCTTTATGCCTGAGATCGACAGCGATATCATAACCGCGACATTAAAAATGCCCATAGGCACTCCCGTGGATGAGACCGCTAAAGTGCAGGATCTCATAGTCAGGAAAGCTCAGGGCGTTGTCTCGGATTATGATAAGGACCGGCCTGAAGGGCAAAGCGTGCTCCGTCATGTTTATTCGACCGTAGGCAGCAGTATGTTTGCCAGCCCCATGGGATCAAGTTCATCATCAGGCTCTCATATTGCCAATATTGTGCTTTTGCTGACCGAGCCCGGACTGCGGGGGGTCCCTTCATCAGAAATAGCCGGCCGATGGCGTAAAGCGGTCGGTGAAATACCGGGTGCGGATTCCATTACTTTTGTTTCCACCCTTGTAGGTTTTGGAGCAAATGTGGACATACAGCTTGCGCATAATGATTTTGAAGTGCTTGAAAGTTCGGCAACAAGGATCAAAAACACACTTACCTCCTATCCAGGGGTGAGTGATATCGATGATAATTATACAAGGGGCAAGCGTGAACTGAAGCTTAAGCTTAAGCCTGAGGCGCGCACATTGGGGATCACTGAACAAGACCTGGGCCGGCAGATACGGGACGCTTTTTTCGGCGCAGAGGCTTTAAGGATTCAGAGAGGCCGCAATGAAGTAAAGGTAATGGTTCGTTACCCTGAACAATACAGGAAAAGCCTCGGGGCCCTTGAATCCATGCGCATACGCACTCGCGATGGCAGTGAAGTGCCCTTTGCTCAAGCCGCTTATGTCGAAGAAAGCAGGGGTTTTAGCGAAATCAACCGCACTGACAGAAAAAGAATTATTAACGTAACCGCAAGTGTTGACAGCAGGGTCGCCAATGCCGAAGAGATCGTTATGGATGTAAAAAACACAGTCCTTAGCGACCTTGTAACTGACTATCCCGGGCTTACTTATGATCTTGAAGGAGAAGAAAAAGAGCGCAGTGAATCAAAGGAGAGTATGATGCAGGGCTTTATGATGGCCCTTCTGCTGATCTATACTCTGCTGGCCATTCCCTTCAGGAGTTATCTGCAGCCCTTTATCATTATGTCTGTAATTCCCTTTGGATTTACAGGGGCGGTGCTCGGACATATGATCATGGGTTTTAACCTCAGTATGCTCAGTATTTTCGGTATCGTAGCCCTGACAGGTGTTGTTGTGAATGATTCACTGCTTCTGATCAATTTTATTAATGAAAAGAGGAAAGAGGACGTGGAGTTAAAACAGGCAGTGGTTGAGGCCGCCCAGCGCAGGTTCCGCCCGATCGTTCTGACATCACTTACTACTTCACTCGGCCTGACCCCGATAATTCTGGAGAAGAGCCTGCAGGCACAATTTCT
>CAZNPC010000099.1:0-6044 GCA_964574765.1 uncultured Nitrospirales bacterium | reverse complement strand
TTTATATGACGGGATACCTACAATGAATTCTATATCTTGAAGGGACTTTTTCATAGTTTATTATCTGTATTATAACTAAAATCCAGAATTTGTCACCCATGATCCGGGCTTCAGGCATAATAAAGCCTATAACCTTTTCTTCTTCAGGGCATGCGTAATCAGGCCTATGAATTTCTTTTTCAGATCATCATCCTTAATGCTTCCGACCGTATTCTCAATAAACCTTTTGTCATCTTCCGTCAGTTCTACTTCACTTATCCCGTGTCCGCCGGTTTTATGGATCTCATCTCGTTCAGGCAGTCTGCCAAGACTGAACCTGACTTCCGTTATATTAAACCTTGACAGTTTCAGGCATATTTCCTGTTTGTAAAAGCTGAGGTGATGCATCCACTGCGGGGTATCAACCGTGATAAATATCGTACCGTTTTTAACTGTATCCGGACATGTGTGTGCCGCGATTGTATTACCTACAAGTTTTGTCCACTGATCCTTTACAGTCGTAAAGGTCAGACCTGCTTCCAATCCGTAATCTTTGATAAATCTTTTCAGGATAGAGCCGGCACGCTGCATAAGTTAGCTGATAGCTGATGGCTGATAGCCAAAAGCTATATTAAACCGCTTTTTGGACCTTGCCTGAGCGAAGGCATCTGGTACATACATAAGTCCTTTTTACACCGCTGCCCGTTGACAACCGGACCCTTTGAAGATTCGGAGCAAACACCCTCTTAGTCCTATTGTTGGCATGACTAACATTGTTACCTGATACTTTTTTCTTTCCGCATACAGAACAAACTGCCATGTTTCTGTTTACCTCCTTCCTGCGAACACCGTATGATCATTCTTGTACCAATACTATAATATTTCGGGATAATTAAGTGCAAATACTGCAGAAGCAGAGGATTGCATTAAAAGTAATGGTTATGATAACATTATGAAATCAAACTTACAACTCAAAATAAATTACCCGAAAAAACCCTTAATTGATATTGAGTCCTGTTGGTATATTTCCCGGTATAATCCCGAAAAAAACCCGACAGATTAACAAATATAAATGACAAAAGTAAGAGTTCACGAACTGGCGAAACAACTGAATGTGACGAGCAAAGCTGTTCTGGCGAAGCTTGCCGGACTGGGCGTTGCTGTAAAGAGCCATGCTTCAAGCGTTGATGATAAATCCGTTAAAAAGCTTGAAGCAATTTTCGGAGGCAAAGTAAAGACATCATCTGCCAAGCCTAAAAAGAAACCCTCAACAGCCGGCGCGGCAAAGAAAAAGCCCGTAAAAAAAGCGGGTAAGAAAAAAGACAAGCCTGCCGTAACAGCCGATAAGAAGGCAGGCAGGCCCTCCACAAAGGCGGACAGGCCCAAAAAACCCGTCAAGAAAAAAGCCGGAAAAGTAATCGGCGAGAAAGAAGAACTTAAAGTCAGTCCAAAGGCCGGGGCCGAAAAGAAACCCGCAACAACCCCACCTGCCGGGGAACCTGTTGTTGAGCCCCTGAAGGGAAAACCCGCCATAGCTGAAAAAAAGGCGGATAAGCCCGCCGCACAGGCGGATAAACCCGCCGCACAGGCGGATAAACCTTATGCTTCGGCCGTGGTCGATGAAGAGGATGAAGTAGAGACAAAGGTTCCTGACAAATTTAAAAAAGATCTTAATACTGAAAAACTGACATCCAAATTCAAAGTAAAGCCGGGAATGCAGAGGGCTTTTGACACAATAAAAAGAGTCGACACTGAAAAAAGATGGCAGAGTTTTAAACCGGGATACAAAAAACACGATAAAAAGTCCCACGCGCAAAAGAGCGACGCAAAACAATCGCCTCCTACCACAACCATACCGAGAAAGAAGGTTCCCAAATTTCAGGAGGGAACCACCGTTAAAGAATTCTCTGAACTGATCGGTCAGAAACTCGCTGACGTGATGAAAAAATTTATGGAGTTGGGCTATATGCCTACAATAAATCAACCTCTTGATACTGATGCTGCCCAGATCATTGCTGAGGCATTTGACACAAAGATCGAGATAGTGCCCGTAGAAAGTGAAGAAACCCTGCTTGAGGAAGTTGAGGCGGATGAATCTGCCCTGAGCCCTCGTCCTCCGATCGTTACTATTATGGGCCACGTCGACCATGGAAAAACCACACTCCTTGACGCAATCAGGGAAACCAATGTAACAGAGAATGAGGCAGGCGGAATAACGCAGCATATCGGCGCCTACAAGGTCAAACTTAAAGACAAGGAAATTACCTTTCTGGATACCCCTGGGCACGAAGCATTTACAATGATGCGCGCAAGGGGAGCAAAGGTAACCGACATTGTCGTACTTGTCGTTGCCGCGGATGACAGCGTAATGCCTCAGACCATTGAGGCGATTGACCATGCGAAGGCCGCAAACGTACCTATTGTCGTAGCGATCAATAAAATCGACAAGGCTGAAGCAAATCTTGAAAAGGTCAGGAATGAACTGTCACAGCACGGTTTAGTCTCTGAGGAATGGGGAGGCCAGAATATAATGGTCGAAGTTTCCGCAAAAATGAAAAAGGGCATTGAAAAACTTCTCGAGATGATCCTTCTCCAGGCGGAAATTCTTGAACTTAAGGCAAACTATAACAGGCCGGCAAAGGGTACAATAATTGAAGCCAAACTTGATAAGGGAAAAGGGCCTGTGGCCACTGTCCTTGTCAACACCGGCACTCTGAAAGCCGGCAACTCTTTCCTTGTGGGAACCATAACCGGCAAGGTCCGCACTCTCACCGACGAGAACGGACGCAGGATAGAAGAAGCTAAGCCGTCTACCCCGATTGAAGTAACCGGTTTCCCCGACGTTCCGCAGGCAGGGGCCATATTTGTTGTAATGGAAGATGAGAAAAAGGCAAGACAGATAGCTGTAACAAGAATTCACACAATGAAAACAGCGGCAGCCTCAAAGACAAGAAAGATAACACTTGATGAGTTATATGACAAAATAAAAGAAGGCGAGATAAGAGACCTTAACATAATTATAAAAGCGGACGTAAGGGGGTCGGTGGAAGCAGTACGGGACGCCCTTGAAAACCTGGTTCACCCTGAAGTCAAAGTGAATGTTATCCATACATCCGTGGGCGGGATCAATGAATCCGACGTAATGCTGGCAGCTGCTTCCAATGCCATAATAATCGGATTCAACATTCGTCCGGATGCAAAAGCCCGCGCTATCGCTGATAAAGAAGGAGTTGATATAAGGCTCTATAATATCATTTATGAAGCGATAGACAACATTAAACAGGCTCTTGAGGGTCTTCTTAAACCGACCGTCACAGAGAAAATACTTGGCAGGGTCGAGGTCAGAGACCTCTTTCACGTATCACGTATTGGAACCATCGCCGGCTGTTATGTCCTTGACGGCGTAATATTGAGGTCAAGTTCAGGCATAAGGGTTATCAGAGATAATATAGTCGTTTACGACGGCAAGATATCATCTTTAAAAAGATTCAAGGAAGACACAAAAGAGGTCCAGGCAGGTTACGAATGCGGTATTCTAATAGAGAATTTCAATGACATAAAGGTCGGAGATATCCTCGAAAACTATTCAATGGAAGAAACAGCATCAAAACTTGAGTAAAAATCATCGTTGAGAAATGATCATTGGACTCCTCACTTTAGAATTACACCTGCCCGAATCAAATTCTCTTAAATCCAAACGTTCTGTTATCAAAAGCCTTAAAGACAGGATAAGCAATAAATTCAATGTATCTATTGCTGAAATCGACCTGCATGACCTATGGCAAAGAAGTGTCCTCGTAGCGGCCTGTGTTGCCAATGAAAAAAAGGTCGTTAACCAGGTTCTTGACGGAGTCAGAAAAACCGCGCTTGGCACACCTTCCGTGGAACTGATCGATTCTGTAATGGAAATGCTATAATAAGACCTAAAGTTCAAGCCGCTTAAACCGTTCAAGCCGTTTAATCCGTGCAATATTTGAACTGTTTGAACTATTTGAACTGTTTGAACATTCTTTTTGAGGAGTTATCATGCATCCCTATAAACGTTCGGCAAGAGTTGGAGACTTAATCAGACAGGAAGTCGCTGACATTATAATGCACAAGCTCAGAGATCCCCGCGTTGGGTTTATTACTGTTACAGAAGCTGAGGTCAGTGATGACCTTAGACACGCAATGGTGCACGTCAGCGTACTGGAGGAAACAAAAAAAGATAAAACTCTAAAAATTCTCCGTTCATCATCAAAGTTCATAAGAAACGAGCTTGGGAAAAGGATCCAGATGAAATTCCTGCCCAAGCTAATCTTCAAACTCGACAAGTCAATAGAATACGGCGCGAAAATGGATAAGATACTAAGCGGGCTTAATACTTCAGAATTAGAGTCAGGAGACAATGAGAATTCCGCCTAAGCTTCTAAAAATAATAAAAGAAAACAGGAAGTTCCTGATAGTCGGCCATATTAACCCGGACGGCGATTCTGTCGGTTCATGCGTAGCCCTTGCGCTCGGACTTAAAAAACTGGGGAAATCCGTCTATGTCCTTGGCAAAGACCCTGTTCCTGAAATATTCAGGTTCCTGCCGCGGTCGGAACTAATAAAGAACAAATTACCCTCTGCTGATTTTGACGTCTTATTCCTGCTGGACTGCAACAGCTTTGAAAGAACAGGGTTTTCCGCCTCAGGCGGATCCGCCCGGGGCGGAAAAGGTCTGACCGCAAAGTCTGTCGTAGTTATCGACCACCACATGACAGCGGTCAAGAGCAAATGTCGCATCAACATGATATATCCTGACGCGTCAGCCACAGGTGAACTGGTCCATGCAATTCTAAAGAAGCTCAGTGTGTCAATAGACAAAAAGATCGCGACAAATCTGTATACAGCCATATTCACTGACACAGGCGGCTTTAAATATTCAAACACAAGCGTAAGGACTTTGAGAATAGCTGCTGATCTTATTGAAGCAGGGGTGAACACGTGGAAAGTATCACAGGAGGTATATGAGAGCATACCTGTCAACCGATTCAGGCTCTTGACGTTAACTTTGTCGGCTCTGGAAATAAAGGGGAAGATATCATGCATCACTGTCACTCAGAATATGTTCAGAAAAACAAAGACAACAGCAGAGGACACAGAGCATTTTGTGGAACACGCAAGGGTCATCAAAGGTGTTGAAGTCGCCATACTTCTTCGCGAAAACGGAAAGAATTCCTACAAGATCAGCCTCCGTTCAAAAGGCAAAATAAATGTAGCGCATATCGCTGACAAATTCGGCGGCGGCGGGCACGCGAACGCAGCGGGCTGTAAAATGAGGGGTACATATACGCAGGTAAAAAATAAGATCATCAAAAGCGTCAAAAAAGCAATGGGTTAGAGTCTGGGAATTGTTTTTCTATTGACAAAAAGACTGTCTCATAACTTCTATAATCGACGATTATTTAGATTTTGTTTTAGCTTTTTAATTTCAAGGCAGTGCTTAATTCTATAATGTTTTTTTCATAAGGTGTCGGATAGAAGTTAGCTCGCCAGCCTTTTCTGTCAATATATATTAGCGTGGTGTTACAATTAACGATTAACTGTTAGCAGTGAAACATTGCGGTTAACGGTTATTTGTTATTCGTTAAATGTAACTACCAATAATTGCTTTGCCTGTACTATTAACCATTAACTGTTAACTATTAACTGTTCATATTGATGGATTTAATAATAAACCTCAATAAGCCGCCGGGCATCACCTCCCAGGACGCCGTAACAAAAGTAAAAAAACTACTAAAGGCTAAAAAAGCCGGGCACGCCGGAACCCTTGATCCCGCTGCCGCAGGCGTATTGCTTGTCTGTCTTAACAGGGCCACAAGGCTTGCTTCATATTTTTCTGCTCTGGATAAGGAATACAGGGCTGTGATCAAACTTGGAGAGGCCACTGATACGCAGGACGCGGAAGGGAATGTAATTGAAAAATGCGACAAAATAGAGGTCACTGAAGCGGAAATTAAGAATGCCCTTAGTTCTTTTACAGGCGATATCCAGCAGGAACCGCCGATGTTCTCAGCGTTAAAACATAAAGGCAAACCATT
>CAZNPC010000098.1:0-6117 GCA_964574765.1 uncultured Nitrospirales bacterium | reverse complement strand
TACGCAGGCACGGAGATCGGGCTTACTTTATGCAGAAGGATAGTGGAGCGTCATGCCGGACGGATATGGGTGGAGTCGGAAAAGGGAAAGGGTACGACATTTTATTTTTCGATCCCCATATGGCATAAGGAGGAGAAAAAATCAGCAGATTAACAATCACAAACCACAATACCAATAAGAAAAGGGGGATAATTATGAGAAAAATCAGTGTGACACTCTTATTCTGTTTAGCCGTTATTGTGTTTGCGGCAGGCGCAGCGGCACAGGAGACAAAACAGGTTTACATCGCGGCCAGTTATGAAAAGAACCACGTTTGCGGTGGTCCGCAGGAGGAAGGTGTTATTAAAGGTCTGAACAAGGGGGGATGGTTTGAGGGGATTAACCTGGAGGTCAAGCGCTATTACATGGACACAAAGAAGACAAATACCACTCGGGAGGCAATGAAAAAAGAGGCTGAAATAGTGCTCGGACAAATCAGTAAATTCAAGCCGGACGTCCTTGTAGTTCTTGATGACAATGCTTTTCGCGAGGTGGCACTGCCGCTTGCGGGCAGCAAGGACATCCAGATAGTATTCTCCGGAATGAATGGCCAGCCTGAGAAATATAATGCCACGAAGCGTTTTATGGATACAAGAAAAAGGCCGGGAGGCAACATAACCGGTGTCTATGAAAAACTCTATGTTGTACGCTCCATAAAAGTGATGCAAAACGCCGTACCCGGCTTGAGGGGGAGAAAAATTGTCGGAATCACGGATTATACCCCCACAGGCAACGCTATTACCAAACAGTTTGAAATAGAGTTGAAAGGGGAGGCTGGAGATGTCAAATGGGAACTCAGAAGGGTTAAAGATTGGCAGGAATATACAAGCCTGATTAAGGAACTAAACGAGGATGACAGTACGGGGGCCATCTATCCGGTTGCCTTGAGCCTTAAGGTGTCTGATACGGTTACCTATACGGCGCCTGAAATCTTTAAGTGGACTATGGAGAACAGCCGTAAACCCGAAATGGCGCTCAACTATTTCTTTTCTAAAATCGGCCTGTTCGGCGGCGCAGCTGTTGACTTTAAGGCCATGGGGTCATTGGCGGGGAAGAAAGCCGCTCAGATACTGAACGGTGAAAAGGCAGGGAATATTTCCTTGGAAGACGCGCCGGATTATGCGATTGTTTTCAACCTGAAGCGGACAAAAGAGCTTGGCATCGACATACCTTTGCCTCTTCTTACCGCTGCTGACCATGTATATAAATAAAGCAGGAAGTTGCGAGGAATATGGATGGAAAGACGGCTCTGAACAAGCCTTCAATCCTCCTTTGGAAATGGACAGGACATGTCTATCAAAAGCTATCTGACTTCTTTCAGGGGAAAGCTTGTCTCACTGGTGGTGTGCGCCATACTGTTGCCCATGATCGTCTCAAGCCTTCTTATTGGAGGCATGCTTGACAGACAGCTCCGGTTAAGTTTTGATAACCGTCTGGAGGCAGGGCTTGAGACCTTTTCTCTCATCATCAGTAGTAAAGAGAAAGAATTGATTGATGGACTTTCCAGAACAGCTTCTGACAATACACTCCAGATGACCGTTGGCCTGGAAATTGTTCCCCAGCTTCGCAAATATCTTGATGCCCAGACCAAAGTCCTCGGGTTCTCATCCCTTATCATTGCTGATACCCAAAAACGTGTTGTAGCATCCAGCGGGAAGAGCCTCCCGAAGCTGGTCAATGAAGGGATAACAGAACTCATCACACTCGGAAGAGATGCATTCATCTGTCATACCATGCCGATCTACAGGGGCGACAATCTATTGGGTTACATACTCGGAGCGGTCAGTCTCAAAGACAGCCATTTTCTGGGATACCTACAGGATAAGCTGGTCGACAATTATGCCATCTGGACCGGCAATGAGCTTATAGCTACCAACCTTGGCCTGGATCTCTCAGGGGCAGACCTGGAATCTCTGGCATCAGGAAATACAGAAAACTTTCCGGGGGACGAAAACCACTACAGGATTTTGTCAAAGACAGTTGATTTTGGCGGGCAGAGACTTTCCTATGGCGTACTACTGCCTCTTAAAGAACAGAATATGGAGTTCCGGTCGATGGTTGTGGTCATCGGTGCTTTGGTTGTTTTCATTTTTTTAATAATTCTGCTGTTGTTGCGTCATTTCATGCAGGAATTAATCATGCCTGTGACAAAGTTGACAAAAGCGGCAACGAACATACAGCAAGGCAAGGAGATTCCTTATCTTGATGATAAGCGCAAAGACGAATTCGGCCAGATGGCTTTTACATTCAAACAAATGTTAAAGAAGCTGAAGGAAACAACTGTTTCGAGGGACCTGCTTTCCGAAGAAGTCACTGAACGCAAGAAGGCAGAGGAGGCCCTTGCCAGAAGAACAGAGGAACTGGCCCGGTCTAATGAAGAACTCCAGCAGTTTGCGTCAATAGCGTCGCATGACCTGCAGGAGCCTCTGCGCATGGTATCAAGTTATGTGCAGCTTCTTGAGAAAAAGTACAAAGGCAAACTTGATAAAGATGCCGAAGAATTTATTTATTATGCGGTTGACGGCGCAAAGAGAATGCAGAGGCTGATAAACGACCTGTTGACATACTCAAGAGTAGGTACCCGCGCCAAACCGTTTACAAAGACAGACGTCGGAGCAGTGCTTAAAGATGTGCTTATGAACCTCCAGAAAGCAGTAGAGGACAGCAAAGCGGAAATAATTTATGGCAAGATGCCCGAGATAATAGCTGACGAGGGCCAGCTGACCCAGCTGTTTCAGAACCTTATAGCAAACGCGATAAAGTTTCATGGTGAAAAAGCCCCGAAGGTCCATGTTTCAGCAAGGCAGGAGCAGGACAACTGGGTGTTTTCAGTAAAAGACAACGGGATAGGGATAGAGGAGAAACATAAAGAGAGGATATTCCAGATATTCCAGAGGCTTCACTCAAGGAGCGAATATGAGGGGACGGGTATAGGGCTGGCGGTATGCAGGAAGATAGTGGAGCGTCATGGAGGGAGGATATGGGTGGAGTCGGAACCGGGTGAAGGAACTACATTTTACTTTACGATGCCTGCAAGCAGATTAGAGAAGGAAGCAGAAGGGCGAAGGAGGGAGAATGGAAATATATAGTTAATAGTGAGGCTTGAACGCCCCATATCTATGAAGACTAGACTATACAAGATGTCAAGTAAAAATCAATCAAGAGGTGAGGAGGGGAATATGTTTAAATTAATCGTTAAAATAATTATTTGTTTGACGCTTATCATTTTCCTGGCAGGTCAATCGTATGTATCACATGCCCAGGAAGTATTGTCACTGGGAGTTCATCCCTACAGGCCGTCAACGAAACTCATGAAAATGTTTTCTCCTCTGGCTGATTATCTGGCAGTCAAAACAGGAAAACCGGTGAAAATCCGGATTGCCAGGGATTATCAGGATCATATCGATAAGGCAGGGAATGACAAACTGGACATTGCCTATTTTGGGCCTGCCCCATATGTGAACCTTGTTAATAGCTATGGCAAAAAGCATCTCCTTGCGCGTCTGGAGATTAAAGGTAAACCTACCTTTCAAGGAATAATTGCTGTGAGAAAGGACAGTCCCATTAAGGATCTGACTGACCTGAAAGGGAAAAAATTTGCCTTTGGAAGCTCACATTCAACTATGAGCCACCTGGTTCCCAGAGTAACCCTGTGGAAAGCAGGCGTTAAAGTTGAAGATTTTGCAGGACATTCATTTCTCGGAAACCATACAAATGTTGCGCTTGGTGTGCTGTCAGGAGAATTTGATGCAGGGGCGCTGAAAGAGGAAACTTTTCATAAGTACCAGGACCGCGGCCTGAGGGCCCTTGCCTTTACAGAAAATATTTCAGAACATTTATTTCTCGTTGGTAGCCATGTTTCTCCGGAGATGAGAGATACTGTCAAAAAAGCACTGCTTGACCTGAAAAATGATCCCGATGGCAGACAAATAATGCAGGCGATAAAGAGCACAATGACCGGCATGGTGCCGGTTAAAGACAGCGATTATGAAAATCTCCGTGAAATAGAGAAGACATTGAAATCCATGGGAGTAGATTTTTAAATGTTCAAATATTATCGTCAGGTACGTGCTCTCGTCTGTTTCATAGCGGTCATGGGTTTGATGCTCGGCGTTGGTGTTATAGCGACCAGTTACTGGCAGTATGAACTGCTTATGAATCAGACCAGAGAGCATATGCAGCGTGAACTGAATCTGGTAGGAACATTTACTCAGGAAGCGCTTCTTAGAAAAGACTACGGGGCCGTAGAAGAATTTATTCTGAGCTGGGGCGGACAGTATCCTGAGATCATTAATCTTAATGCCTCAACGCTTGATGGTTTTGTAATTGCCAGTTTTGAAAGAGACATACCAGACAGCTATCCCTTTCACTTAATGCATACAATCTCATATGAAGGTAAACCCCTGCTTAACATAACAATGTCTGAAGATTTCATGCCGGTAAAGGAACAATTACACAACCTGACTATTAAATACATAATTGTTTCATTCGTTTTTATGCTCGTTCTGGGCTTACTGCTGTGGATAGTCTTTAAGAAGGCAGCTATCATCCCATTGGAAAAGGAAATAGATGAACATCAACGGGCCAAAATGAGAATAAAGGATTCCGAGATCAAGTACCGCACACTTTTTGAATCACCGAATTATACATTAATGCTTGCTAATGAGAATGGCTTTATCGATTGCAACAATGCTACCTTAAAGCTGTTCGGCTATACATCGCGTGAAAAATTCATAAATAAACATCCATCCGAAGTTTCTCCTCCTTTTCAGCCATGCGGCCGCGACTCGAAAAGCCTTGCCAATGAACAGATCATAAAAGCCTATACAGATGGAAGCAATCATTTTGAGTGGGTATACCGGAGAAAAAACGGCGAAGTCTTTCCTGCCGAAGTCTTTCTTACTGCAATGGAAATCAAGGGTGAAAATATTGTTCAGGCCGCAGTCTATGATATCACAGAGCGCAGGAAGACAGAGGAAGCGCTCAAACGCTCAGATGAATTCTCCAAAACTGTCCTTGACAGTATGAATGATGCGCTCTCTATCATTGATGTCAGTGATTTCAGGATAATCGACTGCAATGAAGCTTTTCTGAAAGAGACCGGGTTGAAAAAAGAAGGGGTTATAGGGAAAACCTGCTACGGGATAACTCATCACAGGTCTGAGTCCTGTAAACCCCCGGATGATATATGCCCTCTCCTGGAAACTGTAACAACCGGAAAGCATTCGGTGTTCGAGCACACACACTACGGGAAAGGCAGCCAAAAGATATATGCAGAGGTTTCTGCGTCACCGATAAGAGACGAAAATGGGAAAACCATACAGGTTGTCCATATATCAAAAGACATTACCGGGCGCAGGAAGGCAGAGCAGGAGTTAAGCGCGTTTGCACAGAAACTTGAACAAAGCAACGCCGAACTCCAGCAGTTTGCCTCAATAGCGTCGCATGACCTTCAGGAACCGTTAAGAATGGTGTCAAGCTATGTACAGCTTCTTGAGAAAAAGTACAAAGGCAAACTTGATAAAGACGCCGAAGAGTTTATCCATTACGCTGTTGACGGCGCAAAGAGAATGCAGAGGCTTATAAACGACCTGTTGACATATTCAAGAGTACAGACCCGCGCCAAACCGTTTGCAAACACAGACGTCGGAGCAGTGCTTAATGATGTGCTTATGAACCTCCAGAAAGCAATAGAAGACAACAAAGCGGAAATAACTTATGGCGGGATGCCTGAGGTAATGGCGGATGAGGGCCAGCTGACCCAGCTGTTTCAGAACCTTATAGGGAACGCGATAAAGTTTCACGGTGAAAAAGCCCCGAAGGTCCATGTTTCAGCAAAGCAGGAGCGGGACAACTGGGTGTTTTCAGTAAAAGACAATGGAATAGGGATAGAGGAGAAACATAAAGAGAGAATATTCCAGATATTCCAGAGGCTTCACTCAAGGAGCGAATATGAGGGGACGGGTATAGGGCTGGCGGTATGCAGGAAGATAGTGGAGCGTCATGGAGGGAGGATATGGGCAGAGTCAGAGCAGGGGAAAGGCACGATGTTTTACTTTACGATACCTGTAAGGGGAA
>CAZNPC010000097.1:0-6150 GCA_964574765.1 uncultured Nitrospirales bacterium | reverse complement strand
AGAGCTGCCATACGATCTTTTTTGAAGAGCTTCTGCTTTTGAATATTCTTTCTTTCCACCTCTTCATCAGAGGTAAGATGCCTGTTCTTGTCTATCCTGTCAAGGGCTTCCCCAAGACTCTTGTGCTCTACAGAAATTTTCCTGTATTCATTGTTTTCTTTCTTCAATATTTCTACGATTTCTTCTTCCTTCAACTGTGTGCCCTCCTTCCTTTTTTACATGAGGAAAATTATCATATTTCCCTGAAAAATACAAGCCATACTTTTACAATTTCCTTTAAATATCATCTCTAACTAAAAGTAAAAACACATATAATTGCCGATTCGTGCGCAACTGCCAGTGAATCTTTATCTCCAAATCCTTTATAATTATTCAACATACTTTTGGAATAAGATTCGGGATAGTATCTGAAATATTAACAGGAGGTAGCTAAAAGTTGCAACCCCGTCTTATAGATACACATTGTCATCTTGATATGGACCCTTTTAACAAGGATCTGGACAGGGTCATAAATAGCGCCAAAGAGGCAGGTATTGAAAATATTATCAATATCGGTTCTGACAGGGAAGCAAACATAAGGTGTTTGAAGATCAGCGGGCAATATGCCAATATCTACGCCTCAGTTGGAATTCACCCTCATAACGCGTCCTCTCTCGATGACGGGCTTTATTCAGAGTTGACTGCCTGGATAAAACAGCCGAAAGTAGTCGCAATAGGTGAAACAGGCCTTGACTATCACTATATGCATTCTCCCAAAAAAGTCCAGATTGACGCATTTAAAAAGCAGATTTCATTGGCAAGAACCTCAGGGCTTCCGGTTATTGTTCACAGCAGAGAGGCAAAGGAAGACACTCTTCAGATAATTCAGCAGGAGGCGTCCGGCATATCAGGCGTTCTGCACTGTTTTTCAGGTGACATGGACATGGTTGAAAGAGCGATCGATCTCGGTTTTTACATATCAATTGCCGGGCCGGTCACGTTTAAAAATGCGAAAGAGCTCAGAACCGTTACCGCATCTATTCCTGACGAGCGCCTGCTGATAGAAACTGACGCCCCTTATTTGAGCCCTGTCCCAAAGAGGGGCAAAAGGAATGAGCCTGCTTTCCTGATACATACTGCTCAGGCGGTGGCAGATGTCAGGGGAGTAACGATATCCGACATAGCAAGGATAACAACTCTCAACGCCATGAAGCTCTTTAAAATTGGAGACATATCCGAAAAAGGAGAGATCGCCTACAAAATTAGAGATTCTCTATACCTGAACATAACGAACAGATGTACAAACAAGTGCGGGTTTTGCGTCAAGTTTCACACAAGCTTTGTCAAAGGACACAACCTGCGCCTTGAAAAAGAGCCGTCTGTTGAAGAAGTGATAAAATCCATCGGAGATCCAGCGTTATTCAAAGAGATAGTTTTCTGCGGTATTGGTGAGCCCATGATGCGTCTTGATGTGGTAAAAGATGTTTCCTCATGGATCAAACAAAAAGGCGGAAAGATCAGGATCAATACAAACGGCCATGGTAATCTGATCAATAAACGCAATGTCCTCCCTGAGCTTAAGGGACTGGCTGACAGTATCTCAATAAGCCTTGACGCTGATAACGCTGAGGCATATGAAACAACCTGCAAACCGGCTTTCAAAAATTCATTCGAAAGCGTCCTTTCTTTTATTAAAGAGGCAAAAAGAAATATTCCCGACGTTAAAATCACTGTTGTTAATGTTCCTGGAATAAATATTGAGAGGTGCAGGCAGATCGCGGAAGAACTCGGCGTGGAATTGAGGGTCAGGGAATATAATGTCGTGGGGTGAAGAACACAGATGATCACAGATGGCAACTACTGATAATCACAGATAAATTGAACGGCTTAAACGGTTATTTAATCCCCTAACAGGTTCAAAATAGTTCAACATGGCTCAAAGTAGTTCAAAATTGAACTATATTAAACTACATTGAACGCCTGCCCCGTTGCGTAGCTTTACGGGGGTTTGAACAATTTATTAATAGACTATTTTCTCAAGAAATAGCCCTTGCGGCGGAGCCGTAGGCCCCGACTTCCTGCGGTCTTTTGAAGCAAGGATCACTTTAATCTCATCCGGCAAGGTCTTTCCCTTTCCAACATCCATAAGCGTACCAACAATATTCCTTACCATGTACCTGAGAAACGCGTCAGCCTGTATACTGATCTTTATCAGCGGGACATCGAGTTTAAAGGCGGTAAAACCACACGTGAAGGTTTTTGATATGACTATCTTCTTAATGGTCCTCACTGCATGTTTGGAACTACAGCCTGAGGCGCGGAAACAGGCAAAATCATGCCTGCCTATAAGATGCTTCGCAGCCTTTCTCATCAGGGCCAGATCAGGATCATAGGGTATCTGCCAGGAATATCTTCTCAGAAAAACCGACCCTCTATTTGAGGCAGAGTGATTTCCTGCCTGCGAGATAATGTATGAATATGTCTTGTTTTTAGCGCTGAAACGCGGATGAAAATCATCATTACAATCAGAAGCCTTTATTATTCTTACGTCTGTCGGCAGATTAGCGTTAAGGGCCCTCAATAGAACCGCCGGCACAAGGCCTGACTTTGTCCTGAACGCCGCGACCTGATTAAACGCGTGCACTCCGGCATCGGTTCGGCCAGCAGCTGTGACCTTTGCATCTTCACCAGTAACAGTCAACACCGCTTTTTCTAAAACACTCTGGATAGTCCTGTCTTTTTTCTGGACCTGCCAGCCCGAATAATCACTGCCGTCGTACTGAATAACAAGTTTTATATTTCTCATCGTAAATGCATTATATTATCACAAAATATTTTATGTTGTAATACAGTGCCCGGTTATTATATATTTGACATGTTATGCTCTCCAGGACCCTTAGCTCGGCATTGATAGGGATCGACGCCCACACTGTTGAAGTAGAAGTCGATATTACCTCTAAAGGCCTGCCTCATTTTTCAACTGTCGGCCTTCCTGATACGGCTGTCAAGGAAAGTAAAGACCGCGTCAGGGCCGCTCTGAAGAACACTGGATTCAAGTTCCCGCTAAAGCAGATAGTTGTTAATCTTGCTCCTGCTGACATTAAAAAAGAGGGTTCCGCTTTTGACCTGCCGATCGCAGTCGGAATCATAATTTCAGAAGGCATTATTGACCCGCAGGCCGTTAATGGCTTTATGATCTCAGGCGAGCTTTCATTAGACGGAAGGATCAAGCCTGTCAAAGGCGCCCTGTCAATGGCTATTAAAGCCCGGGAGCAGAACGTAAAAGGATTGATCCTTCCTGCTGAGAACGCCAATGAAGCCGCTGTTGTAAGCGGTATTAAAGTATACGGGTTTAAAGACCTTCCCGAGCTTGTTAATTATTTCAGGGACTCTAACAGCCATGATCCAATACAACTGGACCTGACTTCCGCCATGCAGGAGAATTCCCGATACGCAGACAATTTCTCCGATGTAAAAGGCCAGGAGCATATTAAACGCGCCCTGGAAGTAGCGGCGGCAGGAGGACACAACGTCCTGATGGTAGGCCCGCCGGGCTCCGGCAAGACAATGCTTGCCAAAAGGATACCGACTATTCTTCCTACTATGACATTTGATGAGGCATTACAGACTACGCGGATACACAGCATAATGGGACTTCTAAAAAACAACCAGCCGCTTCTCGCGACAAGGCCTTTCCGCTCTCCTCATCACACACTTTCAGACGTCGCAATGGTAGGCGGAGGCCAGATACCGAAACCCGGAGAAGTAAGTCTCTCTCATAACGGTGTGCTGTTCCTTGACGAACTACCGGAATTTAAAAGAAACGTTCTTGAAGTCTTGAGACAGCCTATTGAAGACGGCTCTGTTACCATATCAAGAGCGGTGAGATCGATCAATTACCCGGCGTCAGTAATGCTCGTATGCGCCATGAACCCCTGTCCCTGTGGATATCTTGGAGACTCTTATCACCAATGTACATGTACGCCGTCGCTGATACACCGTTACAGGCAGAGGGTATCAGGTCCCCTGCTCGACCGCATAGACATACATGTAGAAGTCCCGGCCGTGGCTTACAAAGAACTTTCTCAGGAGCTGAGCGGGGAATCTTCTGAAGACATACGCAAGAGGGTCCAGAAAGCAAGAGAAATTCAGGTCGAAAAATTCAAAAAAGACAAAATCTACTCAAACGCAAAAATGCGCTCAAATCACATTAAGAAATATTGCAGTCTTAAATCCGACGCCCGTCAGATCCTTGAGACTGCCATGCAGAAGCTCGGCCTTTCGGCCAGGGCTTACACAAGAATACTCAAAGTAAGCAGGACTATCGCCGACCTTGCGGGATCAGAACAGATAACCTCGGAACATATCTCTGAGGCGATTCAGTACAGGACACTGGACAGAGGTGATATTTAGTTTTTTTGAACTTGTAAACAGCGGAGCAAATTCAGGCGAATTTCTCGAAAAATCGTACGAGTCAGAATTTCATCTTATTGATTAAAAAAAAAGCCCGGCCATGCCGGGCTCTTTTTAATTATATTAAGCTTTTGAAGAACAGTTCAGCTTATAACGGCGGTGAAGAAGTACATGCAATAGCCATCAAGGCAAAACCGACTCCAACAACAACCACTTTTAAAACCATCCATACAGATTTAATCTTGTTCATGCATACCTCCTTACAGGATTTCAAATTCTACCTTTATAATAATGTATTTGATGAAAATGTCAAGCGAATTTCTCTAACGTTACGCTTATTTTAATTAAAAAAATACTTTGCCGCATCTTACAAATGATATCTTAAATCATAATAATTCCGTTAATGTTGATTAAACACACGGATTCACTTATGATTTCATGACAAGTCTGAGGCTTATACAAACTGCTCCTGCTAAATGATAAACATAAATAAAAAAATAGAAAAACAGGAACCCCTCAGCGTATCAGTGATAAATCGTAGACAGGTAACTATCTGGGCGCTCTACGATTTCGCCAATTCTGTTTTTCCGGCTGTTATTACCGCGACCATTTTCAGTATCTATTACGCGACATATATCGTCGGTAACGAAACCGGACTTGGCGATCTGTGGTGGGGACGGGTTATCTCTGTCTCAATGCTGTTTGTCGCGCTTACGTCACCCCTCCTTGGATCGGTTGCCGACCGCGCGGGCATGCGGAAGAAAATGCTTTTTTTCTACACATATCTCTGTGTGATCAGCGTAGGCCTTTTCATCACTATTGACCAGGGAATGATCCTCTGGGGCTTCCTGCTGGCCGTGCTGGCTAACATAGGTTTTGAAGGCGCATTGGTGTATTACAATGCCTATCTGCCTGACATTGCGCCGCCTGATCGACAGGGCCTTGTTTCAGGGATAGGTTTCGGAGTCGGTTATGCCGGGTCTATCATCGGCCTGCTTATAGCTCTGCCATTGGTTCAGAACGACCAATTTAATTCTTTATGGCTGGCGGTCGCGGCCTTTTTCCTGGTTTTTTCATTGCCTTCTTTATTCGGTCTGCCAGCTGATAAACAGGCAGACAGAACTATTATTCAGGCTTCAGTTGATGGGCTAACAGGGTTTAAGGACCTGGTCGGTGATGTCTGGAAACAGTATAACCTTCGCCGGTTTTTATTGGCATTCTTTGTATATATAGACGGTATAAACACTACAATTTACTTTTCAGCAATTTTTGCCGCTACAACGCTTGGGTTTTCCCCCCTGGAGTTGATATACCTTTTTTTGGTGATTCAAATTTCCGCTTTGGCCGGCGCGTTCGCGCTTGCCAAACCTACTGATGTGTGGGGGCCGAAGAAAGTCATTACGCTTACACTAATACTCTGGACGTTTATCTCATTCAGTGCTTACTTTGTCAATTCCAAAACCGTGTTTTTTATGATCGCCGTGCTGGCAGGAACAGGGCTCGGGGCTGTTCAGGCAGCCAGCCGGGCGCTTATGTCAGCGCTGATACCCCCGGGAAAAGAAGCTGAGATGTTTGGTTTTTACGCGTTTTGCGGTAAGTCTTCTTCTATAATAGGGCCTCTAATCTTCGGCGGTATTTCGTACGCGCTCGGCGGTAATCAGAGGGCAGCAATACTTTCAGTCGCGATATTTTTCCTTATCGGACTTATACTGCTTCAGCGGGTGGAGGATCCAAACAAAAACAGTTCAAATCGTTCAA
>CAZNPC010000096.1:4810-6212 GCA_964574765.1 uncultured Nitrospirales bacterium | reverse complement strand
TAAATATAGGAGTTCTCAATGTCCTGTTTGTTGAACATTCCACGCTCCGGCATGACTCCCAAAATAGATGGTGGCATCCCAAAGTTTTGAATGATCCTATTAACAACGTTTCTGTTTGTCTGCTGAAATAGGGTGTCCTGGTTATTCGCAGGGATATTCTCTATGATGGAACCGTCAAAATCGTCCGGCGTTTCTACTAAAAGGATGGAATTCGCATTTGAAGAACCCTTCATAACCGCTAGTTTGTCCAGCAGCTTGCGCCGTTCACTATCAGATTCAATAGATCCCTGATGTTTGAATATCGAGGCCCCTAAAAAACCGTTCTGTATATTTCCAAGTTCAAAAATCTGTATCTCTGATTCTGTCTGTGCAGAATCCAGCACGGCATCAAAGCTTGTACGTGGATAAGTATGTTTTTCTGCGGTCCAGTACCAGATAAAACCCTGAAAATCCTGTTCAAACTCCCCCTCGAACTCATCTATTCTTTTCAAAACCTGTTTGTTGTCCATAGACCATAAAGGGTAAACGGATATTTCTTCCACCGATCTACGAGGGAAATTCTGGGAGTTCTGCTCCCAGTTTGTATTCACTTTTATGTCTTTATGATGGCCGTTGTCGTCAGGAACACCAAATCTGCAGTATTTAAAGGGCACCTGTTTTATAGATACGATCTCGCCGAGAAGATTGACATTGAAATGTAGCGAGAAGCCGTTGTTTTGAGCTATTGAAGATGATACCTGGTGGTGGATATCGTTGATCGTCTCTCCGTGGCCGTTGATAATTAAATCCTGATTATCTGCAAAGCCCTCACCGTTTAGAAAGTCTGATTTTGCAAGTACAGCCGCCAGCGTTATTGGCGATCTGAAAAGAACCTGCTCCGTTCTTTGAGGATATAAGTTGTCGATGTCATAGGTAGCAATATCATACCTATAATTGATCTCCTGTGGTATCCTTTCAAGTACTGCTCCATATTTGCGAACACTAATTTCCATAGGTTAATCTTTAAAACCAGCTCTGCGCCTCATCCTTTGTTTTAGTAGTTTTGTCTTTGCTATCTGCGGATCAACCTGCGTAACCCTGGCATCAAAACTCCCCTTCGGGGCTATCGCCAGGAAGGCTTTTTTGTGTATCTCGCTGACCAGGCCTTCAACTGTGCCGATCCCGTTAATATAGGTTTTCTTCTTCCAAAAAAGATTGATTTTGCTATCCTCTTTCGTGGTTTGCGAACCCGCATTGTTTTTAGCTGGCTTTAGGGGTTTCTTTTTTTGCTTTGACATCTGTTAAATATTTTTCTAGTTTATCCTTAATTTTTGGGTGCCTTGTCATAGCCCTGCGGATTATATCGTTGGGCGTTGAGGCGTTAATTTTCAAATTTTCTTTATAAAGATGAATCATTTTTTAT
>CAZNPC010000096.1:0-4710 GCA_964574765.1 uncultured Nitrospirales bacterium | reverse complement strand
TTTTTATTTAATTTAATCAAAAAAAAGAACTTTTTAAAACCTGTGGAGAATTTTGAAAAAGTTCTTTTTATATAAAACCTAAAAAACAAATTTAAAACAAATGCATAATTTTCTTAAACTGCAGGCATCAAAAGAGCATCCACTAGCACCTTTGTGGTTGCATAATCGGTAGCAAACCAGTTTTGAGGCATCTTACCCTCTTTACCTTCGTTGTCAGATGTCTTTAATGACAGAGCGTAAGCCCCTTGTGTCTCAACATCAGCATTAATCCTTACGTTGGTCTGCATTTCAAGCCCAGCGCCCAGGCCAAAGACCTCAAAGAAAGCATCTTCATTTCCGGCAACGTTCTTGTTCTCAAGAACAGCTACCATCTTTTCAAGGCCCATCTTCTCAAGGTTGTCTTTCTGTAGTTGAGAAATATCAAATACGAGGAAATCTACCTGGTGATCATAACCGACAGAAACCGTCTGCGGTATGAAAGCGGATTGAGCTGTTAATGACTGGCGAACACCCTGAAAGACAAAGCCCTGCATTCCTGTCGCCATCGTAATATCAGTTATCAAGGATTCAAGCGTAACATCATAAGTGACGCTATCTATGTCCTCTAGATTCATCAGGATCAATCTTTGATTTACTCCTGATTGTATAGGATCATCACAATCGTATGCTGATCCTATCGTTATGCCTCCGCATGGTCCTGCCATAATCTATACTGGTTGATATAAAACAACCTCTTCAAAATTACCGACCTGTACGGCGTATTTGAAAAGTACTTTTATAATGAATTTCTCTGATTCTGGTCTGAATCTCTCGATCTTCACGTTCTCCTCATCTCCCATGGTATCTAGTCCTGCCCAGAGGTTAGAATCTCTCCCCGCTGTGCCTTTGGCTACCATGATCCTGTCTTTCGGGAACCCTGAATAAAAGCGGATCTGCCTTGAGGCGAACCTGTTTTCTAAAGCGTCTCCGATATTAGAGCCTTTAAAATCAAGCAACCTGGCTGCTTCTAGGTATAGCCTGTAATCCGTGGTATTCATATGGAATACTGTATTCGGATCCTCCCAGATATCTGCTGGGATAGCGGCCTCGGTAGCTTCTAAGATAGCAATAACGTTGGCTGCTGTTATTACACCCACAGGCGTTACGTCTATCGTGTCGCCGGATGCAGCTGCAAGGGTTACATAGCCATCAAAGAATCTTAGCGGAGAACCGCCTCCTGCCCCGATATCTCCCGCCCAGATGAGTTTTCCAAGCTGCTTGCCGATGGATTTTAAAACCTCGGAAATGATGGCAGCCTGTATTTTAGGGCTGTCAACCTTGTCGACCAACGGGCCTACTGGCTGATATGGTCTCCATACATCCTCGAATGTTCGTGGATTCACGGTATCAAAAAACATGATATCCAAAGGCGTCAAAGTTACCTCATCATAACTGATAGAATCCGATGGGACCGTTGGATCTTCCTGCCTGTCCTGCAGTTGATCGTCCGAAACCCGGAACCTGTCAATATGTAAAGCACTGGATACTCCGGCCTCGACATAAACGGAGCCTTTCTCAACGGCTTGATTTCCGTCTTTCATCAAAGTCAGAAGTGCTTCCGCTACTTCGCCTTGATAATTGGTTGTTACATTAACACTCATAACTTATACGTTTCTTGTTTTCTCATCAATTGAATTCATATACTCTTTCATCTTCGCACGGTCAGGGTTCAAAGAAAAAGTTTCCTGTTTGCCCATCGGGCCATTCCCTGTTTTTGTGTTCCCTTTGCTAACACGCAATCTCATGGTTTCTTTTACCTTGTTCTCGACAAAGCTGTCCATGTTGTTGTTAAGCTCAGTAACGGTTTTCTTCAAAGAGTCCAGTGCCTGTGTCAGAACGATTGAGAACACTTCAAGCTCGTCTTTTGTTACGTACTTGGCATCCATATCCTCTTCTTCTTCCTCTTCCGGATCCTGCTCATCTTCTGCTTCCTCTTCCTCTTCTTCTTCCTCTTCGTGTTCCTCTGCTTTTAAGGCAGCAATTTCTTCGGCTGTTAGCCCTTCCCCCTCGGCTGCTTCAGCCTTGAAAGAGTTCTTTAATTTTTCAAGTAAACTCATATTTAATTCGTTATTAATTTTACAAGAAGCCAGAGCGACAAGCCTGGATTCAACTTTATTTATAATTTTATCTACAAATCCAAGCTTTTTTGCCTCCGCAGAGGTCATCCAGGTCTCGGCATCTACCATCGTCTCTACCTCTTTCTTCGCCAGTCCTGTTTTTGCCATATAAACATTAATTAATGTAGTGTCTATATTGCTAAGTATCTTTTGCTGCTTCTCAAGTTCCTCCCTGTCCCCCTCAACGAAGGTAGAAGCCCTATGGATCATAAATATCCCGACTTCAGACATGTGTACTTTTGACCCTGCCAGTGCTATCAGCGTGGCAATAGATGCTGCCATACCCTCAATGCGTGTGGTTACTTTATTAGGCAAGGATTTCAAAATATTGTAGATAGCGAAACCCTCGATAACAGAGCCGCCGACTGAGTTGATAGATACTTCAAGATCATCGTCATCCGATAGTTCCAAAGCCTCCAAACGAAACAAGAAATCTTCGGCTGTCAAGCCCCAGTCTCCTATTATTCCGTCAATTCTTATGTTCTTAGCCATTGCCTAAAAGTACTATAAATTATAGGCTGTTCTAAGGGTGTAACTTCTATAAAGTTACAAAATGGTTGATCTGGTTAATAATCCTATATATATATTGGCGGGTTACTTTCTTATTTTTCGCTATCTCACGGATCGCCTGCCCGTTTTTCATGCCAGAGGCGACCAGCTGATTTCGCTTATCAAGAATCTCTTTATGATAGAAGTAATATGGGCTGAGATACCCGGATATGTATAGGTTTTTTAGCTCTCTCTTGGTCATAAGGTTGTCAATGCTTCGGTTGTCCTTACCCTTCCGACGGCGATATCAAGGTCCTCAATTACAAGGACGGCCTGCTGCTGGCTCAGCCCCTGCTGTAGAGCGGATTCCAAAGCCCTTGTCTGTAGCCCGGTAACGCCGCCGTCCTGATAGAACAGCCTGCCTGTCTGCGGCACCCCGCTCCTCCCTGTATTGTTGATCATCTCAAGAACGGGCAGAAATCTTGCCGTTGCCGTTCTGTTGACAATGAATTCGTTCCCCTGTGCCTCGCCACGAGGACCGATATTAAACTTAACGCCGCCCTGGGCGTGTGATCTGCCTGTTATCATTCCGCCTGTCTCTCCGGGTACATAGCCGCCTTCTGCGAATTCTACACCCTCTGGTTGTACGGCACGGATTTTTTGAACTGCGCCAAGCCCTTGAATAAGAACAGCTGCTGCTGCTATAAAATTAGCCGGTGGAGGTAAAGAGGCGAATGCTTTGGTTACTCCTAAATATGTATTTACCAGTGCTTCTGCGATACCAAAAGCTTTTGCCGCCTTAGAATTCTCACCAGCAAGGTCAGATAAGGTGCCAAATAAAGCACCGGCGGACTGAATAGCTGCAGCAACAGACGCCTTTCTTATCGCTAGTTCATCGGCTGCTGCTCTTTTAGCTAGTTTATTGTTCTTCGCGAGAGCATCCTCTCTGATCTTTATTTTCGCATCCTCGTTAGCGACAAAAGCGTCCAACTCCATATCAAGAAATTCCTGCGTACTCTCAAAAGCGATCCTGTCGGTCTCTTTTTTTGCATCCGCAACTTCTTTATCTAGCTTCTTTTGTAGCGTAGCCAGCTGGGTTACAAAGGAAAGCTTCTTTTTATTGATCTGAGCCTCGATGTTCACCTGTTGAGCAAGCAGTTGTTGCAACTCCCGGTTATCTTCTATCGTGTTTAATCCCAACGCCTGTCTCTCAGCTAAAATGTTTATCTCTGCAGCCAGTAACGACTTTCTTTTCTCCCCTAATTCGTCCTGTAGTTCTAACGCCTTAACAGCAGCAGCTAATTGCTCCGCCGTAGTCTTGTCGGCGTCTACAATGTCTATCTTTAGCTGGGATATGTCCCGTAACAGCTCGGCCTCCGGGACGAGAAAGGCGATCCTGGCACGTATCAGATCGTTCTCTAGCCCTGACAAGAATACTGACTCCCTGATATTATCGTTTATATCAGAGATAGTATCTTTTATTTTATTTAAAATCCCCTCCTGCTGCAATTTATCAAAACCTGTGCTGAACTGGATGGCAGCGGAGGCGACGTCGGTAAGGCTGTCCTTTACCGCGTCGAAATCAAGGGAGAATGCGGCCTGTATTGACTTGCCGATACTGCTCATTAATAAGGGGATAGCCTTGAACCTGTTTATGAAGTTTGTTTTGACGAATTCTACAAGGTCTTTGATCGCTTGCTGAGGATTTGAGAACGCCTCGAACAGGGCTTTGCCGACAGTGGCCAGGATATCCCCAAATACGTTGAAAATTCCAGTTCCGACGGCCATGATCTTATTCAATTTTTCTTGTCCCTCGGCTGTGGACGTTAGAAACTGTCTTAAAGAGGCAAAAATCACTATCAGCGCACCTATCCCGGTAGCAATTAATGCCCCCTTTAGCGTGCGCAGCCCCTTTGTGAATCCTCCGAGGCCTGCTGCCGCTTTTCCCAGCCCGCCAGGGAGCTTATTGCCGACGGTATCAGAGAGGTTTCCCATTTCACCGTTCAGGCTCTCGGTTCCGGACTTAAATTTCTTCGTTTCTTTTGCCGATTTTTTGGTCTGCTTC
>CAZNPC010000095.1:0-6234 GCA_964574765.1 uncultured Nitrospirales bacterium | reverse complement strand
CAGGAGGAAGGCCTGAAAAGATCCTTCCTGCCGCATCTTCTCTTGAACTGATCCACACATATTCACTTATACATGACGACCTTCCTTCCATGGACAATGATGATTTCAGGAGAAATAAACCTACTAATCATAAAGTTTTCGGCGAGGCGGTGGCAATCCTGGCAGGCGACGCACTTTTGACCGATGCGCTCGGCATGATCACAAAAATGAACGCCAAACCGGAAATTATCATTAAAATAATCAGGGAAGTTACAGCCGCCTGCGGCTCCGAAGGCATGGTTGGCGGACAGACGGCTGACATACTTTTCGAAGACAGGAAAATCAGGAAAAAAGACCTTCTTTATATTCATACTCACAAGACAGGCGCTCTTATAAGGGCTTCTGTTCGTATCGGAGCGATAACGGCAGAGGCCGCTCCCGGCAAACTTCGCGCTTTATCCGCATTCGGGGACAAAATCGGACTTGCCTTTCAGATCGTTGATGACATCCTTGATGTTGTCGGCACAAAAGAAGAGCTTGGAAAATCCACAGGTGCGGATACTAACAGAGGGAAGAACACATATCCGTCCCTTTTCGGCATTGAGAAATCCAGGGAAAAAGCTGAAGATCTTATAGAAGAATCTCTGGACGCTATTAAGAATTTCGATAAAAAGGCCGACACATTAAGGGAAATTTCGCAATACATCCTTAAGAGACGCAGTTAATTATGAATAATAATAACAGCGTAGACGATTAATATTCATGAGGTTATGTTTAATGATTAATTGTTCGCAGTTAACAATTCACAATTCACTATTCACTATTCACGGCAGTTATAAGGTGTTATATCATGCTGCTTGATAAAATCAAATCACCGGATGACCTGAAGAAACTCTCCAGTGATGAGCTCAAAGCCCTCGCAAGAGAGCTCAGGGATACGATAATCGAAAGAGTGGCTGTAAACGGAGGTCATCTCGCGTCCAACCTCGGAGCTATCGACCTTACAGTCGCGCTGCACTATGTGTTTGATTCTCCGAATGACAAGATCATCTGGGACGTGGGCCATCAGTCTTACGCTCATAAACTCGTTACCGGCAGGGCCGAATTGTTTTCCACAATCAGACAATTCTCAGGCATTTCAGGATTTCCAAGGCGCGATGAAAGCCCTCATGACGCGTTCGGCACCGGCCATAGCTCCACCTCCATATCGGCTGCATCAGGAATAATCGAGGCCAGGGACATTAAGAAAGAAAAATTCAAGGTTATCGCTGTTATCGGCGACGGAGCCATGACCGCCGGCCTTTCGTTTGAAGGACTCAATCACGCGGGCCACCTGAAAAAAGACCTGATCGTTGTTCTGAACGATAACGATATGTCAATCTCGCCGAACGTTGGAGCGCTGTCAGCGTATCTGAGCAAAATTATGATCGGAGATATTTACACAAAGCTCAAAAAAGAAACCAAACACATTCTGGAACGTATTCCCAGGGTGGGTGAGCCTGTTTTAAAAATAGCACAAAGAGCTGAAGACACGGTCAAAGGATTTTTTGTTCCCGGAATGCTATTTGAGGAACTGGGGTTTGAATATGTCGGCCCGATCGACGGCCATAATATCGATATACTGATTGAAACTTTCGAGAGGTTCAGGGATTTTCCAGGGCCCGTCCTGATACATGCGATAACAAAGAAAGGCAAGGGTTACGGCCCGGCTGAAAAAAGCCCCTGGATCTATCACGGCGTCGGGCCTTTTGACATCGAGACCGGCGAGCAGAGATCATCCGGAAACCCGACCTTCAGCGAGGTTTTCGGCAGCCGCCTTACTGAACTTGCGCGCCGGGACAACCGCATAATTGCGATAACTGCCGCCATGACAGAAGGAACCGGCCTTACGGAGTTTGCCCGAACATTTCCTTCAAGGATTTATGACGTTGGAATTGCCGAACCGCACGCTGTCACGTTTGCGGCCGGACTGGCCAGCCAGGGGCTGAAGCCTGTTGTTGCCATTTACTCTACATTTTTACAGCGAGCTTATGATGAAATAGTCCACGACGTATGCCTGCAGAATCTTCCTGTAGTGTTCGCAATTGACAGAGCCGGCATTGTCGGAGATGACGGCCCTACTCACAATGGCGCTTTTGATATTTCTTATCTCCGGCATATTCCCAATCTCGTAGTGATGGCGCCGAAAGACGAAAAAGAACTCGGAGACATGCTCAAAACAGCTGTGTCATACAACGGCCCGTCCGCCATCCGGTACCCGCGCGGAACGGCAGCAAACAAACTTAACAATGAAGACACTAAAGCAATACCCATAGGAACGGCTGAAGTGCTCAGGCATGGGAGCGACATACTGATAGCCGCTGTCGGCAGTAGTGTGCTTCCTTCCATGAATGCCGCCCGTATACTCGAGAATTCCGGGGTCAGTGCGTGTGTGGTTAACGCGAGATTTATCAAGCCTTTTGATTCCGGCCTGATAGCCAGTCTGGCTAAAGAGATAAAGTGCGTTCTTACTGTTGAAGAAAATACAGTGAGCGGCGGTTTCGGGAGCAACGTGCTTGAGTGCCTTTCATCCCGCGATATTCCAGGGCTGAAAGTCAGACTTCTCGGGCTCCCGGACACCTTTATCGAACATGGGCCGCAGAGCGTTCTTCGCAGGAAACTCGGCCTGGACGCGGAGGGGATAGCGCGGGAGGCCCTGCAACTGGCCGGAAAGAAAAGCGGCCTTATGTCCTTAGATACGAAATCAGACAACTGACAATTAACCCCGCCACCATGCCAAACAAACTGGCAGACAAGAATAAACTGGCAGGCAAGCACTAACTGGCCCCCAGGCAGTTGTTAATTGCTAATTGTTAATTTTACCCGTCTCGCTCGCCTCGGGGCCCTGCCTCGACTCGTCTTGGCGAGGCGGGCGAAGCAACGGGCCGAGGTCTGCAAAGGCGGACATTTTACATTGTTTAGTATGAACTATGAGCTACGTGCCCCGTTGCAAAGTTTACCTGCCTTAGGCAGCGCCAGAGGCGACCAGGGCTTTACGGGGTGAACTATTCTCGATGGTGAGCTTGTTGAACTATGACCAATCATCCACGGAAAAAGACCCGTCTTGATACTCTGCTTGTATCAAAAGGCCTGGCCGAGAGCCGTGAAAAAACGCGTTCTCTGATATTAGCCGGAGATGTCCTTGTCAACGGCGAAAGAATTTCCAAAGCCGGTACATTTGTTAACCCTGATGCGGTCCTTGAAGTTGTAAAGAGAAACCCTTTTGTCAGCAGGGGGGGCCTGAAGCTCGCGGGAGCCCTGAAGGAATTCAATTTAAATGTCGCCGACATGTCCGCCATCGATGTCGGCGCTTCAACCGGCGGTTTCACTGACTGCCTTCTGCAGAACGGCGCCGGTATAGTTTATGCCGTTGACGTAGGATACGGGCAGGTAGACTGGAAGCTCAGAAATGACCCGAGAGTCGTTCTGATGGAGAAAACAAATATCAGGTACCTTGACAGGCGGTCAATCGGTCATGACATAGATATCGCGGTAATTGACGTATCATTCATATCACTCACAAAGGTCATTCCCAAAGTTATCGGGCTCCTCAAGCCGGGCGGCTTAATAGTAGCGCTGATTAAACCTCAGTTTGAAGTCGGGAAAAAAGACATCGGGAAAGGCGGAGTAGTGAAAGATAAAGCCCTGCATAATGAGGTCATTGAAAAGATAAAACAGGATTTCAGGGAATCGGGCCTTTCTGTCAAAGGCGTTACTGAATCACATCCTGCAGGCCCTAAGGGAAACATAGAATATTTCATTCATGCCGTCTGTCCACTTGACCCATAATTTCTATCGTTGTATTATTTACAAAATGGATGAGACTAAATTAATAGCTCTAGACCTCAATGAGCTGTCAAAGGACGTAATTGAAATCCTCCTTCTTGACAGTACGGTGGAATCGGCTTTTTTTGAAGAATTATCTCAGAAAAACACTCACAGGCCTGAAATCCTTAAGCTTCTGCTCGATCATCCGGGGACGCCTGATGCCACAAAACAGTTTGTGGCAGGCATCCTTAACGTACAAATTTCTCAAACTGAAACGCCTGCGCCTTCTGATGAAGAAAGCAAATATTCAGCGCGGGAGCAGTACGAATATAAGGCACAAACCCTTTTTCAAAGGCTCCAGACTATGAAAGTCGGCGAGAAGATCCAGCTTGCTTTGCGCGGCAGCAAAGACATCAGGACTATTCTTCTGCGTGATACTAATAAAGAAGTCCAGCTCACAGTTCTTGAAAATCCCAAGATCACAATGAGTGAGATCGAGCTTCTCGCAAAACAGAAAACATCTCCTGACGACATAATAAGGATGATAGCGAAAAAAAGGGAATGGATCAAAAAATACACCATAGTCCATGCCCTGGCCACAAACCCTAAAACTCCTGTTGCGCTTGCCGTAAGACATTTACATAAACTCCAGAAAAAAGATCTGGCTCTAATCAGTAAAAACAGAAATATCTCCGCGGCTATTCGAATTGAAGCGAAGAAAAGATTAGACGCCAAGATGAAAACCTGATAATTGAAAAATTGTTACGAAATATTGGGTGTTACTCCTGACGCAACCGACCAGGAGTTAAAGAAAGCCTATCATTTATTAGCAAAAAAACTGCATCCTGACAGCACCAAAAGCTGTAAAACCCCCGGCAACAGAGATAAATTCAAAGCTGCAAAAGAAGCATATGACACGTTAAGGAATAAAGAGCTCAGGCGCAACTATGACAAGTATGTCATGAAAAATCCCTCCCGCTTTTCCACTGTCAAAGCTGGAAGTCATATCACTAAGGCAAAGGCACATTACAAATTCGGAAGACATCATTACGGCGGCAAAAGGTACCACGATGCAGTCAGGGAATTCCAGATCGCATTGACCCTTGTCAAAGATAATGCTTTATACAATTCATGGCTCGGCCTGTCTTTCTCCCATATTAAAGGACAGCTTCAAAACGCCAGAAGATCGTGTGAAAAAGCCATAGAGCTTTCGCCTTACGAGCCTGACTATCATATTAATCTGGCTATTGTTTTCCGGGAGGCCGGATCTTCCGCCATGGCGGAGAGATCCATTCGTCAGGCCCTGAAAATTGATCCTTATTGCAAAAGGGCAAAGTCCTGGCTGTATGAGATTGATACCAGGCCTTCCGTCAGAGACAGATTAAAAAAAATTGCCCGCCGTTTCAAAAAATAACTATTGATCAAATAGCCTGTGCTATTGCATATTTCTCCGAAATATTCTTTAATAGACGCTCAGCTATCTATCGCTGCCCGCCGCAGTTGAACGCTATTGTTTATCCAGCGGCAGTAATAATTACGGGGTCATGGTTCAGCCTTTGCTTAAAACATTTAAAATTGAAAAGCTGCACACAGAGCTTGTCACCAAATCAACTCTGTTCAAGGCATTAAAATACTCCGGCAGAAAGTCCATCCAAACTCCTGTTCTTCTGCTCGACAGGGATAAGATCAGGGAAAAAGCGTCAATAATAGGCAAAAGAATTCAGAACTCAAAAGTGTTCTATGCAGTCAAGGCCAATCCTGATTTGAACATTATTAAACTGCTCAATAAACTCGGCCTTGGTTTCGAGATCGCATCAGAGGGTGAGTTAATGACCCTTTCGTCTATCGGCGTTCGTCCTGAAAATATCATCTCAAGCAACCCCATAAAATCTATGCGGTTTCTTAAGATGTGCTCATCCTATGGAGTTAATTATTTCGCGTTTGACTCTTCCGATGAAGTTGACAAACTTGCCGGATATATACCGGGGTGCAATGTCTATGTGAGAATATCAGTGCCGAATGAAGGCAGTGAATGGCCGTTAAGCAGAAAGTTCGGCGTTGATCTGGACGCGGCTTGTGCGCTTCTTTCGTATGCGGCGGAAAAAAAGCTTAATCCTGCAGGTATAACCTTTCATGTTGGTTCACAATGCACGAATATCTACAGCTGGAATACCGCGCTGGACAAGGCAAAGGCCCTTTGGGAACTGGCGGGCAGAAAAGGGATCAAACTTAAAATGCTCAATGTAGGCGGAGGGTATCCGATCAATTACACAAAAAATGTTATTAAGGTTGATGCGATCGAAAGAAACGTTAACTCACTAATATCTGAAAAGTTCCCGAAAGGCACGGAAATTTTCATAGAACCGGGCAGAGCGGTTGTTGGCGATGCAGGCATATTTGTAACAAAAGTAATCGGGAAAGCCAGGAGGGCTGATGAAAACTGGCTTT
>CAZNPC010000094.1:0-6509 GCA_964574765.1 uncultured Nitrospirales bacterium | reverse complement strand
ATCATATTGTACATCTTTGATTGGAGGAGAAGCTTTCGTCTAATAGTATGTGGAGCTCACGTCTTCAACGGCGCTCCGGTCCGCAATTTATTGTTAATGCCCCCTGATATTCTAAAAACTATATTTTAAAAGGTAATTTCCTTGCGTGCCGAAACTATTTCGGTTAATATACCTTTCATGTATCGTTTATTGAAAATAAGATGCGTTAATTCCACTGCTTGTTTCATTCTTTCGGCATTTGTGATTTTATTTCAGACTGGCTGCGCGTTGTCTCATGCTGGTAATCATACGGCTTTGACGCTGGCAGAATCAGGGCAAAGCCGGGATGAACGGATTAAGGAAGCTGTCCATCTTGTTAACCTGGGTAAATATGATGAATCGGAAAAGATCCTGTTAGTACTTGCGGCTGATGAACTATGGCAGAAGAGAGCGGATATCCTGCTGGGACGCGTTTATACGGAACAGGGCCTTTTGGACAAAGCAAAGTTTCATCTGAAAAGGGCTGTCAGCGAAAACTTTATTCTAAGGGACTATGTCCATGATATGCTCGCCGGTATTTATCTATCAGAAAAGAACTATGAAAAAGCAATAAATGCTGCAGGAAAGATCAAAAACAAAACTCTGCTGCAGAAAGCGAAGCAGCATGAGATTATTGCTCTGCTTGAAATTAATAAAGACAAAGCCATTAAAGCGCTTAAGCAATACACAGGGAAATATAAACAGGACTGGGAACACAAACAGATCCTTGCAGAACTTTATAAGGACAGCGGAAAAGAAAGGGAGGCTGTCAGACTGTTAAAAGAAATCTATATCAGCGCATCTCCGCCTGCATCAGAGGCATTGACAGAGCTGACGTCGATGAAGGCGGACAAACTTATTCAGAAAGAAGCAATTGAGAGAGCCGGGAATCTGTTTAAGACAGGTGATTTTGCGCAGGCGGAAATTGAATATACTGGCATCCTCGAACACATAAAGGATCCGGCCCTTTCAGAGAAGATCAGATTCAAAGCCGGGGTAAGCCAGTTTAACCAGAAGAAATACGATGCGGCTGCTGAGAATTTCCGGCTCATTGAAACTCCCAAGGCAATGTACTGGATGGCGCGTGCGTTGTTCAGGATAAAGGAATTCGACAGATTTCGTGCGGCAATTAATTCACTGGAAACGACCTATCCTGGAAATGAATACCTTGCCAAACTGCTTTTAGCCCAGGGTGACAAAGCCAGGCGGGATGGGAAGTTAAGTGAAGCGGAGGATATCTATAAACGGGTCGTAAAGAGTTTTCCCAAAGAAGAAAAGGATGCGCTATGGAGTCTTGGATGGATGCACTACACCAATAGACGATATAGTGAATCGCTTAAGTATTTCTCTGAACTTGCATCCGGGTCCGGGAATAAGGACCGGGATAAGTATAGATATTGGGAAACAAAGACCCGGGAAATAATTACTAATGAGTGTCTGGAGATGAATGCGGGCCGGGGCGAACAGGCCGGCTGTCCTGAAAAAGACAGTTCCGGTTATACAGAGCTGTCAAAGAACAGGGGTTATTATGGTTTCCTGTCCAGATTGCGCAATCCGGGGTCCGGGAGAGCAGACAAGATTGAGATCACAATGCCGGCAGTACCAAATGGGATCGTCTATGCGCGGATTGAAATACTTAAATCTCTTGGCATGAACAGAGAGGCTGCTGAGGAAATAAAATCTGTTTTAACGTCTGTCAGGGATGGCCGGGTTTTTAAATACCTGGCGTTTACAGCAATCGAAATCGGCGAATATAACAGGATAATCTATTTCGCGGAAGGTATTGAGGACGAGGAGTTCCTTCCGCTCTCGTTCCCGCGGGGTTTTCCTCATATTGTTGAGGACGCTTCCAGACGGGAGAATGTCGATGCATATCTGATTATGGCTCTTATCAGGGAAGAAAGCAGGTTTGATCCCGAGGCTTCCTCAATAGCAGGGGCATCTGGTTTGATGCAGCTTATGCCGGCTACTGCTCAGAGAATGAGGCGAAAATTAAATATGGATGCCGGGGATGATTTTGATATCTATTCTGTTAAAGCGAATATATCTTTGGGAACGCATTATTTGTCGTTACTGATAAGGGAATTTAAGGAAATACCTTTGGCAATTGCCGCTTACAACGCGGGAGAAAGAGCGGTACGGAAGTGGCTTGCAGGCTCAAAACATCGGGATATTGAGGAGTTTATTGAGGATATCCCCTACAGGGAGACAAGGAAATACGTGAAAAAAGTATTAAGGAGTTACTGGCAGTACCGGGCGATAGAGGGCCTGCCCATGACGGAAGGCGGGGAATAGCCGGCCTGTTAATGGGAAAAACGGTACTATGGTTTGAATGGGGTTTACTTTCTATTGATGTTTTGATAAGTTACAATTAATGAAACAAAAGATATTTGATTTTGTGAAAGGGGATTCGTTAATGGAAAAGGTGAAGTTGCTGGAAGAAAAAATAATGCAGGTGGTCAGTAAAATAAAGGAAGTCAACGATGAGAACAAGGCCCTGACCCTTAAGTTGGAGAAGACGCAGGAAGAGCTGAAGAAAAAAGATGATGAACTGAAAGCCGGCAGGCAGGACCTGAAAAATATAGATAAGCTGCATGCCAATGTTGAAAAGCTGAACAATGAACGTGAGGATGTAAAGTCGCAAATAGAAGAGTTAATTAAAGAGCTTGACGAGGTCAAGATTTAGGGGGAGATTTCCTCTTGTAATTAGCTGTTTCTGCAGGGCTGCTTCGCTGGCCGGACGGCAGGGGCACAATAACAAGGCGGTGAGACAATGAATTCCGTAGAGGTTAAGATTCTGGGACAGAGTTATTCTGTGCGAACGGATGAAGATGAAGCATACATCAAGCAGTTGGCCCGGTATGTTGATGAAAAACTTAAAGAGATCTACAGTGCCGCGCCAAATGTAAACCACGTAAAGGCCGCGATTATGACTTCCCTGGGTATTGCGGATGAGCTTTTCAAGATAAAGATGAGTCAGGAAGAGCTGGACAAAATGATAGAAGAAAAAACAGAAATTCTTTCCGGGTTGCTTGAATAAAAGGCAGTTGTCAGTTCTCTTTTTATATCTTTCAAACTCCTTTTGTTTTGAATGAATAGATAATGGAAGAAATTAACGAATTAATACAGGAGAGGATCAAAAAGCTCAACAAGCTCAGGGCTGAAGGTATTGATCCGTATGGCATGCCTTTTGCGGTTAAAAACAGGGCGGCTGATATATTTGACGAGTATGGCCGGCTGGGTAAAGAAGAGCTTGAGGAAGCTGGTCTGGACTGCACTATAGCGGGGCGGATTGTCGCGTTAAGAAATTTCGGCAAGGCGACTTTTGCGCATGTACAGGATGCAACGGGTAAGATTCAGGTTTACCTCAGGAAAGACGTTGTGGGTGAGGACTACGCGATTCTAAAAAATATGGATATTGGCGATATTATCGGGTTGAGCGGCCGGCTGTTCAGGACAAAGACAGACGAGCTGACAATTCAGGTTGAAAGTTTTTCTATCCTCTGCAAATCACTGAGACCGTTACCTGAAAAATGGCATGGCCTTAAAGATATTGAAACGCGTTACCGTCAGAGGTATGTTGACCTGATCGTCAACCCCAACGTCCGGGACATATTCATAAAACGCAGTAAATTAATAAAGGCGGTAAGAGATTATTTTGATGACAGGGGATTCATAGAAGTTGAGACTCCCATGATGCATCAGATACCTGGAGGAGCAGCAGCGAAGCCGTTCAAGACTCATCATAAAGCTCTTGGTATTGACCTTTATCTAAGGATAGCGCCGGAACTATATCTGAAAAAACTGCTTGTAGGCGGTTATGAAAAGGTTTATGAGATCAATAAGAATTTCAGAAATGAAGGAATATCCAAAAAGCACAACCCTGAGTTCACCATGCTCGAGTTTTACATAGCTTATGTGGATTACAATTATCTTATGGACTTTACCGAGGAGTTTATGTCCTACCTGTGCAGAAAAGTCACTGGCGGCCTTAAAGTGCCTTTTGGAGAGGATAGTGAAACCGTGATCGATTTTACTCCGCCGTGGCCGAGGATAAATATGCAGGATGCGATGGAAGAGCAGGGGGTTGATCCGGATGTTTTTAAGGATTTGGGAAAAGCCAGAGAATTTGCCGCGAAGAATAATATTGATGTTCCCGATAATATTACTTTCGCCAAACTGATTGATGAGATCTTCAAGGAAAAAGTTGAACCCGGGCTTATTCAGCCGGTTTTTATCAAGGACTATCCAGTTGAACTGTCTCCGCTTGCAAGAAGAAAGAAAGACGATACGAATCTTGTTGAAAGGTTTGAACTTTTTGTTGGAGGTAGCGAACTGGCAAACGCTTTTTCAGAACTTAATGATCCGGCGGACCAGAAGCAGAGGTTCCTGGAACAGGTGGAAGCCCGTAAAAAGGGAGACGAAGAGGCAAATCTGATGGATGAGGACTTTGTCAGGGCGCTGGAAATTGGTATGCCCCCGGCAGCAGGAGAGGGGATCGGTATAGACAGATTACTAATGCTCCTGACCAATTCACAGTCCATAAGGGATGTAATGCTGTTTCCGCAATTAAAACCGGAACAATAAAAATAAAACGGGTTCAAACAGTTCAATATAGCTCAAAGTAGTTCAATGTTGAACAATATTAAACAATTTTGAACGAGTTATCCATACAGTCAGGGATAACTAATTTGAACTTTTGTATTTACATATGAACTTACCTTATCAGTTATTCATAGCATTCCGTTATTTCAGGTCAAAGAAGACAAATCGCGGCATATCTCTTAACACTTTGATCTCTGTCGGAGGAGTTGCCCTTGGTGTAACGGCCCTGACAACAGTGCTTTCCGTCATGGGCGGGTTTCATGATGATCTTCAGAGCAAGATCCTGGGAGTGAACGCGCATATCGTAGTCTTGAGTTATACCGGCAAGATCAAAGATCATGAATCGCTGAGAAAGAACATCAACAGAATACAGGGAGTAAGCAGTTCCTCTCCTGTTGTTTACGGCCAGGTTATGCTGGGCTTTGGCGACAGGGCGAATGGAGTTATGGTAAGGGGCATAGAACCGGAGATCGAATCCGAGACAACGAATGTCCTTGAGTTTATCAAGGAAGGAAGTGTGGGAGATTTTGTGAACAGTCCGGATATCCCCGGCATCGCGGTCGGCAGGGGCCTTGCAAGGGGCCTTGGCCTGTTTATCGGAGACGAGATAACAATGATCTCCCCGGTAGGTGACATTGGTCCGATGGGTATGCTGCCTAAGATGAAGAAGTTTAAAGTTGCGGCCATATTTGAGGTTGGAATGTATGAATATGATGCCAGCCTTGCCCTGGTCAATATGACTGACGCGCAGGAGTTCTTTAAACTCGATGGTGACGTAACCGGCATTGAGGTCAAAGTTGATAACATTTATAACTCAAAAGAGATAGCGGAGAAGGTAGAGAGTTCATTGGGTTCTCCTTATTACGCAAGGGACTGGATGGAGATGAACAGAAACCTGTTCTCTGCCCTTGAACTTGAAAAATACGTAATGTTCCTGATCCTTGTCCTTGTAGTTCTTGTCGCGTCTTTTAATATTATCAGCAACCTCATAATGATAGTTATGGAAAAAGCAAGGGAGATAGCTGTTATTAAGGCAATGGGGGCTGCTAAAGGGGGGATTATGCTGATATTTATGGCCCACGGCCTGATTATCGGTCTTATCGGTACGATAATCGGGCTTGCGTCCGGTTACGTTCTTTGCCGTCTTTTGGAAACTTATCAGTTCATAAATCTTCCCTCTGATGTTTATTACCTAAGTTATCTTCCCGTAAGGATCAGCATGATAGAGTTTCTGGTAGTTGCATTTACCGCGGTATTTATCAGTTTTATGGCAACAATATATCCATCATGGCAGGCAGCGAAAATGGATCCTGTGGAACCATTGAGATATGAGTGAAAAGTGACCCTCGCAATTTTGTTACCACAAAATTAGCCGCGAGGGCTGACGGAAGATAAGAAGCTGAAAAAGACAGACGTTAAAAATAAAGGATGGCAATGTTTAAATTACTGTTTAAGATAATAGGCTCAATAATATTGGTGATCGCGATTATCGTGGGAGTCGCGGTATGGAAGGGCGGGGAACCGTTCAGATGGATCGGAGATGGAACGATAATAATTGGTGAGGCAATTAAAGAGGTTGGTAATACGATAGATGACATTAAGCAGGGTCAGAAAAAGGCGGCAAGGAAAATAATCCAGTTGAAGGAAGAACTTGACTCTATTCAGGGAAAGAGAAAAGAAGGGAAAAAAACGCAGCCGGAGAATAAAGATGGAACCGCTAATAAGAATTAAGGGACTGGGGAAGTCTTTTTCAGGGCCTGTTGGGCAGATTGATGTGCTTAATAATATCAGTTTTGACCTGGGGCATGGTGAGATGACGGCGGTTATGGGTCCGTCAGGAGTCGGCAAAAGCACGCTCCTTCATATACTGGGAGCGCTTGATAAGG
>CAZNPC010000093.1:0-6571 GCA_964574765.1 uncultured Nitrospirales bacterium | reverse complement strand
GGGCGCAAAAGTCGGTCTGCACTATTACCGTAATAAGCCGGATGTTAGTAATCTTATTCAGGATACAAAAGCGGATCCTGAAAAGGATATCTGTCTTTTAAGCACTGACCTGACGAACATGGAAAAAACCGAGAGACTTTTTGGAAGTTTTGTTGATTGGGCTGGCGGCATTGACGGACTGGTCAATAATGCCGGAGATGTACATGTCCGTAAACATTTTTCCGAGATCAGCGAGGCGGACATTGATGCAGACATATCGCTGAACCTGAAGGCCCCGTTCTGGCTGTCCAGACTAGCGATAAACAATATGGAGAAAAACGGGACTAGAGGTTCCATAGTGAACATTTCAAGTATCGCTGCGAAATACGGAGGGAGCCCCCAGACCCTGTTCTACGGCCTTGCAAAGTCCGCGTTAGAGACGATGACTTTTTCCATGGGAAGATATTGTGCTCCCATGGGGATAAGTATTAATGCGTTGAGGCTTAGTGTGTTTGATACACCTTTTCATCAGCGACATATTAAAAACCTGGAAGAAAGAGTGCAAATGATCCCGGCAAAGAGAATGGGTAATCCTGCAGAAGCTGCATGGTGGATCATCTGTTTACTTAATAAAAATACATCATTCATGAACGGTCAGACTATTTCGTTAACAGGCGGAGAGTAATTTATTGATCTCCTTATTTGAAAGCCGATGGAGGAATACTTGGATCTAGTAAACAGGGGAATAGGGAAACTTCAGTCGTTGTACTTCAATGGCAAACTCTTTGTGAACGGCAAAGTCGGGCTTCCTGCCCAGACCGGAAAGGAAATCAGGCTGTTTAAAGCGATATTTGATAATTTCATGGACAGAGAAAGGATTAATATTTTTGAGTGGGGCAGCGGCTTAAGTACTATTTATTATGCGGAGTACCTGAAGAGGAATAGTATGGAGTTTAGATGGCATTCCATCGATAATAATAAAACATGGCATGATATAGTTACAACCAAAGTGAAGGATCACCAACTCCAGGAATATGTGCAACTTTATTTGAAAGAATTCAGGCCTTTTTGGGAGAAACCGGACTGGGGGAAAGTCCCTCCTGAATGCGGTGTTTTTAGCCCGAAATCAGAAAATGAAAAAGCCTATATAGATTTTCCCCGGTTACTGGACGATCATTTTGATATTGTAATCATAGATGCCAGATTCAGAAGGCACTGTGTACGGACGGCCGGGAAAGTTTTAAAGTCTGACAGCATCGTTGTTATGCATGATGCGCAAAAAGAGCATTATCATGTTGGTCTGGATGCTTTTCAATTCAACAGTTTTTTCCCTGGCGGATCCTGGTATCCTTTTCAAGAAGAACCAAACAGGGTATGGGTAGGAAGTATGGATAACCAAAAAATATTTGAAGCATTAAAAAAAGTCTAGTACACACCTTATATAAGAGACAGAGTCATGAAGAAGTTTAAAATATTATTTTTATATCCTAACGGGAAGCTGATGAACCCTCCACCGGTTTCCATTGGTATATTTACTGCGTTATTACGGAAAGAAGGCTTTGAGGTCGATCTGTTCGATACAACCCTTTACACTGATCCTGAAAAGTCTGGCTCGGATGAAGCAAAGGAAGAAAATCTGATGGTCCGCCCCTTTGACTATGGGGAGAGGGGTGTTAAACTCAAGAACAGCAGGATGGACCTTGACTTTGCTGTAAAAATTGAAGAATTTGGTCCTGATCTCATTGCGGTTTCTCTTCTGGAAAGCACATATCCCACGGCGGTTTCATTGTTCAAGGTGATTGAGAATTATAATATCCCGGTTATCGCTGGCGGTGTATTTGCGACATTTGCACCTGAAACGCTGCTTTCCAATAAGGTTGTCAGTATGGTTTGCGTAGGTGAGGGGGAGGAAGCGCTTGTTGAGGTCTGTAAACGTATGGCATCAGGAAGAGATTACTCTGATGTAGAAAATATCTGGCTGAAAAAAAATGGAATGATAATTAAGAACAAACTGAGAAACCTTATAGATATAAATAATCTTCCGGTCCCCGATTACAGCCTCTTTGAGCCGGAAAGATTTTACCGCCCCATGGCAGGTCATGTCTATATAACGATACCGATTGAAACGAATAGAGGATGTCCGTATACGTGTACGTTTTGTAATTCTCCTTCTATTTCAAAATTATATAGAGAGAATAATAAAAAGGGTTTTTTCAGAAAAAAGAGTATGTATCAAATACAAAAAGAATTAAGGTATCTGATCGAGCGATGGAATGCCGAATATGTATATTTCACGTCCGATACGTTTCTTGCTGTAACAGATGATGAGTTTGAAAAATTTATTGAGATATATAATGAAATAAGGCTCCCCTTCTGGCTGCAGTCAAGAGCTGAAACAATTACCGAATACAGGGTGAAAAGACTTAAAGAGGTAGGTTGCCATAGAGTATCACTTGGATTGGAGCATGGCAATTCTGAGTTCAGGAAGAAGGTTTTAAAGAAAAAATTTGATAACGAACAAATTATTAAGGCTTCAGAGATATTTGCAAAAGTAGGAATTCCACTTACCATTAACAACATTATTGGTTTCCCTGATGAAACAAGGGAGCTGATCTTTGATACCATCGAACTGAACAGGAAATTGGTTTTCGACACTACAAATGCTGTGGCCTTTGCTCCATTCCATGGTACGTCATTACATGAGTTATGTGTGGAAAGGGGTTACATATCACCTGATTTCAATTCCGGATCATTAAATGTGGATGTGTCTCTGGACATGCCTCAGCTGTCAAAAAAGGAAATCAAGGGTTTGAGAAGGACTTTCGCCTTATATGCAAGGATGCCTAAAAAGTACTGGTCTAAAATTAAAAGGGCCGAGAAGTTCGATGGAGAAGGGAATCAGGCGTTCATCGAATTAAAGAATATTTATCAGGAAAAATATTTTAATGTGAGCCAGGCTAAGAATTAATACGGAGTAAAGACAGCAACTATTATGGAAATAAAAGAACATACTCTTAAGGTCGGCATCATTGGGTACGGCAAGATGGGCAAGATACGGCATGCATGCATAAAAGATCATCCTGGTCTGGCATTAATCGGAATATGCGATATAAATCCGGGCCTGCATCATAACTCGGGGATCGCTTTTTATTCTGATTATCGTCAATTGCTGGACAAGTGTCCCGACATAGTTTTTGTATGTACATATAATTGCGATATTCCCAGAATTACTGTTGAGGCGATTGCCCGTGGTATTCATGTGTTCAGTGAGAAACCGCCGGGCAGGATATTGGAAGAAGTGAAGGCCATTTATAATGAATCGATGAAGAATCCCGGGGTCAAGGTTCAATTCGGGTTTAATCACAGGTATCATCAGGCTGTAATGGAGGCAAAGGCTATTGTCGATCACGGGCGCTTCGGGAAGGTAATGTGGATGAGAGGGGTGTATGGAAAAGCCGGTGGACCGGGGTATGACAATAATTGGCGAAATAAAAAACATTTGTCCGGCGGCGGTATACTTATCGATCAGGGGATTCATATGCTGGACCTGTTTCGGTATTTTTCCGGTGAATATGATGAGATAAAAAGTTTCATGGGGCGATCCTATTGGCAGGCGGATGTAGAAGATAATGTCTTTGCAATTTTACGAAATAGCATGACTGGCCAAACCGTAATGATCCACTCTTCAGCAACGCAATGGAGACATAAGTTCCTTCTTGAAGTTTATATGGAAAAAGGCTATCTAGAAATTGACGGGATTCTGTCATCAACCCAAACATACGGAAGGGAAGCCCTGAAGATTGCCCGCTGCCTTGTTGACCGGGATGGATATCCGCTGCCGAACCCGCAGGAAACAATGACCTACTATGATAATGACACTTCATGGCTTGATGAAGTAAATGATTTTGTTGACTGTATCGTAGATAATAAGCCTGTTTCAAACGGGACTGTGGAAGATGCAGTAAAAACAATGAGTCTGGTTCAGGAAATCTATAAAAACGACAGCAGGCGATTTGAACCTCTGCGCAAAGGGAGGACGAACTTATGAAGAGAGTCGTGTTTCTGAATGATCTGAAAGAATCTGACATCCGTCCTGAAAGCACATACAACGAGTATAAAGATATTCTTACTGAAGATATTAAAAAGTATTTTGCCGATCGTTCGATCCTGAAAGACGTCAATTGCCCGGGCTGTTTGGCAAAGCATTCTAAACCTAGTTTTAATAAAATGGGATTTGATTATCTTGTATGCAATAAATGTGGTTCATGGTTTGTTTCCCCGAGGCCTTCAGACAATGATATACGGGCTTTTTATAAAAATTCGGATGCCGGACATTTTCTGAGAAAAATATTCCTGGGAAATACCATAGAATCCCGTTCGAGAAAAGTCTTCTCATACCGCATTCAATGGATTGTGAGTTTAATTGAGGAGTATTTGCCCGAAGCAAAGGTATTGCTTGACTACGGGACAAGATACCCAACGTTCCTCGGACAGTTATCGGAAAACAGTACACTGGAATCCGTATTATCTGTATATCCTGAATGTTATGAGCAGGAAAGTCAGTTGCCAAAAGGGGTAAAGGTCCATAATTCATACAGTATCCCGGACAACAGTACAGATATTTTTACTGCATTTGAAGTGGTGGAGAAAATATTTGACCCCGGGCGTTTTTTCGCGGGAGCCTATAATGCCTGCAGGAAAAACGGACTGTTCATCATTACCTCAACGACGTCTAGCGGTTATGAGTATCAGGTGCTCGGAGAAAATTCCCCCAATCTGATCCCCCCAGACCGTATGAACCTGCTTTCTCTGGAAGCATTCAGCATGCAGATAGAAAAAGCCGGATTTGAAGTAATTGAAATAAGTACACCCGGAAGGCTGGACATTGAGATGGTGAAAAAGACATTTGAAAAAAATCCTGATGTCCCTTTAGACCCTTTCTGGAAGTATCTATTCCGGTACCGGGACGAAAATGCATTACATTCATTACAGGAATACCTGCAGCAGTTTCAGCTGAGTTCCCATGTCCGGATTGCAGCTGTCAAGAAGTAAGATAACAGAAAATACAGGCAACACCTTATTAACCTTCGGTTGTACATATTACTGTACCATACGTAACGTTTCATCTTCAGGAAAGGAGCGACTCAATATATGAAACAAAAAATATTATTAGGCCCGTCATCTTTTGCTCAACTGGACCCGGCCCCAAGAGATAAGCTTGTTAGCACCGGTTTTGAAGTAATGAACAACCCTTTTGGAAGAAAGCTGACCAAGAAGGAATTGCTGGACCTCCTGCCCGGAGTTTCGGGAATCATTGCAGGTCTTGAGCCGCTGGATCATGAAGTGATGTCTCAATCGAGTCTTAATGTCATCTCACGGTGTGGCTCAGGGATGTCAAATGTTGACTTAGTCGCTGCTAAAGAGCTAGGCATTCAAGTATGTTCAACTCCCTATGGACCAACATCAGCGGTTGCTGAATTAACGGTGGGAACATTACTGAGCTTGATGCGGATGGTCCCTCAAATGGACCGTAGTCTTCATGAAGGCAAATGGGATAAGCGGATCGGTGCCCAGCTCGAAGGGAAAACCGTGGTTATTATCGGTTTTGGTAAAATCGGGAAAAAAGTTGCTGCCCTCCTCGCCCCTTTTAATGTCAGGCTGCTTGCCGTAGATCCGAACTTGAGCGGCACAAAGGGTGAAGCAGAGGTTATGTCACTGAATGATGCACTCAGGGAAGCAGATATCATTTCCATTCACTCAAGCGGACATGATCAGATTATTGGTGAGACTGAATTCAACATCATGAAAAAGGGAGCGTTTCTTTTAAATGCCGCCAGGGGTGGATTAGTTGATGAAACGTCTCTTGTGCGTGCACTGGAAGAGGGTAAGATCGCAGGCGCATGGCTGGATACCTTTTCAACGGAGCCTTACATTGGCCCATTAGCAAAATATCCCCAGGTAATTCTCACCCCGCATGTTGGTTCTTATACATTGGAATGCCGAAGGTCTATGGAGATGGAAGCGGTGGATAATTTAATATCCGCCTTTGATCAGATTGAATCATGATGTCAGATGAAACCGTTTTACAATGGCTGGCAATAGCCAAAGAAGCAGTATTAAAGGCCGGAGATATTCTTTGTGGTAGGGATAAAGAGTATCTGGAAGTAGACTCGGAGAGAGGTCGTGACATAAAGCTGCGGGCAGACAGGGCGTCGGAGAAAATTATAATTGATCACTTAAAAGACAATTCTCACTTCTCTATACTTTCTGAAGAAAGCGGACACTTAAAAAGGAATGAAAGCGGCCTTACCTGGATAGTAGATCCACTGGATGGCAGCTTGAATTATTCCCGGGGAATTCCCCTTTGTTGTGTTTCTGTCGGCCTCTGGAAGGACGATGCGCCGCTTCTTGGGGCCATTTATGATTTTTACCGCTCAGAACTTTTTGCCGGCATCATTGGTAAGGGTGCCTGGTTAAATGAGGAAGAGATTTTTGTGAGCGCGCAGAAGGAGCAGAAGAATTCTGTGTTATGCACGGGCTTCCCTGTCAGTACGGATTTTTCGACTGAAAGCGTAATGGCGTTTACGAAAAA
>CAZNPC010000092.1:0-6718 GCA_964574765.1 uncultured Nitrospirales bacterium | reverse complement strand
AATATATGATGACCGCAAAAAAGACGAGCCCTAATAGTATTCCTGTATTCATAACGGTATACCTCCTTTAAGGTTTATTCCTGTTTTTAGATTAAATCAGGTATTTGAAGAAATTATGAATAAAATTTAAATCAATTCCCTGACATGATGGTGTAATTCTCACTCCATGCCTTCAGGATGCAATTCTTATAGCGCCTTGACGATCTCTTCAGTCATCTTCTTTGCATCACCAAAAAGCATCATGGTGTTATCGCGATAAAAGAGGTCATTGTCAATACCTGCGTAGCCCGGGGCCAGACTGCGCTTCACAAAAAAGACGGTTTTCGCCCTGTATACCTCAAGAATGGGCATGCCGAATATGGGACTGCCGGGTTCTCTGGCAGCCGGGTTCGTGATGTCATTTGCACCAATGACATAGGCCACATCGCAAGTGGAAAAATCACTGTTAATATTCTCCAATTCAAATACAATGTCATAGGGGATATTCGCCTCTGCCAGGAGCACATTCATATGACCGGGCATTCGACCCGCAACCGGATGAATCGCAAAGCTTACATCAACACCTTCCTTCACAAGTACGTCAACCAATTCCCGCACAGCGTGTTGTGCCTGCGCTACGGCCATCCCATACCCAGGAACCATAATGACAGATCGCGCATTTTTCATAAAGAAACCGGCATCCTCGGCACTGCCGCTCTTGGCAACTTTGTCTCCGGCTCCGGTTGCGGCAGTTTTACCTCCGGTGCCAAAGCCCCCGAGAATCACGTTGAAAATTGATCTGTTCATTGCCTTGCACATGATGTAGCTGAGGATCGCCCCGCTGGACCCCACCAACGCTCCCGTGATGATCAGGAGAGGATTGTTCAGCGTAAATCCGATCCCTGCCGCGGCCCATCCCGAATATGAGTTCAGGATGGAGATCACAACGGGCATGTCTGCGCCCCCTATGGGGATTATGAGTGTAAGTCCCACTATAAAAGAGAGAGCAATGAGTAACCAGAAGGCAACCTCCTGATATGAAAGGTTAAGAGCAAAATAGACAGTCAGGCCGATAATCCCCAATCCAATAAAAAGGTTTATCAGGTGTTGTCCTCTGAAAACTACCGGCGCACTGCTAACCAGTCCCTGCAGTTTAGCAAAGGCAACAATTGATCCCGAAAAAGTCACAGCGCCAATGGCCACAGCCAAACTCATTTCAACAAGACTTGCCGTTTTGATGTTTCCCACAGTTCCTATACCATAGGCATGAGGGGAATAAAAGGCGGCAACTGCAATGAAAACAGCAGCCAGCCCCACCAGACTGTGAAAGGCGGCCACCAGTTGAGGCATGGATTTCATCTCAATACGCATAGCTATAACAGTGCCGATGGTACCGCCCAGGACCATGCCGGCAATGATAAGTACATAGGTTATCGCATCGGGGTTTATACTTGAAAGGGAGCTGGTGCTCACATAATAAAGTGTTGCACCAATGGCAACAACCATTCCCGCAATACCGATAATGTTCCCGCGGCGTGCTGTTGCGGGGGAGGATAGACCCTTAAGTGCCAGGATGAAACAGACAGCCGCAACAACATAGATTAAAGTAATTTCTCCGCTAATGACAAAACCTCCGGTTTGTGAAATCTGACATTTCCATTCAGCGTTCCTTCTTTTTAAACATATCCAGCATTCGCTTGGTGACAATAAAGCCGCCGAAGATATTCACAAAGGTAATGGCCACTGCAATATAACCGATGATGGTGGCCTTATTGAGCACCGGGGGCGCAGCGGCAATCAAAGCACCCACGATAATCACGCTGGAAATGGCGTTGGTTACGGACATCAGCGGGGTATGCAGGGCCGGGGTGACGCTCCAAATGACAAAATAACCTACAAAGATGGACAGGATAAAAACGGTGATATTGAAGATAAGCGGATCCACACCACCGCTGCCTGCTGTGCCAGTCAAAATATTCGATGAAGCGGCTAATATTTCACCGGACATAATATTTAATTTCCTCCTTCTTTAAATACAGGGTAAACAATTTGCCCGTTATGAGTTAACATGGTGCCCTGAATTATTTCATCTTCCATGTCTATTTTTAGAGTCACGGACTCTTTGTCAATCATCGGTGTGATAAAATTCAACAGGTTTTTGGCATAGAGTGAGCTGGTAACAACAGGTACGCGGCTCGGAATATTTTCATAACTGAGAATAGTGACGTCGTGGGCAACTACTACGCTATCCATCACGCAGAGAGGACAGTTACCACCTGCCTCCGCGGCCAGGTCCACGATTACAGAGCCGGGTTTCATGTCTTTAACCATCTCTTCATTTACGAGTACCGGCGCCGGTTTTCCCGGAATGAGGGCAGTGGTGATCACGATATCCATTTTCCTGACAGTTTCGTGAATGAGCTCACTCTGCTTTCGCTGGTATTCTTCACTCATATCCCGGGCATAACCTCCGGCTGTCTCCGCGGATTCCCCCTCTTCAGATGGTACTTCAATAAACTGTGCGCCCAGGCTTTCCACCTGCTCTTTTACAGCCGGCCGGACATCAAAAGCCATAACAGTGGCTCCCAGCCTTTTTGCCGTTGCCATGGCCTGAAGGCCTGCAACACCGGCTCCCAGGACGAGGACTTTAGCAGGCACTATCGTTCCTGCCGCTGTCATCATCATTGGGAATATACGCCCGAAATGATTTGCTGCGTCCATGACAGCCTTATATCCTGCGATATTGCTTTGAGAAGAAAGAACGTCCATGCTCTGAGCGCGGCTGATTCGAGGTATCAGTTCCATGGCAAATGCCGTCACTTTTTTTTCTGCATAAACCCGTACCTGGCCTGGGTTGGCAAGGGCGTCCAGCTTTCCTATCAGGACTTGCCCCGGTCGGAGCAGGGCCATTTCATTCAGACCGATTTCAGGAATCGTCAAAGGCCGCTGGACCTTGAGTATAACGTCTGCTTCAGCAAAAACCCCGGCCGCATCAGGATAAATCTTTGCTCCCGCATCTTTATAGTCCTGATCCATCATCATGGCGTCATGTCCCGCATCCTTTTCAACCAGGACTTCTACCCCCATAGTTACCAGCTTTTCAATTGTCTCGGGTGATCCGGAAACACGTTTTTCCTTTGGATGACGCTCTTTAGGAATTCCAATCTTCATAATACAACCATCTTAACATTCTTAACAGATAATAAGAATTTGCCTTTCTATGCCAAAGCAGTAATATTTGCATTCTGAAATATATCATATTTCCTCGGCACAAAGGTAAGTTAGAAAGATAATATGAAGGAAGTATGAAGTGCTGTACCTGTTCGACTCTGAATGACACGGTTGAACCGGGATTGCATGACATGTCGGGCGATGTGTCTGAATGGGTTGCAGACTGGTTCGGTGCGGAGTGGTCGAGGTCGCAGGGCACTGGATGCCGCTAACTTTTGTTTATCTTGCAGGGGCTGCCAGGAAAGCGGGTTTTGAGCCTGTAATATATGATGCCATGACAAAGAGACATGGTTTCAAAGAAATAGAAGCGAGGATCAGGGAAAAGAAGCCTGATTATGTCGCTTCTTCAGCAATCACATCAACTGCGCCTGATGCATTCGAGGTGCTCAGGACAGCCAAACAGGTTGATCCCGATATAGTTACTATAATTGGCGGTGTACATCCTACATTCATGTATAAAGAATCTCTGGTCAATGGCTATTGCGACTATGTTGTAAAGGGCGAAGGTGAAGAAACTATCAGGGAACTGCTTGTTGCACTTGATACCGGCTCTGATATTTCAGAGGTAAACGGCATAGCATATAAAGAGGGACACCATGTTAAAGCGACTCCTGCAAGGCCATTCATCAATGACCTTGACAGGCTTGACGCAGCATGGGACCTTATTGAATGGAAGGACTATCGTTACTTTGTCATTCCCGGCAGCAGGCTCGGCTCGGTAAGCACCTCAAGGGGATGCAGTCATAGCTGTACCTTCTGCTCTCAGCAGAAGTTCTGGCACCAGTCATGGCGAGGCAGAAAACCTGAGAATGTTGTGGAAGAGATCGAGCAATTATATAAGACATATAATGTGGATGTCTTTCTCCTTCCTGATGAATACCCTACAAGTGACAGAGACCGATGGGAAGAATTTCTTGATATCCTGATAGAAAAGAATATGAATATATACATTCTCATGGAGACCAGGGCTGAAGATATCCTGAGAGACAGTGATATCCTTTATAAGTACAGAAAGGCGGGCATCATCCATATTTACATCGGGGTTGAGGCAACCGAGCAGGAGACGCTCGACCTGATCAAAAAGGATGTAAATGTTGAGACAGGCATCCGCGCAATAGAGCTTATCCATAAGTATGGCATGATAACCGAGACGAGTTTTATCCTTGGATTTCCCCATGAGACAAAGGAGTCAATCGAAAAGACTTTAAAGCTTGCAAAGGTCTATAACCCCGACTTTGCCCATTTTCTTGCACTTGCGCCCTGGCCCTATGCGGATATGTACGAAGAGATGGAGCCATTTATTGTCGAGCGTGACTACAGGAAGTATAACCTCATTGATCCGGTAATCAAGCCTGAAAACATGAGTGTAGAAGATATCGACAGGGCCATTATTGAATGCTACCAGAAATTTTATATGGGTAAGATGAACGAGATCATGACTATGAAAGACGAGTTCAAAAAGCAGTACCTGCTTCGCTCGATGAAGCTGATGATGAGCAGTTCATTTATAGTGGACAAACTCGGAGCGCTCGGCAGCATTCCACCAAAGGTGGGAGCGCTTATGAACAGGATAGAGAAGCATGGTAACCAGGAGAATGAAGAGAAGAAATATGTTCCCATGGTTTCAAGGTCTATCGTCATCAATGCGCCTTTACAGGATGTCTTTGAATATGTTTCATCGCCACAAAACTGGCCCTCATATATCAGCGGGCTGCAGGCAATCAGCAATGTGTCTGACAAGCCCCTTGAATCAGGGACATCCTTTGACTGGCAATATAAGGTCAAAGGATTCAACCTTCAGGGCACAGGCAGGGTGACTGAGTATGAGAAGGACAATAAGTTCGTCCTCCAGATGCACAGCATGATGCCGATCAGAAAGACGATGCGGTTTGAGGGTGATTCTGAAAGGACTGAACTCTCTGTTGAGGTTGGATTTAATTCGCCTGGCAAGGTATTAAGCTTCTTATTCAGGTTGGTTACAAAGGTGGTCAATCCGATGGAGACAGTGGCCATACTTGAAAGGTTGAAACAGCTTTGTGAGGGAAATGAGGAAATTCCCCAGAAGAGGATACAAACTTCTGAAAGATAGAAATCAGGACAATATTTGTCATTGTTGTAATTGAGGTTGAAATTAAAAAATCAATCCGGATCGTTTTTTAGCCATATTTTAATTCCAAGACTTCCAGCAGTTCCGATCATCAGCAATACTGTAAGCAGATACGGTACATGTACATCCCATATAAATAACATGCTCCCGATTACAGGACCTGCGGTTTGTCCAAGACTTATGACAGCGCCCTGCATTCCCAGTGCGGCCCCGGAGAAATTGCCTGTGTTTGCTAACCATTGAAGATCCGTAGCCGATCATTACCACGAAAAGACAAAAAAGAAGGAAGCCGGGATGTCCTCTCTTGGGGGAGTTCATTTTTCTTTATTCAGACTCCGTTATAAGTTGTGTCATATTGTACCACGGCAGACAAAATATACTGTTTTTTCAGGGAATTACGATTTGTATGAATAAATAATTTCTTTGCGTTTAAATGTAATCTGTGATATATTTTTTAAAAAAATTCAGTTATAAAAATAGCTAAATGAGAACTTTCCGCATCATAAAATCTTAAAATGAATCTAAAAGAAACGATCAATATCATCGGCGCAGGCCCGGCTGGTTTGACAGCTGCTATTGTGCTAAGGAAACATGGGCTCCCTGTTAAAGTTTTTGATATGGCTTCTGATGTCGGACACCGTTTGAACGGCGATTTTCAGGGGCTTGAAAACTGGACTTCGGAAAAAAACATTACAGATATTCTCAAAGAAACAGGCATTGAGATAAATTTTCTCTGCGTCCCGCATTATGGAGGAACATTAATTGCCCCGGGAATGAAACCTGCTGAAATTAAATCAGACAGGCCGATATTTTATCTTGTAAAACGAGGGACAATGTCCGGAACGCTCGATATGGGACTGAAGGAACAGGCCCTGTCGCTGGGTGTTGAGATACTTTTTAATCAACGTCTTGATACTTTTGACGGAAAAGCGATTGTAGGGACCGGACCGAAAGGCGCTGATGGTATTGCTGTCGGCATGACATTTGATACGACTATGGAAGATACAACGGTTGTGGTTCTTGATGATAGTATTGCCCCAAAGGGTTACGCATACCTCCTTGTAAATCAGGGACAGGGAACAATGGTCACAGTTCTTTACCGTGAATATAGAAGAGGTGATGAGTGTTTTGAGAAAATGAAGCAATTTTTCAAAGATAACAGAGAGATGGATATAAGAAATGAGAGAAAGTTTGGAGGTTATGGAAATTATTATGTTCGTGATACACAGATTCATAATAATAAACTTTATATTGGAGAAGCAGCAGGATTCCAGGACGGTCTCTGGGGGTTCGGGATGAAATATGCGATCTTATCGGGTTACCTTGCTGCAAAAAGCCTTGTAGATGGTTTAAATTATGATATGCTCTGGAAAAAGGAGCTGAAACCGATGATCGAGACTT
>CAZNPC010000091.1:0-6736 GCA_964574765.1 uncultured Nitrospirales bacterium | reverse complement strand
ACCCTCAGGATGCCCTGCTTCTTATCCTTTAATACTTTGTATCCCTTAACAAACCCGTTCTCTTTGAGTATTTTCGTTATCTCGATCTTCATCTTTGACGCAGGGATATCAACCTTCTCCGCCTTTATCATATTGGCGTTCCTGATTCTTGTGATCATATCTGCAATTGGATCCGTCATCATAATAAAATCAGCCTCTTTTTTGTCTTTTATTTACTATTAACTGTTAACCCTTAACTAGTAACCATTTTTATTACCAGCTGGATTTCACAACACCCGGGATCTGACCCATGAGCGCCAATTCTCTAAAACATATACGGCATATCCCGAATTTCCTCAAAAAACCTCTGGACCTGCCGCAGCGCGGGCACCTGTTATAAGCCCGGACCTTGAACTTTGGAGGCCTTTTCGCTTTTGCTACTAAACACTTTTTAGCCATTTATATTCCCTTTTTTAAACGGCATTCCCAGATGCTTCAGAAGGGCTCTGCCCTCCTCATTTGTTTTTGCCGAAGTCACAATAACAATGTCCATACCATAAGTACTTTCGATCTTGTCATGATTGATCTCGGGGAATATTATCTGTTCTTTGATCCCCAAAGCGTAATTTCCCCTGCCGTCAAATGACTTTGCCGAAACACCCTGAAAATCCCTTATGCGCGGCAAAGCGATACTGATAAATTTATCGAGAAACTCATACATCCCGTCGTTTCTCAGTGTAACCTTACAACCTATCGGCATACCCTGCCGGAGCTTAAATCCGGCTATGGACTTACTCGCCCTTGTAACAACAGGCTTCTGGCCGCTGATAACAGCTACTTCCCTGACTGCCGCATCCAGGAGTTTTATGTTCTGAATAGCTTCGCCCATCCCGACATTAAGCACTACACTCTTAAGTCTTGGCACCTGCATCACGTTTTTATATGAAAACTCTTTCATGAGGCCCGGCACGGCTTCTTTTTTATATATTTCTTTTAACCTCAGCATGATATATTAATCAAGGACCTCCCTGCACTTCCGGCATACTCTGACCTTGGAGCTGCTTTCCAGTATTTTATGCCCTATTTTTGTAGGCTTATCACATTTAGGGCAGATCAACACCACATTAGACCTGTGAATCGGGGCTTCCTTTTCTATAATGCCGCCCTGTGTATATTTCTTGTTGGGCTTCATATGTTTCTTTATCATGTTAAGTCTCTCAACAAGGCATCGGCCTTTCTTCGGATAGACATCAATCACTCTGCCCCGCTTGCCTTTCTCAGCTCCGACTTTTACCATGACGGTATCATCTTTTTTTATTCCTAAACCCACTGTCTTCCCCCTGTTAAAGTACCTCTGGCGCAAGAGAGACTATCTTCATATACTCTTTCCACCTAAGCTCTCTGGCGACCGGCCCGAATATCCTCGTTCCTATCGGCTCTCCTTGAGCGTCTAAAAGAACAATCGCGTTCTGATCAAACCTTATATATGAACCATCGGTCCTGCGCATTTCCTTTTTGGTCCTGACTATCACACCTTTGGCAACGGTCCCTTTCTTCACATTGCCATCAGGCAATGCTTCTTTAACACTGACTACAACAACATCCCCGATTCTCGCATACCTCCTCAGAGAGCCGCCCAGAACCTTAATGCACATAACTTTCTTGGCACCGGAATTATCCGCAACCTCTAATACACTATTTGCCTGAATCATCAGATTTACCTTTTAAAAATTTCATGTACTCTCCATCTTTTATCCTTGCTTAGCGGCCTTGACTCGACAATCGAGACCTTATCTCCGATTTTGCACTTGTTTTCACTGTCATGAGCCTTGAATTTCGCGACCTTTTTTATTGTCTTTTTATAAATAGGATGCTGGGTCAGCCTCTCGACAGCAACAACAACGGTCTTGTCCATTTTGTCGCTGACAACTTCACCTGTATATATCTTTCTTGGCATTCTACCCTTCCTTAACTCTTATTTCTCAATTCTTATCTTTATGCTTCATGGTCATGAAAGTTTCAACCCTGGCCATATGTCTCTTAACCTGCCTTATCCTCATAGGGTTTTCGATTTCACCTGTTGTTCTTTGAAACCTTAAATTAAACAGCTCTTTTTTAAGGTCCATTTCTTCCTGTTTCAGTTCTTCGACAGTCAATTCGGCTAATTCAGAATTTTTCTTCACAGCATTTCACCCCGCTTGGTGAATTTTGTTTCAACAGAAAGCTTATGTGATGCCAGGCGAAGTGCTTCGCGGGCAACCGATTCGCTGACTCCGGATATCTCATAGAGCATCTTGCCTGTCTTGACTACCGCAACCCATGATTCAAGAGCTCCTTTTCCCTTTCCCATCCTTGTTTCAGCAGGCTTCTTGGTCAGCGGCTTATCAGGAAAAACCCTGATCCAGAGTTTACATCCTCTTTTCACATGCCTTGTAATGGCAATCCTTGCTGACTCAATCTGACGGTTTGAAACCCAGCCCGGTTCAACAGCCTTCAGACCGAACTCGCCAAAAGATACATCAGACCCCCTGTACGCCTTGCCGTTCATTCGGCCTTTCATCATTTTTCTGAATTTAACTTTTTTGGGCATTAACATAGTATTATTTCCTTATCCCAGACCCTCTCCATTCTGATCGGGAGCACTCGTGTCCTTCAGTACATCCCCTTTATATATCCAGACCTTGACACCTATCCGTCCGTAAGTTGTTTTTGCCTCAGTAACACCATACTCTATATTTGACCTGAAAGTATGAAGCGGCACTCTTCCTTCTCTATACCATTCGTCACGGGCGATTTCCGATCCCGCAAGCCGGCCTGAACAGGCAACTTTGATGCCCAGCGCGCCGAATCTCCTGGCAGATGCCACCGACTTTTTCATCGCCTTCCTGAAAGCAACCCTTTTTTCCAGCTGCAGAGCGATATTCTCAGCCACAAGCTGGGCATCGATCTCAGGTTTTCTTACTTCTTTAATATCTATGTTAACCTGCTTTCCGGTTATCATTTCCAGGTCTTTTTTGAGCTTGTCAACTTCTGAACCTTTTTTCCCGATAATTATTCCGGGCCTTGCAGTATGAATGATCACCCTCACCTTCTGACCCGCTCTTTCAATTTCCACCTTGGCAACTCCGGCATGGAAGAGATTATCCTTAATGAGTTTGCGTATGGTCAGGTCCTCCTGCAACAGAGAAGCGTAACCCCTCTTGGCAAACCACCTTGAGTCCCATGTTCTGATTATACCCAGCCTGTTTCCTATTGGATTCGTCTTTTGACCCAAAATCTACCTCCTGATCCTTTTATTCCTCAAGGAATACCTTTATATGACTAGACCTTTTCTTTATAACATCAGCCCTGCCCATGGCCCGGGGCATCATTCTCTTCATTGTAGGACCCTGTTCAACAATCGCACTAACGATTTTCATGGATTCAGGATCAGCGACTTTTTTCTGTTCCGCATTGGCCATGGCCGACTTCAGCACTTTAGCAAGAATTTTAGCTGAACTATGCGGAAGAAATTTCAGACTTATAAGCGCTTCACCCGCTTTTTTGCCTTTGATCAGAGTCGCAATTCTTCTGACCTTTCGCGGCGAAACTCTCGAATATTTCAGTATTGCTTTTGATTCCATTATCAATTACCTCAAAACCGGCACTCGTTTGCCGGCGTCACTTCCTATTTCTTTGCAGTTGAATCGACCTTTTTTACGCCTGAATGCGCCTTAAACGTCCTTGTGGGTGAAAATTCCCCCAGTTTATGACCGACCATGTTCTCAGTTATATACACAGGAATGAATTTCCTGCCGTTGTGCACTGCAAAAGTATGCCCTATAAACTCGGGGATAATCGTAGATCTCCTCGACCACGTTTTGATTATCCTCTTCTCCCCTGTGTTATTCATATTCAGGACCTTTTTGAAAAGTTTTTCATCTACAAACGGTCCTTTTTTCAGAGATCTAGGCAAAATACACTCTCCTTCCTACCTCTTTGATTTCCTTGCTTTTCTGCGCCTGACAATAAATCTGTCTGTTGTCTTGTTCTTTCTCGTCTTTACGCCTTCCGGCTTTCCCCAGGGAGATACAGGCGGCCTTCCACCTGAGCTTTTTCCTTCACCGCCTCCCAGCGGATGATCAACCGGATTCATCACAACACCTCTTACAGTCGGTCTTTTCCCCCGCCAGCGGTTCCTGCCGGCCTTGCCGATGGATACGTTTTCCCATTCGACATTACCAACCTGGCCTATAGTAGCCATACTTAAAGAAGGTACAAGCCTGACTTCTCCACTTGACAGCTTTATCTGACAGAATTTTTCCTCTTTTGAGATCAGCTGCGCGTAACCGCCCGCGCTTCTGGCGAACTTGCCCCCCTGTCCGGGCCACAGTTCTATATTGTGAATTATTGTGCCCAGAGGTATATTCTTTACCGGAAGGGCATTACCAGTATTTATCTCGGCCTCAGTCCCGGAAACAAGAGTATCACCTACACTTATACCAACAGGCGCAAGTATATACCTTCTCTCTCCGTCAGCGTATTTAAGCAGTGCTATTCTGGCCGTTCTGTTCGGGTCATATTCTATTGATTCCACTTTTGAAGGGATATTCAGTTTATCTCTCTTAAAATCAATAATCCTGTATATCCTCTTATGCCCTCCGCCTTTATGCCAAACTGTAGTCCTGCCTCTATTATTCCTTCCGCCGGTGCTCTTGAGCGGCCGCAGAAGCGCCTTATATGGTTTTGTCTCGGTTATCTCTGCAAAATCAGAACCGCTCCTAAAACGTGTCCCGGGTGATGTTGGTTTATATTTCTTTATAGCCATTTAAACACCTTCAATGAAGTCCAGCTTCTCTCCCTTTGCCAGAGTCACAATGGCCTTTTTCCAGTTAGGCTTTTTTCCTTCATATCTTCCCATTCGTTTAAATTTGCCCCTGCAGTTCATCGTTGTAACACGGTTCACTTTTACTTTGAAAATTTCTTCCACTGCTTTTTTTATCTCTATTTTATTGGCATGTGTAGCTACTTTAAACGTTATCTTGTTATCCTTTTCCTTAAACAAGGTACCTTTCTCCGTCAATAGTGGCGACATCAGAACATCGTATGCGGACTTCATCCCAGATACACCTCTTTCATTCGCTCTACAGACTGTTTTGTCATAAGAAGTTTCTCATGAACAAGCAGTTCATACACATTTAATCCGCCTACTACAGCAACGTCAACCCTGGGTATGTTTCTCGCCGCAAGCCTGATTGTCCTGTTATCTTCAGGCAGAATGATCAAAACGTTGTTAAGCCCCAGGCCTTCAAGGACTGAAGCCAATTCCTTTGTCTTTGGTTCTGATATCTGCAGGTCTTCTATTACAACGATCTCTCCGTCAGAGAACTTGGCTGAAAATGCCGACCCGAGTGCCGCCCATTTAACCTTTTTAGGCAATTTATACGAATAATCCCTGCGAAGCGGCCCGAATACCGTTCCACCGCCTCTCCATAGAGGCGAACGGTTACTTCCCGCCCTCGCCCTGCCGGTTCCCTTCTGCTTATAAGGCTTTTTTCCTCCCCCGCTAACGAGTCCCCGCGTTTTTGTAACAGCGTTGCCCTGCCTCTGATTGGCAAGATAATTACGGACTACCTCGTGAAGGATACCTTTTTTTACTTCAATGCCGAATAAGTCCGACGGCATTTCAACTTTGCCTACAGGTTTGCTTTCTTTATTTATAATATCAAGCTGAAGCATTTATTCCTTCTTTCCTTCTGCCGGCTCACGGAGAACCGATCCTGCCGACTTTATTATTAAATAACCGCCTTTTGCACCGGGAACAGCGCCTTTGACAAGCAGCAGATTCTGATCTTTATTAATATCCACAACTTCAATATTCCTGGTAGTTACCCTTGCGTTGCCCATCTGGCCGGGCATACCTTTATTCTTCCACACTCTTGAGGGATAGGCGCTCTGGCCGATTGAACCCGGAGCTCTTTTGAACATTGAACCGTGAGAGGCCGGCCCGCCCTTGTAATTATGCCTCTTCATAACACCCTGAAACCCTTTACCTTTTGAAGTGCCTGTAATGGCAACATTATCACCTTTATTAAATATATCCACTGTAACAGCATCTCCAACCTTCAGGCCCTGCATTTTGATTTCTCTCAAAAAACGATGCGGGGCGGCAGATGCCTTTTTGAAATGTCCAAGACGGCCTTTTGTAACGTTCTTTTCCTTTACTTCATCAAACCCGATCTGAACAGATTCATAGCCGTCACTCTCTACTGTTTTTGACTGCACTACCTTGCACGGGCCGGCCTCTATAACTGTTACAGGTATAGAAGTTCCGTCCTCTAAGAAGATATGCGTTACGCCCAGCTTTTTTCCGAGAATGCCTTTCATAACTTTATCTCCACGTCCACTCCTGCTGAAAGGTCAAGCTTCATCAGGGCATCAACCGTCTGCGGCGTAGGATCAAGTATGTCTATAAGTCTTTTATGAGTTCGTATCTCAAACTGTTCCCTGGACTTCTTATCCACGTGCGGTGATCTGAGAACTGTGATCTTGTGGGTCTTTGTGGGAAGAGGCACAGGCCCTGATATCCTGGCGCCGGTACGTTTTGCCGTTTCGACTATTTCTTTTACAGACTGATCGAGCAGTCTGTAATCATATGCCCTTAAATTTATGCGTATCTTTTCGTTCATTTTTCCTTATTGGCAGTGAATTATTTATTCAATTACCTCTGTCACGACTCCGGCTCCTACCGTCCTGCCTCCTTCTCTTATTGCAAACC
>CAZNPC010000090.1:0-6746 GCA_964574765.1 uncultured Nitrospirales bacterium | reverse complement strand
CAATAGCAGTCATACCCTGTACTCCCAGCTTGTTCAGGGAGTCCCTGACTTCATCGAGCCTGAAATGTTTTATAATGGCAGAAACCATTTTCATTGGATACACCTCCTGATATTATTTGGATCGTTAATATATCAGTATTCCGTGACCGTGCCAGCGCCAACGAACCACGGAACACTGAGTGTTTTACATTGTGTAGCCGGTTTCCTCATGCTGGCTGATATCGAGGCCTTTTTCCTCATCTTTTTCGCTTGCACGAATTCCGATAACCATATCTATGACCTTCAGGGCCACAAATGAGACAGATCCGCTCCAGATAATAGTCACCACAATGCTTTTGACCTGCGCCCAGATCTGTGCGCCGACACTTACAGCATTAATGCCGGCCCCGCCCATGAATGCAGCTGCACACAGGCCGGTCAGGGTTGCGCCGACAATGCCCCCGACAGCATGGACACCAAATACATCAAGGCTATCGTCGTAACCAAGCACTCTCTTCAATAAAGTGGATGCGAAATAGCAGAGGGTTCCGGAAGCTGCACCTATAAGAAGTGCACCCATAGGGCCCGCTGTTCCGGAAGCCGGTGTGATGGCCACAAGGCCGGCAACAGCGCCGGTAGCAATACCAACTGCGGTGGGTTTGCCGCTGCGTATCCATTCCATCACCGTCCAGCTTATGGCTGCCATAGCCGTAGCTATCTGGGTAACCAGCATAGCCATTCCAGCCGTGCCATCCGAAGCCAGCTGACTGCCCGCGTTAAAGCCGAACCAGCCGACCCAGAGCATGCTGGCGCCGATCAGAACAAAAGGAACATTGTGGGGCAGCATAGCGGTTGTGCCATAGCCTTTACGCTTGCCTACAACTATGCAGGCGACCAGAGCGGCAATTCCGGCGTTAATATGAACGACGGTTCCTCCGGCAAAATCAAGCACACCCCAGTTGGCAAAGAGGGAGCCGCCACCTGCCCATGCCATGTGGCAAATAGGCAGGTAAGAGAAGGTGAACCAGATCGCTACAAAAGCCATGACCGCACTGAACTTCATTCTTTCTGCAAATGCTCCTACCATCAGTGCAGGAGTAATGATCGCAAAAGTCATCTGGAAAATGACAAAGACCGTCTCCGGGATAGTTCCGGATACGCTGTCAACTCCCACGCCTGACAGAAAGGCCTTCCCGAATCCACCAAAGAGCGAATGGAAGTTAAAGACACCTTCCTGCATCCCGGTACTATCAAAAGCAACACTGTATCCATAAATAATCCATAAAATTGTTATCAAGCAGGTGATAGCAAAGCACTGGACAAAAATGGACAAAACATTTTTCGTTCTGACCAGGCCGCCGTAAAAGAGTGACAGGCCCGGTATGGTCATAAACAGGACCAGCGCGGTTGCCACAATCATCCATGCTGTATCCCCGCTGCTTATTGAAGGCGTTTCCTCTGCAAAAGCAGCAACCGGCATCATTAATAAAATAAATAGAAGCGTTGGTATATACTTTTTAAAATGCATCTTTTTAATCCCCCCTTTTTTAGTTTTATTAATTTTATTCACTGATAGAACATGTTTGGTTATTGCTATCTGTTACATGCGACTGGCTGTTTTCCTCATCTCCTTTCTCCATTCTGATTTTGTATTTATTAATCTTGTAACCGATCATCCGTTCGGTGATTCCCAGGTTCTTTGCCGCCCTAACCTTGATCCAGTTGCATTCCTGAAGGGCCTTAGTGATTTCATCCTTTTCTATCTTTTTTATCTTGTTTTTTAGAGATCCCATTGCACCCGGATACTTAGCGAAAACCGTGCCAGTTTGTAACTTATTAATTTTAAATAATACCGATATGACATAGGGCTACAATTATGTAACCGTGTATTACAATATTGTAATGTAGTGCTTTTGTATACCGGCTGAAGCCGGTAAAGTCAGAGGTTGTATGGGGTGCCAAGATACTGCTGCCTTTGGGGGTGCTCTGAATTTGAGTTCCTCTTTTAGGCACATTTAGCTTTATTATTCTTGACTGTATGATGTTCCCTTTTGGACCCCTTCATAAGAAAGTGCAGGATATGACTGCGCAATTTTGTATATTCAGGCATATCGATCAGGGTTTCCCGGGTTCTGGGGCGCGGAATATCGACTTTTATAGTTTCCGCAAGACGGGCGGCAGGGCTGTTAGTCATGAGTGCAATTCGGTCAGAGAGTAATATAGCCTCATCCACATCGTGAGTAACCATAAAGACCGTGTTTTTGGTTGCAGTCCACATTCTGACCAGTTCATCCTGAATAACCCCCCGGGTCAGTGCATCGATCTGGGCAAAGGGCTCATCAAGCAGGAGAACCTTGGGCTCAACAGCAAAGGCACGGGCCAGACCCACACGCTGACGCATTCCGCCGGAAAGAAAAACGGGTTTTTTATCCTCGGCGCCGTTGAGCCCCATCATGTCGATATATTTTTGTGTATGCTTACGTATCTGAGCTTTATCCCATGAAGGATGTGCTGCCTTAACTGCGACTCTGACGTTCTCAAAGGCCGTTAACCACGGCATAAGGGCAAAGCTCTGAAAGACTACCATGCGATCTAATCCGGATGAATTTATCTCTTTATTATCAAGTATCACGGCTCCGTGGGTAGGTTTCTCAAAACCTGCAATTATGTTGAGTAACGTGCTTTTTCCACAACCTGAATGACCGATGATAGTGACAAATTCTCCCTTTTCAATATCCAGCTTGGCTTCCTCGAAAACACAGAAAGTCCCGTTATTGCCGGAACTGCTTGCAGAGCCATCTATAACTGGAAAATGTTTGCTCACAAAATCAATCTGCAAAAATGCCATTTTTTCTCCTTCTATAAAGCGTTTTATTGAAAAGTACGCGTTTAACCGGCAATACAATCTTATCCGGCATTCAATGGCCCGGGGCAAACTATCGGGTTGTTACCATTTCTTGTACGGCAGAAATTTGCCATTATAAGTGACAACTACACGATCGCCCCTAGGGTCCTCCTTTTTTTGGATATCAATATCAAAATCAATTGCGCTCATGATTCCGTCACCGAACATTTCGTGGATAATCGCCTTCATCGTTGTACCGTACACTTGGGTGATTTCGTGGAAACGGTAAATAAGGGGATCAACCGGAACATTAGTGTCGAGAGAACCCTTCATCGGGATTGCCTGCAAAGCTTCGGCAACTTCAGGGCTCAGGCCGAGAAGTCCGGCAAGAGCCTTCGACTCTTCCTCAGACATGGTTGCCTGTCCCATAACGGCAGCGGCGACCCAGACCTGGTGCCGGCCGACGGTCTTTGCCATTTCTTCAAATGTTACACCTTTTTCTTCTTTTGCTTTTAATATTTCGTCTGTAGCTTCTTTACGGGTCATTTTATCCTCCTCTTTTATTCTTGATAGGTTACGCGCCGGGACAGATAATTGAAGCCCGAATCTAAAACAAAACCCACGACTCCAACAACCAGTATGGCAAATATTACCCCCGAAATATCCAGATTGTTCCATTCGATCCAGCTCAAATATCCGATACCGAGTTCGCCTAACAGCATCTCGGCGGGAACTACTGCGACCAGTGCGCTTCCAAAGGATATTCTCAGGCCGGCTATAATTGCCGGCCCTGCCGACGGCAATACGACTTTTAAAAGCTTGCGTCTCCATGAGAGCTGCAGGAGCGCTGCAACCTGTAAGTACTCTTTCTTTATAGAGTTAACACCAAAAGCCGTGTTTGCCACCGTAGGCCAGAGAGACGCCATAAATACTACAAGGATAGCTGTCCATGTAGGATCCTTAACACTGTAAAGAAGCAGAGGCATCCAGGCAAGCGGGGATATCGGTTTGAGCACCTGTATGAAAGGGTTCAGCGCCCTGAACAGGCTTTGTGATAATCCGATCATTATTCCCAATATCACCGCAATTATCGAGGCTGCAAGAAAGCCTGCAAGAAAGCGCGTTACGGTGTAACGGATTAAATGAGCGATTCCATGATCGTTTGTCCCCTTCTTGTGAAAAGGATCCGAGAGTTCGTAATGAATTTTTTTCGCTACACTCCATGGACCGGGAATGCCGGATGTTTTATCAGGGTTGTTTATGTAACCTCCATCTTCCGTACGGACAATATCTCCGTTAAATTCCAGAACTGTGAGTTGATCCTCTGTCATACCGGTCGGATCAAATGGCTCGGGCAGGGTAGCCATATGCCATACGAACAGAAACACTACGAAAATAACAAGGGATAGAATGAGCGGATTGCCCTCTGTCCTGGTTTTCACGGCTTTTGGTGAACTCATTTTCCTCCCTTATGTGAGATTGCTTATCTGAAAGCTTTTTATGTATTCTTCCGGTTTGAGAGGATTAAACTCCTTGCCCATAATCGTATGATTTTTGAATATCTTGTCAGGAGCTGTATAACCCTGCTCCTTCATGAGCTTTGCACAATCAGATGCAAGGAAAACTTCTTTAGCGATTTTATTGTAGTTGAAGTTACTGTCAACATGTTTCCAGCGCTTCATCTGTGTAAGGATCCAGACAGCCATTGAATTCCACGGGAATGGATCGAAGTTTATCCTGTCGGGAACATTCCTGATATTGCCCAGACCGTCCGGAAAACGCCCGGTGAGAACCTGCTCAAGCACGAGAACAGGCTGGTTCAGATAATTTCTCGGAGCAATGGCCTTGGCAATATCCTTGCGGTTCTTGAAGTCAGAGGCATACATGGTCGCATCAACGATTGATCTGAAAAGCGCCATGAAGGTATTGGGATTTTCCATTGCAAACTCCTTTGAGATAGCAAAGGCGCAGCAGGGATGCCCTTCCCATATTTCCTTGGAGAGCTTGAAAATAAACCCGACATTTTCATAAACCGCCCGCTGGTTGAACGGATCAGGTGCGAGATAACCGTCGACATTGCCTGATCTCAGATTTGCCACCATTTCAGGTGGTGGTACGATACGAATCTGGACATCTTTATCCGGATGAACACCGTCTTCGGCCAGGAAATACCGCAAGAGGTAGTTATGCATGGAATAGCGGAAGGGAACGCAGAAGCGGAAGCCTTTCATGTCCCTCGCCCTCTTCACGTTTTTGTGTTTCTTGTGGAGGGTGATTGCCTGACCATTAATATTTTCTACTGCAGGCATCAGAAAATCTTTCTTCTTTGATCCTGCACCGAGGGTGATGGAAAGCGGCATCGGGCTAAGCATGTGTGCTGCATCCACCTCACCGTTGATGGCCCAATCGCGAACCATTGCCCATCCGGATGCCCGGCGGACTTTAGCGTTCAGTCCATGTTTTTTATAAAACCCCATCGGCTCGGCCATGATAATCGGCGTGGCGCAGGTAATCGGAATAAATCCGATCGAGAGGTCTTTTTTCTCAAGATTCTTGACATTTTCTTTCGCAATTGCCTTTGCGGTTCCCAATGGGAAAAGACTGCCGATAATCGCGGCCGCCGCAGTCTTTCCAACGGTCTCCATAAATTTCCTGCGGGAGACTTCATCCCCGCCAAAAAGCGCGCGTACTACTGCAATTTCAATTTTACGGTCAATCATCTTTTCAGGTGTATTGATTTCAGAATCTTCTTTATTATCTCCCCCGGATGTCACATCATTATTCAAGGGAGATTCATGAGTTGCATCTAACGAAATATCGGGGTCAAACGGGTCTGCAAAACTTTCTTTTTTCATAACAGGCCACCTTTCTTGAATTTTTAAGTTTAGATATACAGGCAACGCAAAGACCGGGGATTGACATGTAAGTCAATCCCCGAATTGTTCTATATTTTTTAAAGTGCCTCTTTACCTCTCTCTCCTGTCCTGATCCGGATCACGTCCTCCAGGGCGAAGATAAAAATCTTCCCGTCACCAATCTCACCGGTCTTTGCATTTTCCTGAATTACCTTGAGTACTTCGTCAAGCTTATCTTCAGAAATGGCCACTTCAATCTTGACCTTTGGAAGAAACTTTACCTCATATTCCACGCCTCTGTAGACTTCCATGTGTCCCTTCTGTCTTCCAAACCCTTTGACCTCTGTAATCGTCATACCCTGTATGCCTATTTTATTCAGGGCATCTCTTACCTCATCAAGTTTGAAATGTTTAATTATAGCTTCTATCTTTTTCATCTCTCCTCCTGTTGGATAGTTGGTTATTACAGATGATATCCTACTGTCTCTTAGCTGACGGATGCATTTGAAAGTCAGGATATGCCTCAAGCCCGTGCTCTCCAATGTCAAGTCCTTCCATTTCTTCTTCTGCTGATACACGCAGTCCCATGACGGCTTTTACTATGGAAAATATGATAAAGGAAGATACTGCTGTTGCAACTGCATAGGCAGCAACACCTGTTAACTGAATTCCAAATTGTTTTGCGCTGGCCATGGCGCCAAAGATACCGACTGCTAAAGTGCCCCAGATACCACATACCAGATGAACGGAGATCGCGCCGACAGGGTCGTCAATCTTGATCTTGTCAATGACCATAACCGATATTACAACCAGGGTGCCTGCGATTAACCCGATCGCGAAGGCAGAACCCAGACCCATCTGGTCTGCTCCGGCAGTGATTCCCACCAGACCGGCCAGACAACCATTCAGAACCATGGACAGGTCGGGTTTCTTGGAAATTCCCCAGGAAGTGAGCATTGCCCCGACTATCCCTGCTGAAGCGGCGATGCAGGTGGTTACCAGGGTTAAGGAAACCAGTGCCGGGTCTGCGCTCAGAACAGATCCACCGTTAAAACCGAACCATCCAA
>CAZNPC010000089.1:0-6896 GCA_964574765.1 uncultured Nitrospirales bacterium | reverse complement strand
TCGCTTGTCATTCTAATGTGCTTCTTCAACTGATCCGGCCAAATACAATGTTGTTAAAAGCGCGAAAACAAGAGCCTGTACCACGCTTACAAGCAGGCCGAGCATATATATCGGGACTGGCACCATCCATGGAACCAAAGACAACAATATTAAAAGCAGCATGTGTTTTGCGTACATATTCCCAAATAACCTGACTGATAATGTCATTGGCCTTGCGACATGTCCTATGACCTCAATTACAAAGATGAGTATCATTAAAGGCAGGGCATATATGGACCTGATCGGCCCCACAAAGTGCTTTAAGTAGCCGAATTTGTGCAATTTAAAACCGTAATAATGAGTGGCCAGGAATACAGGTATCGCCATCGCGGCGTTTGTATTGATATTTGATGTCGGCGCCTCAAATCCGGGTATCAGACCAAAAAGATTGCAGACAAGAATATATAGAAATATAGTCGCTATCAGGGGGAAAAAATACAGTCCCATATGCCCGATGGATTTTTCAGCCAGATCAAGCAGGAATTCCATGATTACCTCAACGAGATTCTGCAGTCCGCGGGGAACAAGCTGTAGTGATGACCGGACGATAAGAGCCAAAGCCATTATGAAAAGGATAACTGCCCAGGAGTAGATCACATATTCGGGTATGCCGGTTGCGTTAGTGATAAATTGTAATAATAAAGGCGGTCCGTGCATGAGTCTCCTCCAACAAAATAATCAGTATGGTAATTCAGCGTATTATTGCATGTCAAGATGTAAATTTGGAAATTTAAAAATCTTATAGTTTTATTGGGGTTGTCTTGGATATAAAAAAGCTCAGATCAAATACAGATCTGAGCTTTTTTATAGATTTAATCCGGCGGCGACCTACTTTCCCAGGGCCTCACGGCCCAAGTATCATCGGCCCTGGAGGGCTTAACTGCCGTGTTCGGAATGGGAACGGGTGTAACCCCTCCGGCATTACCACCGGAATATTATTCTCGGGAACATGATAATAACATCAAGAGGTAGAAAAATCAAGCTGCCGCTTTTTGAAAATGAGAGGTTGTTACTGAATATATAATGAGCGCTCGGAGCCGCTTGGATTACTGTCCTCTGATTTTGCCCTTCGTTATACAGTTCGGTAAGATGCTGGTCAAATGTCAGTGAATATCGCTTGCGCCCCCGCTAACACTGACAGAAAGAATTTGATTTAATGCCCGTTCATCCATTTGTATCCATCGCTTCGATTACTCTGTCGGCTTTTCTTAACCTCTCAGACAGTGCAATACAGAAAGAACGATAGATCTTTAAGGCAAAGGCATTATTGTCATTCATAAGCCGCTCCAATTCCATCTTGTCTATCTTTAACAGCGAGGTCTTGCCTATTGCTACAACATTCGAAGAGGTAGGTCTATCTTCTATCAATGACATTTCTCCGAAAATATCACCGGGCTTAAGTGTTGCGACAGTTGTTAATGAACCGCCCTTCCCCTGTATAATTTCAGCTTTGCCTTTGACTATTAAAAAGAGACTCTGTCCAATTAAGTTTTCCTCGATGATTACGTCACCGTCTTTCTTATCAACGGACCGGCAGATGCTTGCCAATATGAGAGTTTCTTCTAAAGAAAGCTCTTTGAACAGAAAGCAGTCCTGAAGTTTTTCTATGCCTTTAACCGTAGACTGGCCTTCATTCTTGAAATCCGACATACTATATCTCCCGAAAGACCCTTTTTTGTCCGAATAGTACAAAATAACAGAAAATTGATGCAGTTACAAGGTTTTTTTTACTGCAGGTTGCTATCCGGGCGGTAAGACGAATGAAACGCTCAAGGGTTTAACTGTCTGCTGACCTTCCCGAAAGGCAAAATGGCGGTTAACTGCCTGTTCTGAAAGGTCTTTTGAGTTCACTAATAAATGTGCTCTATAGTATAATTACTGATAATGATTAATGAAGATAAAAGAAGATTCTTCAGATACAAATGCCACGCCGGTTGTGAACTTAAATTCCTCAATGGGACGTATTCATGCACGCTGGTAGATTTCTCAGACGGCGCGGGCCTCACCATTTATGACATTATGGATTTTAAACCGGGCTCCAAGGTAAGCATTACCGCGTCTGAACCCGAGATCGAGCTTATAGGCGAAATCGCCTGGGTAAAAGAGACAAAAAAAGGTTTAAGGGCCGGTGTTCGAAGACTCAATAACATCGGGGGCTCTCTTCGTGACTATCCTTTTTCAGCTGTTCTATTCGGCCTTCAGCGCAACGCATTAACAGGTGTGCTGGAAATCAGGCATGGTTTGATAGTCAAAAAGGTGTTCGTTGATAATGGAAATATGGTATTTGCTACATCCAGCGATAAAGCCGACCGGCTTGGAGCGCTCCTTTTGAAAGAGGGAAAAATTACACTGGAGCAATATGTCGATTCGACAAATGAGCTGAAGCAGAGAGGGCAAAGGCTGGGAAAGATCCTTGTTGAGATAGGCGCGATAACCCCGAAAGATCTTTTTAATGTTGTGCGGCACCAGATCGAAGAAATAATATTAAATCTGTTTATGATAATGGATGGCAGATTTGAGTTTTTTGAAGGTCCTCTCACTTCACAGGAAGTTATTACCCTTCGCATCAGCGTCGCGAATCTTATTAGCCGCGGGATTAAAAGAATTGATGATTTCGAATATGTTGAAAAAATGTGTCCGCCATTAGATGATGTTCTTGCTGTAAATCCAAGTCCATTAAATGTATTTCAGGATTTCGATCTTGATCTTTCCTATAAGGTGGTCCTTTCCCTTGTCAATGGAAAGGACTCGCTCAGGAAAATCCTTGCAAAGTCTGCGTTGTCTGATTTTAAGACACTGAAGGTGATATTTACTCTTATTAGTATGGGCCTGATATATGTGGAGAAAAAAGAGGGGGATGCTGTTGAAATACCTGATTCAGCCGGTATTGAGGAGGAGCCGGTTACGGGTGAATATGAAGGAAAACCGTTGGAAGAAGAACCGGATATGACCGGAGAGGAAGCAGAGCCGGAGCCTGAAGATTCAATCGAAGAAAGTAATCTTGAGGTGACAGGCCCGGCCGGGGAGACAGGCAAGGCTGATACAGCCGGTGTTGTCTCAAACGAAAGCTTTTATCTTCAGGGAGATGAAGTCAAAACTGATGAGGATATGGGAATTGTACCGGTTAAAGAACTGTCCGATGATCCTGTATCCAGGGAGGTCCGGGACGAACCAGAGACAGCGGCTGATGAGGGTACTGAATATGATGATGATATTGATATTGCTGAAGACGAGGAGACGGACGCTGAAGTGCCTGACGAAGAACCTTCAGTAGCTGATGATGAGGCCCGCCAGGAGGATAAGCAGGCAGATGAAGATGTTGCTGAACCGTTGGCAGCTAAACATCTTACTAAGCGAGTAAAGAAAAGTAAGATCCCCGCCATATTACATAATCTGACGTCAGGAAAGGGTAAAGTCCGGTCAACTGAGGCAGGTGCGGGTGATCATTCTCAGGCTGCTGCTGTGAGAAAGAGCCCGTTAAAGAAATCTTTGATCTATATAGTTGTCATCATTATCTCTGTTGCTGTTGTAATACTATTTAAAACAGATAAAATATTAGAGTTTTTCCCCGGGGAGCAAATAATGTATAGCAGGGAAACTGGTGCACACTTCCCGACTTTTCACGAGGAAGCTCTTCAGGATCTTTCAGGCATTAAAATGAACGGGAAACAGCATATGCCGGTTTTTCATGATGACGCGTTCAAAATATTATCAGGCGGCCGGCTCAACCAGCGGTAATCTGAATGTCAGCCCGTAAACTGAAAAAAAACAGATAATCAGGACATGTTGTTTATAAGTTCCAGGAGCTTATTGGCAGTGTTTTTATCAAGATCCTTAAGTTTATTATAGTAGTCCATGGCTTTATTTTTGTTCCCGGTTTTTATGTACGCTATCCCAAGGCCGGTTAAAGCATCAACATGTTTTGGTTCAAGCTTAACAGCCTTGTTAAACTCATTAATCGCCTCAACCGATTTGTCCAGGAAAAACAAACTGTAACCTGTCCCGTTATGATAGTCTGAAACATCCGGGGACAGAGCCGAAGCTTTTTTAAAGTATTTCAGGGCTTTGGACGGATTATTCAGCTTAAGATAAACTGCTCCATACCAGCCGTTGAGTTCAGAGTTGTCAGGCCATATTGATAAATTTGTTTTAATAAAATTAATAGCGTCGTTGTATTTCTTGTCGGCGATTTTACCGGATATAGTTGTAAAAATTTCCCTGCCCGGAGCAGTCTTTTTTTCCGGAGGTTTGCTGGCAGTAGTTGTAGTGGTTTTCGGGGGCTTCGCCTGAGTGGAAACCGGGGTTTTGACAGGAGCAGAGGAAGTGAATGATTTCAGGATCCGATCTTTAATATAGTACGCCTTCATTACGGCAGAAGTCTCAAGGTAGGCGCTGTTTTTCTTCAAAAGAGTCTCTGCCGGAGCCCGGTTACCAAATTTGCCTACTCTGACAGAGTAATATCTGCCTATCTTTTCAACACGCAGGTAATCAAGGTCTTTTCCCTTCAGCGATTGAGCCAGATAATCAAACTGTTGCTCAGCGCCCTTCATATCTGTATGACTTCCTGCCTGCACCGTATAAAATGATTCAACTGCATCAGAGAAAGCGGGTGTAATAAAAAGGACGATTAAAACAAATAATATATGGAAATTTCTTTTTAGCAATATAATGCCTCCTTTGTTTTGAGCTACTTATAGTTAATGTAAGAAAAAGGGGCGCATTTGTCAATATAATGATTTTAGCAGCGGGTGATGCTTTGGATAAAAACACACAATATCTCAAAAAAAATATCGAATTATTTTTTGTTTTAGTGTAATATGAACCAAAAGATATCTAAACATAAGGTTAACTCTACGGGGAAGGTGTTAAGGATAAGTTATTTAAGGTTGATATCAGAGAATATGCTTTGAGATGAAGGGAATTTTCAGTACCTCTATCTTATCTAAGCGAATAAAGAGAAGAGACTTCCTTAAAGCTGTTGCACTGGGAGTTTTGGGAGGGGGAGTTGTCCCCCAGGCACTGGCCCAGAATTTAATCATTACGCCTTCCACCCCTGCCGGCATCAACGACGATGACATCAAAGACTATCTCAGCAAGCTGAAGAATTTCGACAAACCTCACAAAGATGATATATTCATCAGCAGGGCGGATTTCGGGATATTGGAATCCATGGTCAAGAGGCTGTTTCGCCTTCAGAGTTATATGGGTCACGGCTATTTCTATACACTGAGCTTTAAGGGCGGTATCTATATGTCCGGCAAAGATCCTTCTGTGGGCAAGTTCCCCGCCTCTGAGATCGAGCTTTTTGAAAAGATCTTTTATGAGGACGCGGCTAATTACGGTTTTCTGGGCCACAAACCGATTCAGAATATCAATGTTCGGATCAACAGAAAAGAAATAGTCAGGGACAGAGTCACAGGCAGCTGCCTTTACAAAGGGAGTCCGTATGAGACTTTTAAGAAGATCAAACGCATACTGGGGGATAATGTTATTCTGACTTCCGGTGTGCGGGGATTGATGAAGCAGTTTCTGCTGTTTCTAAACAAGGCCTACAGGAATAACGGCAATGTCTCGCTTGCCTCCAGATCGATAGCGCCGCCGGGCTATTCATATCACGGAATCGGCGATTTTGACGTAGGACAGGCCGGGTTCGGTTCGGAAAACTTTACTTCACGCTTTACTCTTTCAGAAGTGTATCAGAAACTCAGTGATCTCGGCTATCTTAGGTTCCGCTATCCTGAGGACAACATGCTTGGTGTGCGTTATGAACCATGGCATATCAAGATATCCGCATAGTTCAAGGCTTTTTTCAGAGTTCATCCCTGGTGAGTATTTTAATTATGTAATTTCTGATCTATAATATAAATATGGTAAAGAAGCTCCTTGCTTTAATAGTATTGTTATCAGCGGCAACCGTTGTTTTTGCGCTGGATTTTTCTTCCATGCGCAAAAATATGGTTGATACGCAGATAAGGGAAAGGGGAGTCAAAGACAGCCGCGTACTTTCCGCAATGCTTAATGTCCCGCGGCATAAATTTGTGCCCGAAAACCTGGAAGGCCTTGCATATCTGGACAGGCCTTTGCCCATTGGTTATGAGCAGACAATATCCCAGCCTTATATCGTAGCGTTGATGACCGAGTTATCGGCGCTAAAAGGCAATGAGAAAGTCCTGGAGATTGGAACAGGGTCAGGCTATCAGGCGGCGGTATTAAGCCTTTTGAGTAATCAGGTTTATTCTATTGAGATATTAAAGCCTTTGGCGGAATCCGCGAGCGTGAAGCTAAAACAGCTTGGTTATGAAAATGTAAAAGTTAAACACGGAGATGGATATCAGGGGTGGGCAGAATATGCCCCGTTTGATGTGATCGTAGTAACAGCGGCGCCTGAGAAGATCCCGCCGAAATTAATTGAACAGTTGAAAGAAGGCGGCAGGATGGTCCTGCCGGTTGGAAGTATTTATCAGGAACTGAAGCTTGTAGTAAAAGAAAAAGGCAGGATCAAGGTCAAGGATATTATTCCGGTCAGATTTGTGCCGATGGTGAAAGGGAAGGAGTAAAATTTTGGTGGAGGTGAACGGGATCGAACCGATGAGTCGGAACGACCCTTCGGCCTGTCGATGCGACCGCTCCTCTATATGAAAAGTTCCAGAATTACAGGATACCGAGTCTCTTCAGCTCTATTCTGCCATCAACAGTTTTAAAGTACATCTCTCTTCCAACAGCTTCTGATCGAGTCTGGAATTTCTCTTGATAGACAAGGCTCCAGGGTCCTTTGTGCCGAGTAGCTTTGCTTTCACCGCTGTTATGCTCAGAAAGACGATTTTCGAGGTCTTGTGTGCTGCCGATGTAGGATGTTT
>CAZNPC010000088.1:0-6903 GCA_964574765.1 uncultured Nitrospirales bacterium | reverse complement strand
ATGCCTCCCCCAGGATATTTTAAGTATAACGCCGGCCGGCCGGCAGAGTCAATAGAGGTTATGCCGGACAGTTTCAGCCCCTGGTTAATTAAATATTCTCTCATACAACCACTGAGAACACTGAAGGCACTGAAATAAAGCAGTTTCAATCCTTGTTTTAATGGAATATTCTTATTATGATTTTGACAAATGCAACTTTGATATTAATAATGCCACTTCAATGACAACTGGCTTATCAACAGAACACAAAGCAGAATGGATTACAGGAAAAACCTATAATATCAAATGTGAAGATTATTGGGATAACACAAATCCTTCTTGTGTAATAAAAGTTGCTCCAGATTATTTTGGATAAAGAATTATTTTACAATCTCTATATTCTCTGGATTTAAGTACTTAGTTTTCCCATCTAGCTCATAACTAAATCTTCCGTCTTTTTCTTTTTTCAACTCCCAAAAAGCATATCCTTCATCATCCAGAAAACAAAACCAATTTTTCCCTCTTTTTGTTATCTTGTTCTTACAAGGAACGTGTTCATAAGCAGATAGTCTATCGCGCCTTTCATTAGCCTTCTGTACAGCATACATCGATAAACATCCTTGTGTTATTAATCCTATACCCATTACTCCAAGTACTGCTAATGTCTTTCCAATTCCTAATTTGTTTTTTATTGTTTTCATATATTTAAGATAGTGAGCAAGTATTTAAACCTTTCTATTATATGTAACTATGTAGTAGCTACAAAATATTCCAACCCTTGTTTTATCGGAATATGTTCTCATACAAGACATCCAATGTCAAGAACTTCATCTCTGCAATGTTTCAATCCCTGCCTGCCGGCAGGTTTACGTGCCGCAGGTATGCAGGTCCGACTAATCTCATTACAGAAACAGGGAGACTGATGATGAATGTCCGTGCGACTCCTTTGAAAGAAAACCTTGAGGAATTAACCGAAAACGTCTATCTTTATTGATCAAACAGAATCTAATCAATTGTCGATTGCGGACATAAAGAAGCAGTCTCCCTGTTCTTAAACAACATTGAACAATCTTGAACAGTCTGTCCCGTGGTCCACTTTTGGACTTTACGGGAGTTTGAACACCTGCCCCGCAGTTCAAGTTCTACTTGTGCCGTTCTACGGTATAGAACTTTGCGGGGGCTTGAACGGCTTGCCCGCCTCAGGAGGGTTTGAACTATTTGAACAGTTTGTGTTTTATATGTTAACCTTTCAAAGACCGCTCACACACCTTATTAATCAAGAGGATATACATGGCAAAAAACGACCGCTGGATCCGGGAAATGGCTGAAAAAGGCATGATAACTCCGTTTGCGGATAATCAGGTAAGAGCAGGATCTATATCTTATGGTGTAGGCTCATACGGCTATGACATGAGGATATCCGACAAATTCAAGATCTTCAGCAGTAACGGCGACGACATAATCGACCCGAAAAATTTCGATCCCGGCAGGCTCGTAGATTTTGAAGGTGATTCATGCGTAATACCTCCGAATTCATTTGTCCTGGCGACTTCGCTGGAATATTTTAAGCTCCCGAGAGACGTGGTTGTTATATGCTTTGGAAAGTCAACTTACGCAAGATGCGGGATAGTGGTTAATGTGACCCCTCTTGAACCTGAATGGGAAGGGTTCGTAACAATATCAATATCCAATACATCTCCTTCTCCAGTCAGAATATACGCAAATGAAGGGATTGCACAGCTTGTTTTCCTTGATGCCCATGAGATCTGTGAAAGGTCATATGCTGACAAAAAAGGCAAATACCAGGCCCAGAAGAAGATAACACTTCCAAAAATTGACAATTAACAATTGACGATCGACAATTTAACACCGTGAAGTCCAAAAAACATATAATCCTCGCTCTTGACGTCGCTGATCATGAAGAAGCGCTGGATATTGTAAAAACATTTAAAGATCATATCGATATTTTCAAGGTTGGTTCTGAACTATTCACTGCTGTCGGCCCGAAAATAATTGAAGATATAAATTCCATGGGGAAAAAGGTCTTCCTTGACCTTAAATACCATGATATCCCCAATACTGTGGCAAAGACCTCGCGTGTCGCGGCAGATCTCGGCGTATTTATGTTCAATATACACGCTCTCGGCGGGCTTGAAATGATGAAGCAGGCGGCTGAGACACTTGTTAAGGCATCACTGAAAAAAAATATTAAAAGGCCCAAGCTCCTCGGCGTAACGATATTGACCAGCATAGATCACACTGCCATGAAAAATGAAATGGGCATTAATCATCGTGTGAGCACCCAGGTCAAACATCTTGCCGGCCTGGCTTTAAAAGCCGGCCTCGACGGTGTCGTAGCCTCACCTGAAGACATTGAAATGCTCAGATCGTACTGCGGAAGCGGTTTTTTAATAGTAACACCCGGCATCAGGCCTTCCTGGGCCGGGCAGGATGATCAAAAAAGGATAATGACGCCAAAACGGGCTTTAGCCAGAGGTGCTGATTATCTGGTTATTGGGCGAGCGGTTATGTCACAGCCAAACCCTGTAAAAGCACTGGAGCTTATTGAGAAAGAGTTAACAACCAGGAAATACCATTAAAATTAAAATAAATAAAATATCCTAAATCTCAAATCCTGAGCACTAAATAAATCATAAATTCAAAATCCCAATGTAAAGTTAGCATTTATGAATGCATAGCGAGCCTGTCTGCCACAGGTAGAGGCAGGCGTGGCGCGTGAATTTAATAATATTTTGTTGTCCTTACATTGTGCTTACCAAGAGGGTCATCACAAAATGATAATTGTTAATTTTACCCGTCTCGCTCGCCTCGGGGCGAAGCAACGGGCCGAGGTCTGTAAAGGCGGACATTTCAGTATGTTTAAGCTTTCGAACTCTACACTGTTGTTTTTGACTTATGCTTAAAGTCCTGCCTACAAAAAAATTGTTTACGGAAAATGCAAAACAGGGGAAAATATTTCCTGTATATGCCGAATTGCCGTACATACCTCCCCAAAAGGTCTATGAGTCAATTAAAGGGCCCTGCAGTTTTCTGCTGGAAAGCATAAAAGGCCCTGACAAGATATCCAGGTTCTCATTTGCCGGCGCCGACCCTTTCTTAACGTTTAAGGTGAAAAACGGAACTGTTGAGATAGAGTCACGGGGCAAAAAAATAGTATCTGTCACAAAATCTCCTTTAAAAGAATTAAAGAGTCTGCTTGATTCATATAAAATGGAACTCCCTGAAGGCTTTCCTCCTTTTCCCGGCGGAGCCGTAGGCCTTTTCAGTTATGATTTTGTCCACTATTTTGAGCGTCTGCCAAGAACAGCTATTGATGACCTGCAGATCCCTGACGCGCATTTCCTTTTAGTCGATACTCTTGTTGCATTTGACCATAAATTAAAAAAGACTTTCATTGTATCGTGTCCCGCCGCAGGTGAAACAGGGCATACATCCGCAATTATGAAAAAGAACTGCGGATCTTATTATGAAGCCTCTCGTGAAAAGATCAACCTGCTTTATGAGAAGATAACCGCAGCAAACGTTACAGTCACGGCCGATCCAAAAAAAAACAGGCAGATAAAGGTCAGACATGAAACCGGCAGGAACGATTATGTCAATATCGTTAAAAAGACAAAAGAGTATATAAAAGCCGGGGATATATTTCAGGCAAACCTTTCTCAGAGGGTTTCTGCCGACATCCGCGGTACGGATGAATGGGAAATTTACAAGATACTTAGCAAAATTAACCCTTCTCCCTTTGCAGCGTATCTCGATATGGGAGAATACCGGGTCGTAAGTTCATCGCCTGAAAGGCTGGTAAAATTTAACAATAACGTTGTATCAACAAGGCCGATAGCAGGAACCAGGCCAAGAGGTGCCAATGCGAAAGCAGACCGGGAGATGAGGTCGGATCTGCTTATTAATGAAAAGGAGCGGGCCGAGCATTTAATGCTGATAGATCTGGAACGCAACGACCTGGGGAAAATATCTGATTATGGTTCGGTGACAGTTGATGAATTAATGATTACTGAAGATTATTCTCATGTCATTCATATTGTTTCAAATATCACAGGCAGGGCAGCAAAGGGAAAAAACAGTTTTGACGCTGTTAAGGCGGCTTTTCCCGGCGGCACAATAACAGGTGTCCCGAAAGTAAGGTGCATGGAGATAATTGATGAACTTGAACCTGTAACTCGCGGGCCTTATACCGGCTCTCTGGGCTATATTGGTTTTTCTGAGTCAATGGACCTGAACATCGTTATTCGGACATTTGTCATTAAGAATGGCATTGCTTATGTCCAGGCCGGTGCCGGCATTGTTGCTGATTCAGAGCCTGAGAGAGAATACTATGAAACCCTGAAGAAAGCTGAAGCGCTTATAAAGACACTGGAAATGCTTTGAAGACCGTAACGCGTTACTCGTTACGGTATTATGGGGTTATCCAAAAAACTTTTTTAGGCCTTTCCCTTCTTTCTTTGCCCCTGACAATGTCTGCCTGATCTCATACAGTTCATTGGAAGATCTGGCCTGCTTTTTCTGCATGTCTTTCAAAGTGGAACTGATATCTGACAAAACATCTCTCAGGTCTCCCATTACAGACACAAGTCCTGAGAGATCAGCCGTAGGGGCCTGCTGAACAACAGTTTTTTCAACAACAGCTGGTGCGGGCCTGCCGACCGGCCTGGTTGAGGGCGGAGCTATATCAGGTGTCTGTGTACGAGGCTGAGATTGAGAACTGGGTGACTGGATCGGGGGCGATGAGACCGACGGTTTAGGAGCGGCCTGCGCGGGGTCAGCCGAGACAGAATTTGAAATGATCTCTATCGGAGCGTCTATATCAACCTTATGCTTTTTGGCAATATGTTTAATCAGAATATCAGTTGCTTCTTTAAAGGTCTCTTTAACACCTTTACCTTCAACTGCACTGGACTCAAAGAATGGCGCATTGTCCTTGTTTATATCAGCGTTAAGTTCCCCTACGCTCATGACATTCTTAACGTCCCTCTTGTTGTACTGGAATATGATGGGGATCTCATCCGGATCTATGTTGTTAACAGTAAGATTTTCTCTCATATTGTTGTAACTCTCAATATTCTGATCTTTCATTTCTTTCTGAGAGTCAGCGACAAATATTACGGCATCTGCTCCCCTGAGCACCAGTCGCCTGGTTGCGTTATAACGCACCTGGCCGGGAACAGTGTAAAGCTGAAATCTTATGTTGAATTCTTTGACTTTTCCAATGTCAACCGGAAGAAAATCAAAGAAAAGTGTCCTGTCAGCTTCTGTGGTCAAAGAAATGAGCTTGCCTCTCGAGTCACTAGGCAATATAGTATGAAGGTTCTGGAGATTTGTGGTCTTTCCAGAAAAACCGGGACCGTAGTAGACTAGTTTAAGCGTAATCTCTTTAGCTGTATAATTAAAAAGTGCCATCGCTTTTATAGGATACTATAAAATCATGTCCTATTCAAGTTAAAGTACAGACCCTGCGTGGAACGGCTGAAAATACTATTCTTTCTCTATTACCGCTCCATCTATATATTTCATTATATCATTATAGTCTTTCTTCACTTTTTCATACATAGTGGCATTCTCGATCGCGGTTCCGCACTGTTCGGCAAGAGATGCGGCAAAATCTATTTCCTGCTGAACAAAATGTCTGGCGCTGCCTGTAAGAAGCCTTAACACGCCGAGCACTTTGCCCCTTGCGACTATGGGAAGGGATAGCATACTTTTAATCCCTTCCTCAGCTGCTTCTTTTTTATAGTGAATCTTATCGTCAGTTGTAACATCGTAGATGGCAACAGGTTTTTCATTAAGCGCCTCAATAATATTTTCTTCAGTATCAACAGGCCCCCTGCTTAAATATTTCTCACTCAGCCCATACGCAGCACCAAGCTTAAGCTTCTTGCCCGTATGGTCAAGAAGGCGGATAGTGGCAGCCTTTAATCCCATAACTTCAGGGATTTTTTTGACTATCATATCCAGCACTTCATTAACATGCAGAGTTGAATTCGCCGCCTTTGTGATCTCTTCAAATACTTTCAAATATTCCTTTTCTTTGGAGATTTCCTTCTCAAAATGCTTGGCATTAACTATAGCTATGGCCGTCTGGTCAGCGATTGCTGCCATAAATCTGAGGTCCTCGTCCGTATAATTTACAGGTTTTGTCGTGTACAGTCTCAGCACGCCTGTCACTTCATGCTGATAGCGCATCGGAATAGACAGAATGATCCTGATACCTTCAGCTTTTGCCTCCTTATGATATTTTGAACCTCTGTGCTGAGTAATGTCATAAACTGACACCGACTTGCCGGCCAGGGCATCATCGATACTGGCATCATACGATACAGTGCCTTTATTGGCATATTGCTCACTCAGTCCGAAATAAGCCGCCAATTCCAGCTCCTGGGTCTCCCTGTTGAGAAGTCTGAGAGAACTTGCCTTCAGACCCATGACCTCGGGGATCTTCCTGGTTATCAAATCCAGCACCTCTTTCACATGAAGAGAAGAACTCACAGCCTTTGTAATTTCCTCAAAGACCCTCAGGTATTCTTTTTCCTTCGACACCGCCTTTTCAAAACGTCTGGCATTAACAATTGCTATTGCTCCCTGCTCGGCAATAGCGGATATGAACTTAAAATCTTCCTCAGAATACTTGACAGGCTCGGTTGTATACATTCGAAGCACACCTATGACTTCTTTCTGAAACCACATCGGTATGGAAAGAATACTCCTGATGCCCTCCTCTGCAGCCTCGCTGTAGTACCTGGAATCTTTATGTTCAGCGATATCATAAACTGACACTGACTTGCCGGCCAGGGCGTCATCGATACTGGCATCATATGACACCGGGCCTTTGTTGGCGTATTTTTCACTCAATCCGAAATATGCAACCAGCTTCAGCTGCTGCGAACTTTTGTC